>CAYZTJ010000308.1:0-1514 GCA_964481215.1 uncultured Nitrospira sp. | reverse complement strand
ATCCGCATCGAATGATCCGCAACCGTCGGTTCAACGATTCGCCGATCACGCCGGCCACCGCGGGGACCCATCCGATCGAGGCCGGCACCATGCCCACGAACATCGCCTCGGGTGTGCTCAAAGGAACTTGGGGCGTCGAACCGGTCTATGGCTCTTCGCAGTTTCTGGCAGCGCCCATTGCGTTCGACGTCAAGCGCGGCAATCCGGCTGTCGGCGCGAGCACATCTGCGTCCAGTGCCTGGGTTACGCGAGAGTATCAGATCTGCCTCAAGTGCCATTCGACCTATGCCTACGACCAGCCGCCGGAACTTGGCTTCATTTCCGGCGGAACGCCGTCGGGCACCAATGCGGTGACCCGCTACACCGACCAAGCCATGGAATTCCAGGCGCCGCTCGGTGACACCGGCGAGCCCGGCGGAAACCATCGCTCATGGCATCCCGTCATCGCGCCCACCGGACGAACGACAGGGATCAGGCAGGCCGACCGCACCAACTGGCTGTCGCCTTGGAACAGCGATGAGTTCATTGGCCAGCAGACGATGTACTGCTCGGACTGCCACGGTTCGGAGACGGCGGCCGGGACCATCGTGCCGGCCGGCGGCGAGGACGGCAGGTCCTGGGGACCGCATGGCTCCAACAACAACTTCATCCTCAAGGGCCCGTGGGACCAGTCGAGCGGCGGTGCAGGCACGCAGGATCATCTGTGCTTCAAATGCCACGATTACGGTCACTACGCGGTGCGTGAACCCGCGCGGGAGTTCCGCAGCGGATTCGGCGGCTCCAAGGACCAGAATCTGCACGCATTCCATGCCGACAAGATCGGGCGATTGCGGTGCACTTGGTGCCACGTGGCCGTGCCGCATGGCTGGAAGAACAAGGCGTTTCTCGTGAACCTCAACGATGTCGGTCCTGAGGGCGGCTTCCCCGTGGGCACCCAGGTAAGAAACAACACGACCGCCGGATATACCAACGGCCCGTACTACTTGAACGCGATGCTAAAGGTGCGGACCTTTGCCACGAGCGGCAACTGGGAGGAAAACAACTGCGGCTCAGCCGGTCCGCCAGGCAATGGTGAGGTTGGGCGGGACTGGATGCGCGACAGCAGCGAGAACTGCGAAAACCCGCCATGAGCAGGCTGTCATTCATCGCCGCGGCCCTTGCCTCGCTCAAGCTGACCTTTGCCTGCCTTGTGGCGGCTGCAGCCATCGCTGTCGTTTCGCAGCTGACTGGCCGCCCACTCGCCATTTACCTGGCGGTGCCATTTGGCCTTCTGTTCGTCAACCTCGTGGCGGCGCTGGCGGTCACGCCGAAACTGCGCCAGCAGCCGGGTCTGCTTGGTTTTCATCTGGCGCTTGCCGTCCTTGCCTTGTTGGCAGCGTTCGATCGTTTGATGGCGTTCAGCGGCCACGTGGAGGTGACTGCGGGAGCAGCATTCGATCCGGCTCTCGTCCAGGCCTCGGCGGGGCCCCTCCATCGGCCGTCGCTGAGCGAGATCGCATTCATTCAAGGCGACT
>CAYZTJ010000307.1:0-1520 GCA_964481215.1 uncultured Nitrospira sp. | reverse complement strand
TTGGACAGCCGTTCGTGGACCGCCTGCGCGGTCTTGAGGGGGTCCCCGACGAGCCACCGCTTCAGGATCATGGCGGGATTATCGCACAAACGCCCAAACCCGCGTACAAGAGAAGAAGACCTTGCCCCGCATGGGGCCAAAGGCTCAATCGGTGCAAAAGCACCACGACGAATTCCTCTAGTAAAGGACAGTCGTCCAGGGTGCCGCCGGATGGGTTTTGGGGTTGACAGTTCCCGAGAACTTCAGTATCTTTCGCCCTCTCTCGTCAGAGCGAGGGAGACCCTGACGCTTCGTTGCACATGAGGTTACGCGCCCACTCATAAACAGTCATCATCACTAAAATAATTCGGTTGTTTTTCTCACCAAAATCAAGGAGGCCGGTCCATGATTTTCCGAAAGCCACGGGTTTGCACTTCAACCCGCATGCTTGGCGCGATCGCAGCGGTGGCCCTGTTCGGGGCCCCGCTGGCATCCGCCGAGAATTCATCGTCGCACACGGCGATGAACCACCAACTTCCCGCTTGGGCTGAACAACTCAAGGGACAAACCATCATCGAGGACACGATGTCCGGCAAGGGCGATCGGTCTGCGATGGTCGAGCAGCAGCACCAGCGCGTCATGGAGCACATGACGCAGGATCCGCAGGTGCAGGGCGTCAACACGGGTATGTTCAATACCCAGTCCATGATGCACCAGTACGGCGCCGGCAATCAGGACATGCTCCTCGTCTCCGATCCGCGCGTCGAGCCGGTGGCCATGACGAGCGGCGGCAAGTGCCCTGCGACCGCGCCGGTGAAGCAGTACAACGTCTCCGCGATCAACGTCGAGATCACGTTGAACCAGTGGCTCGACTTCTATCCCGGCTACATGTACGTGCTGGACGAAAACATCGACAAGGTCCGTGCGGAAGAAACGAAGAACAAGGAGAGCCGTGAGAAAGACGGGTGGGATCCGGGTGCCGTCATCCCCGGGGTGCAGGCCCAGTGGATTCAGCCGCTGACCATCCGCGGCAACCAGGGCGACTGCGTCAGGATCAAGCTCACGAACAAGCTGGAAGGCGGCGAAGAGGTCAGCCTCCATATCCATGGCTCCGCCACGGTGGTAAGCGCGACCGGTGCGGCGGCCACGACGACGAACCCCGATTCGATCGCGACCAAGGATAAGGCCGTTGAGATGGAGTGGTACATCCATCCCAACACCCAGGAAGGTGTCCGTCAGTTCCACACCTACAGCAACGATCGCGAACTGACCGTCATGGGCATGTTCGGCGCGTTCGTCGTCGAGCCGCGCGGGTCCTCCTATTGGGAACCGCTCGGCAGCGGCGAGGCGACCCCGGCGACCAGCGGCTGGCAGGTTATGATCAAGAACGGCACGGGGCCGGACTTCCGCGAATTCGTGCTCTTCTACCACGAAGTCGGCGATGAGGCGTTCCGTCCGCTGAATAAGAAGGGCGACTTCCTTCCGCAGCGCGATCCGCTGACCGACGCCTATCGTCCGGGCGGCCGCGCGATCAACTATCG
>CAYZTJ010000306.1:0-1538 GCA_964481215.1 uncultured Nitrospira sp. | reverse complement strand
GCTTCGTAGGGCTGCAGTCGGCCGAACAGGCCGGTGATGAGATCTTTTTCTTCCGCTTGCATGACGGTGCCTCCCGTGGCGCGGGCACCGTCAACGTGGTTGCCAGCGCGTGCCGGGTCAAGGGCTCGCGAGCGACCCCAACCTGAGTTGCCAGGGCCTGATCCAGTGGCGAGCGAGCAATCCATTGACGACCCATACGTCCGGGGCGAGCCGTGCCGCGACTTCCGCCTCGTCTTCCGCGCGGACGATCAGCAGCACGTCTTCGGTGCCCATGAGCGGTCCGCCCAGCACCACGAATCCCTCGGCTTCGAGGCCATTCATGAAATCGGCGTGAGCCCGCCAATCCGGCTGCTGCTCCATCGGCCGTGCATGGTCCCAGCTCGGCCCGCGTTTGTTGAGCACGGCGAAGAGCGTTCCGGCCATGATGCTTACTCCACCACTTTGCGATAGGAGCGCTTGGCGGCCACCTTGCCGCCGCGCAGGGTCATGACATCGCAGGCATGGAACTTCGCACGCCGGCCGTCGGGCAGTGTGCCCGTCACCTCGAGCTCGAGCACGACGAGGTCCGGCCCGAAGCTCGCGCGCACCAGGTCATACCGGATGTCAGGCATCGCTTCGAAGGCGCGCGCGATCGCACCGCGCACGGCTGGCGCACCGGCGAAACACGTCCCGTGCGGACCACTGCCGCGAGGGATCTCCCAGAGGCAGTCTCCGGTCATGAAAGCCATGGCGCCGTCCACGTCGTGGTCGTTCCACGGCTTCATGAACCTGTCGACGAAAACATGGTCGGTCATGGTTACAGCCTCGTGAAATCCATCACCCAGTTGGTTTCCCAACTGTTGCCCTCGTCGAGCGAGAAGGCCTGCTCCCAGCGCGCCGATCCGCCGGTGATGTGCGACCAGACGTAGCGCACGCGGATCGGCCGGCCGCCGAACTCGTCGTCACCATGGAAGATGCCTATGCCTTTCTCGAAGCGCCCGTGCACCGGCGGCAACAGCTGTCCCGGCACGCGACTGTCGAGCCAGTAGATCGACCATCTTGCTTTGTCGGGATCCCAGGTGCGCAGGCTCATGCCGCGATAGCGGTCGCCCGGCAGGTCGATCTCGTTCTCGTCGATATTGCCGAAACCGTCGAGGATCTTGCGGGCGGCGCAGGTGCCCGGAAACTCAATCCAGTCTCGGCAGTCGACGAGCCGGCGAACAAGGTAACGATGGCGCACGCTCCAGATCCCCATGAGGAAATCGAAGTCGGCGTTCGGTCTGGGCCTGGATTTGAGAGCGGCTTGGAGCATGGCAGCCTCCTCTGCTGCCCTTGTACCTTCAAGCCACTGTCAACTTCTGTCAGGATGACGAATCAGCGGACGACTGCCGCGGTCTGGCCGAACAGGATCTTGCGTTGCTCATCCGTGTTGATGCCCGGCTGAGCACGCAGCTCGAGGCCGACGGCCTTGCCTTTCACGACGGCTGGCCGCTCGCCCATCGACTTCTCGAACCATCGCTTGAGGTTGGCGAAGTCGTCCATGTTCTGGCCGAAGTTCT
>CAYZTJ010000305.1:0-1605 GCA_964481215.1 uncultured Nitrospira sp. | reverse complement strand
TCCGGCAGAAACTTATTGATGTGGCACAGCGCGACTTTACGATCGGCCAGCGCCGCACGAATCTTCTGTTTCAAGGCATCATAATCGATCTGTAACGCCTTCTCGTCCGGGCTGGTCGCCGCCACTGCCGCCGCTTGCGTCTTCTCGAAAATTTCATCCGCCGACATCAACCCTGCCATATGTTCCGTCTCCTTATTACGATGAACGTTGATTCCGTCGCATCCGTACGGCCCGAACGACCCCGATCACGCCGATTCCCGCCCAAGCAAATTCGAGTAGAATGAATCCCGCCCGCCCGTCGGCGATCGCCACGACACCCAAGAGCAACGATCCGACGATGTTCAGCGCCAGATACCCGGCGTGGAGCTCTTTCCAGATTCCGCTCTGATTGAGCCCATAGGCCGTCAGGATCATCACCGCGCCGATCACCGACAGGACTTGCAGGCCCATGGAATGCTCGAACCCTTCCACAAAAGGACTTGTACCGTACCCGGTCGGTTGTCGGAATTGCAAGCGATTACTGGGCCTTCAGGCGGTGGGTATGGCGGGTCTTTCCCGCATCGTCGATGAACGACACCTCGAGGGTCGAGGCGGTCAGCCGGATCAAGCCAAAGTTGAAGTAGCCGCCGTCGTTCACCAGGCTGATTGGATTCAGACCGGTGCTGGGAGGAGTCAGCCGGCCGGGCCTGGCCGATAAGGGCCCGGCGACAAACTCATGGAAGTCCGGACGGCCATCATGATCGGGATCGTAGGCGGTCACTTGGACGTAGTGCACATCGCCCCCGAGAAAGACGACGTTCTTGAGCTTTTTCGTGACAATCGCATCGACGAGGACCTGCCGCTCGCGCTCGAAGCCGGTGCCATCCGGCCCGCCGTTCCAACCGTCGAAACCAGGCCTGGCCTGAGGACCGGGTTTTGGAATCGACAGCGGCACGCTGGTGGCGACGAGTTTCCACGTGGCGGTCGAGGAGGCAAGACTCTTCAGGAACCAAGCGAGCTGCGCCTCCCCCAGCATGGTTTTTCCCGGCCCGTCCGGATCGGCGTTGCTGCTCCGGTATTGCCTCGTGTCGAGGATGAACAGATCGAGATCCGTTCCGTAGCGGATCGAACGATACAGACGGTGCGGGTCCTCTTGGTGTGTCCGGATCGGCCAATATTCCCGCAACGCCTGCCGCCCTGCGGCCATAAGCCCCTCATGAGGTCCGGCAAAATTGTCCCGGACTTCATGATCGTCCCAGATCACGTACACGGGCACCGACTCCAACAACCGCCGCAGCGCGGCAGCCCCGCGCTGATACTTGTGCCTGGCGCGGTATTCCGACAGCGACTGCGCCACGGCTTCGGCCCCCGGCTCGTTGGGCGGAGAGGGACAGGGACTGTCGCTGTAAATCGTATCGCCGAGGAACAGGAAGAAATCCGGCCGCTGTCGGCGAATGACATCGAAGATAGGATAACCGGCCTCCCCCTGTCGGCAACGCTCCTGCCCGCCCAAATCGCCGCTCCAGGCAAATGTGACAGGGACCGATTGGGAAGACTCCGGCAGCGTGGTAAATTCTCCAACGGCCGCCAACCTACCGGACGCCCCCTCCGCCTCACTGACCAATA
>CAYZTJ010000304.1:0-1642 GCA_964481215.1 uncultured Nitrospira sp. | reverse complement strand
TCCGGCTTCGTGTGGCGGACGGCCCAGCCGACCGATCTGGTCTGTGCGCCGCCGGCCTCGCGCGACCGCGTGAAGCAAGAGAATGCCACCGCCGCGTCGCGCCGCAGTCCAACCGGCGGGCCCTACGGACCGAATACCTGTCTCCCCGGCTTTGTGTGGCGCGAAGCCTTCAATGGCGATGTGGTCTGCGTGCCGCCGGCCAGCCGGACGATGGCGAGAGAGGAAAACGCCTTGAGCGCCAGCCGTACGATGACCAGCAGCGCGGGATCGGCGGCCTCCGGCGCCATCGGCGTGCTCAGGCGCGGAGTGGATGAGCCGACCGGACCGGAAGGCAATCAGACCGTGGATGAGCAGGTTGGTAAGGAGAACGCGCCATGATGATGCGACGAATCACCGGTCCTGTATCCTCAGTGCTGGTTGCGGCAGCCATCGTGGGCGCAGTTCTGCCCGTCGTGGGTGCGGCCGAACCGCCGTCCTGCCAGGATAAGCAGATCTTCCATCGCGTCAAGGAAGCCTACGAAGGCAGTCTGATGATTCGCGGGGGCAAGGCGAAGTTTAAGACCGCGCAGCTCAAGGAGATCGGTGTCGGCGCGCCGCCTGCCGGCGTGAACCAGTACACACCCGCGAAAGATTACTTCAACAAGTCTCGTTACTGCGAAGCGGCCATCGAGCTGGACAACGGCGAGAAGGATCAGGGCTATGTCCGGATTGACGGACGGAAAGACCAGAACGAAAAGGGGTTCAACTTCGACCTCTGCACCGTGAAGTTCGACACGTTCAAGGATGGGTGCCGGGACCAGAAGTTCAAGTAGGAGTACTGCGCCGCTACGCCAAGACGAATGCGTGCGTAGCAGGAGTTGGGTAAACGACAAACATGCTCGGCGGTCTGAACGGCTGAGTAACGGACGAATCGCGATGGAGGCACCTATGACACCCTCACGTCGATCGATGTATCGCACTGCGCTACCGGCGCTCTTCATGCTGCTCGGGTTGGCACTCTCGTACCCAGACTTCGCACTGGCGACGGATACGCAAGCCTGGGGCGGTCCAGGCGGAAATCCGTTTCGAGACGAATGTCCCAATGGGTCATATCTGGTCGGCTTGAAGGGCAGAGCGGGGGAATGGATCAACCGCATCGCTCCGATCTGTGCCCGCTGGCTGCCGCAATCTCAAACGTTTGGGAAGCCGTTCTTTGGTCCGTTTCGTGGGAGTAGTAGGGGCGGCGTCGAGCGTGAACAAAAGTGTGAGCAACTTGGCCTACTCAACGGCGCGATCCAAGGTTGGAGAATTCTGCGACTCAGCTCAGACAACTTCATCAAGTATTTACAGGTGTCGTGCACGCGGCTCGCGCTCCCTGGCGCCCTCAAATTCGTCTTCGGCAACTCAACTGGAGATCGAGAGGAGACGATTCTTGACGAATATGGGAATCTAGGAAAAACCGGGGCGGATGATTTCAGTGTCCGTTGTCCTCCGAGTGAACTGGCGACCGGCATTCACGGACGTGCAGGAGAATTCCTCGACTCCATCGGACTGATCTGTGGCCCTCCCCCATCGACCCGCATCCCGCCGGCCACGAGCGTCAATCCCTTGGCCATGAAACCTACAGCGCCTGCCACGAAGGTGAACCCGCTCGCGACGGCAC
>CAYZTJ010000303.1:0-1694 GCA_964481215.1 uncultured Nitrospira sp. | reverse complement strand
TGCAGCCGAACCCGCTGCACGACTGGGCCAGCCACGGCGCGGACGCGTTCCGCTACCTCGCCATGGGCCTGCACGAGGACAGTGGGCCGCTGCCGAAGATCAGGTACGACAACAGGGGGATCACGTGAGGGGGCGCGGCGGAAGAAGAAGGAAAGCAAGGAAGGGGCACCACAGAGGCACAGAGGACACAGAGAAGGATGGGATCGCCCATGGGCGATACTGTCCCCGAAAATGGAGTATAGGGGCAGCCCCGCGCGGCCGCCCCTGCGCCGGATGGCGATCGGACGCGGCGAGGCCGCGGATCACACCGGAGAAGTCGATGTCGAAGATCGCTTATGACAACAGGGGGATCGTGTGAGCGACGCAGAACGGAGCGTTTGCAACAGAGTTCCCACCGACTGCGTCGACCTGCGAGGAATGAAACCGCCCTCGCCGATATTGCCCCTTAGCGTGTCACCCCGGCGAAAGCCGGGGTCCATATTCCAGAGGACGGTGTCTATGGACCCCGGCTTTCGCCGGGGTGACAGCCGAGTTTGCGGCCAAGTCGAGTCGTCTTGTTTCCTTTCAGATTCGACGGAAGCGAGGCCTGATGTGGGGCTGTGCATGACTACAAACTGAGATGCATGCGCGCGGCGTCGGACTGGTCCGCCGGCATCGGCTGTCCTCATCGGGAGCATTCCTCAATCAATCGCACTGGTGAGACAGGCCATGTAGTAGCTCATCCAGCCGATTTGGGCATGCGGACCCTTGTCGCGGAAGCTCGTGATGTTCCTGAAACTCTGCGGTGACATCGTCACCCACCAGCCTTGCGGGTGCACCGGCCCAACCTGTGAAAAGACCCGGCCGACCGCTCCAGGCGAGCGGGTGATTATCTTTGGTTCCGATATGATGAAGGGGCCGTCGAAGTCGGTAGTTTCTGCAATCAAGCCGGTCCCCCCGAAGGCTCCAATGAAGAGGCGCATCGCGCCGATTCCCGAAGAAAAGCTTGAAACGCCAATTTTCGAAACCTGGACGCGACTGGGGGCGCCGGGCATCACCACATCGCGGATCGCCGTCATGATCGCGTTCAGCGTTTCGACGGGGCGCGTCGCAAACATGTACTTGGACCCCTTGCTCTTCAGCGCCGCCATGGTCATGAACGGCACGATCAATGGCATGAGGCGAGCGCCCGCGAGCTGGCCGCCTTGCATCGCGACGTACCGCTGCAGGCTGCCGGACCATCCGCCCTGAAAGGCCTGGTAGTCATCTTCCTTTGCATGGACCCGTCCATTCTGGACGACCGTGGGGTGAAAAAAGACCTGCAGCCTGGAGAAGTCCGACGTGCCTCGCGGCACCGCCGCGCCGATCCAATAGATCTGGCCGTCCTTTCGCATTTCGAAGAGGAATTCACGGATGGTGCCGGCTTGCCTGATTTCCTGCAAGAATGGACCCGACTTCAGCGGTGAGAGGACCATTTGCGCCACCTCGTGCTCATTGGTCTGGCTCTCGGGATTGGTTTGTCTGAATACAATGTCGCTCGTCATGGCTGGACTTCCTCAATCGGACTGAGATGAACTGCGGATTTCCGCATGCTCGCGAGGCCGCGTCTTCGGTGCGGCTCGTCGTCGCGACAATATCGGTCTCGGCCGTGACCGGTGCGTCACGATTCCGTTCGTGATCCGCAACGGGATGACTCTTCGCCACTGATCTTGCGG
>CAYZTJ010000302.1:0-1753 GCA_964481215.1 uncultured Nitrospira sp. | reverse complement strand
GTCGCACGAGGAGCGCTTCGGCCAAGGCCGCGCCTTCGGCCGGGTCGGTGGAGGTCACAGGCTCATCGAGCAACACGAGCGCGCGACAGGGCGCGGCCCTCCCCGACGAGGCCCGCGCGCTCGTCGTGGCCAGCAGTTCGATCATCTGCGTCATGTGGGCGGAAAAACTCGAGAGGTCCCGCGTCAGGTCTTGGGCATCGCCGATATCGGCGTAGATTTCCGGAAAGAAGGCCATCTCCGAGCCTTCGCGGCAACAGGGTTGCAGCCCGACGCGCACCATGAGGGCGAAGAGCCCGACGATTTTGAGCGCGACGGTCTTGCCCCCGGTGTTGGGGCCGGAGACCACCAGCACCCGCACGGACTCGTCGACCAGAATATCGTTCGGCACCACCTGTTCCTTCGCCAGCAGGAGCAGCGGATGCCGGGCCTCGTGGAGCATGAGCCGGCCGGTTTCATTCAACGTCACGGCGGCGCCCCGCACCTGCGCGCTGAACGACGCCTTCGCCGAGATGCAGTCCAGGGTTGCGATGCGATCCACGGCACGGAGCAGCGCAGGCCCCTCCGCCGCCACGCGCGCCGAGAGGTCGAGGAGAATGCGCGCCACCTCCCGCGTCACCTCCAGCTCGGCCACCTTGATCGCATTGTTCAGTTCGACCAATTCGCGCGGCTCGAAGAAGACCGTTGCGCCGCTCGAAGAGACATCGTGCACGATACCGGGAATCTTCCCACGCATCTCGGCCTTGATGAGGATCACATACCGCCCCTCGCGTTGCGCCGCATAGCGCTCTTGCAGCACCGCTTCATATCGCGTCGACGCCATGATGACATCGAGGCGGCGGCGCATGTTCTGCTTGAGGTCCTGCGCTTGATGCATGAATCGGCGAAGCTCGGGGGTGGCCGACTCGCGAATCTGCGCGTCGGGATCGATCGCCCGATCGATGGCCGCCTTGATGGCCTGGGCTCGATGGATGTCGGAGAGGTCTGCCACGAGTGCGGCCAGCGTCGGCGCCGCCGCCTGATGCGTGCCGAGATAGCGCAGCAGGTCCAGCCCCAGCCCGATGACCGTGGCCACGTCCCGCAGATCGTGCGGTTCCAAGGCCGCGCCTTTGAGCGCCCGCCCGACCGCCTCGCGGACATCGGGCATGGGGAGCGAAGGAAAGGGATCCTCGCCGGCGCGAAGGGCGACGAGTTCGGCCGTTTCCTGCAGGCGGAGTTGCGAGGAAGCCAGGTCCGGCGCAAGGGCCAGGGTGCGGCAACACTCCGCTCCCATCGTGGACCGGGCATGGCCGGCCACCAGGGACAAGAGCCGGTCCCATTCCAGGACCGACGCGGCTTTTCGCTGGAGCCTCGTCGCTGGGGATTCGGCGGAGGGCTCAGTCATGACCGGCATGCTAGCCGGGCGCGGAAGAACGGGTCAAGGTGGGGATAGAGAGCAGAAACGGGCTATCGGCTGTCAGCTCTCAGCACTCAGGTTTGGATTTCGGCGAGGGGGAGAAAGGAGATAAGGGTTCATAGCAATCGGCTATCAGCCGTCAGCGCAGGATAGGATGAGGACTCGCAGTTGGAGAAGCGCCTCTTGGATGCTGTGACAGAAAGCTGAATGCCGGGAGCTGAAGGCTAAAAGCCCTTTGCGCTTTCCGCTACGCACTCATCCGGCCGGGCTCGGCCGGCTTCTTGTTGCGCTTGGCGGTGACGGGTTTGGGCTGAGCCTGGGGTTGCTCCACCTCGGGGGCCGCGGGCTTGTTGGGGAACA
>CAYZTJ010000301.1:0-1757 GCA_964481215.1 uncultured Nitrospira sp. | reverse complement strand
GGCCACCTTTGCCATGAAGTCGAGGTCCAAGGTCTCGATCGTATCGCTTGGCTGATGGTAGTGTGGATTTCTGAAATTCGCCGTGTCGGTCAGCATGAGGGCCGGGACGCCGCAGTCCCAAAAGGCCGCGTGGTCGCTCCGCCTGGTATCGGGAAGGGCTTCGCCGCACCCGGGCACGATGAGCGGGACCAGTGGCAGCTCCGGCACAGAAGGACGCGCGGCGAGCATGGCCTCCACCAGGGGCTGAGCCCGGTCATTGCCGATCACCGCGAGAAAATCCCCGACGGTGGGCACGGGCGCCGGCACCCCAGCGGGTTTCTGCTGCGACCCTTCAACCCGGCTGGCATAGCCGACGCACTCCAGCACGATCGCGCCGAGAATATCTTGGCCGGTGGCCTTCAGATGCGCGGCGTAGGCCCGGCTGCCGAGCAGATCCTCTTCCTCCAAATTGAATGCGACGAAGTGAATCGGCCGGTCGCCTGCGCTCCCGGACAGATGGCAGGCCACCTCGAGCAAGACGGCGCAGGCGCTGGCATTGTCATCCGCGCCGGGCGAGCCTTCGACCGTATCGAAATGCGCGCCGATCACGAGCGGCGGGTCGCTTCCGCGTCGTCCGGCGGACAGGCTCGCGACGACATTCCGATACGTCCCGCCCAGCGCCGAAAACTCATGCCGCGTGACCGACAACCCGACGGTATGAAACGTCTCGGCGAGATAGGTCTCGGACTGGGTCAGCCGTGCAGGGCTACTGAGTGGATGACGCTCCCCGACGAGGTGCCGGAGATGCGCGTGAAGCCGCTCAGGTAATCCAGCAGTCACGCGTCACGTCTTACGCGTCACGGCCCGCTCCACGCGGGGGTCACGCCGTGATCTCGGTGCCGATGCCCTTGTGCGTGAAGATTTCGAGGAGGATGGCATGGGGCACGCGGCCGTCGATGATGTGGGCTTTCTTCACGCCGCCGTCGAGGGCCGTCAGGCAGGCGTGGACCTTGGGCAGCATGCCTTCGCTGATCGTGCCCTTCTTGACCATGCGCTGGACGTCCTTGCGGGAGACCGTCGACAGGTGCCGCCCCTTCGCGTCACGGATGCCCTTGACGTCCGTCAGCATCAGCAACTTTTCCGCTTGCAGCGCCGCCGCCATGGCGCCCGCCACGAGGTCGGCATTGATGTTGTAGGTGTTGCCTTCCCGGTCGGTCCCGATCGGCGCGATCACCGGAATGTACAGATCTTGCTGCAGCTTGAGAATCAGGCTCGGATCGATGGACTGGACTTCCCCCACGAGTCCGAAGTCACCGTTCTCATCCTCGTCGTCGAGGTCTTTTTCGAGGCTCTCGGCCCAGGCCTTGGCGGTCAGGGGCCGCGAGAGCATCAAGCCGCCGTCTTTGCCGCTGAGGCCCACCGCCTGTCCGCCGTGCCGGCTGATGAGATCCACGATCTCCATATTGATCTTGCCCGCGAGCACCATCTCCACGATCTCCATCGTGGCCTCGTCGGTGACGCGCACCCCGTGCCGGAACTTCGCCTCGATCCCCAACCGATCGAGCATCGTATCGATTTGCGGTCCCCCGCCGTGGACGATCACCGGGTTCAAGCCGACGTACTTCAGCAACACGATGTTCTGCGCGAAGCGCTCTTTGAGCGACGGCTCCGTCATGGCATTGCCGCCGTATTTGATCACAACGGTCTTGCCCCGGAACGTGCGGATGTAGGGCAGCGCTTCGACGAGGACGTTGGCTTTCTTGATCAGTCGATTCATG
>CAYZTJ010000300.1:0-1770 GCA_964481215.1 uncultured Nitrospira sp. | reverse complement strand
ATCATCATGCCCACTTGGGCGCCGATCGCCTTTTTGTAGAACTCGATCGCTTCCTCGCAGCGGCCGTCGAAGAACAGATAGGGGGTCACTTGCATGGCGTCTCCTTATCGCTTCGATGTTCAGGTGAGGGCGGCTACATAATCGGCGAGCCGCGACAGCGTCTGCACCGCGCCCTTGTCGGCGCCATATTCCTTGATGACCCGATCGCGCTCCGCTGCCGAGGGGAACACCGCGTGCAAGGTGAGGCGGGTCTGCGTGCCGCCGATATCGTCGAATGTGACGGTGGTCCGGAACTGCACCGGCTCCACATCATCGCCGCCGCCGTGATGATAGACCAGCCGTTCCGGCTTCACGATCTCGTCATAGGTGATGCGGTTGTCATAGTCGCGGCCGTCGGGCCCGTGCATCACGAAGCGCCAGGTGCCTCCCGGACGGAAATCGAACGAATGCGTTGTCGTGGTAAAGCCATTCGGTCCCCACCATTGCGCCAGATGTTTAGCGTCGCTCCACACGGAGAAGACGAGATCGCGCGGCGCATCGATCACGCGTATGGTGATGATCGCTTTCGGGTCCCGCTGCAGATCGATGCTATTTCTTGCGGCCACGTTTCTTCTCCTTGGCTTGCAATTTGCGCAAATAATCGTCCAGGCGGTCGAAACGTTCTTCCCATAGCTTGCGATAACGTTCGAGCCAGTCGTCGACTCCTCGAAGGGCCCCGGGCTCGATCCGGCAAGGCCGCCATTGCGCTTCGCGCCCGCGCGCGATCAGGCCCGCGCGCTCCAACACCTTGAGATGCTTGGAGACGGCGGGAAGGCTCATGTCGAACGGCTTGGCCAAATCGGAAACCGAGGTTTCGCCGAGGACGAGCCGCGCCAGGATGGCACGCCGCGTGGGATCGGCGAGGGCGGAAAAGGTGGCGCTGAGGCGGTCCGTGGTCATTTATATTATACCGTCAGGTTAAATAACCGTTCGGTTTAATACAGGCCGCCTCCGTGCCTGTCAAGCGTGTTGGCTTATCGATTCAGGGCGAGGTCATACATCCACATCCGCCCACACGGCCGCGTGGTCGGAAGCGGCTTCGCTCGCTTTCGTTATCTCCGGAAAATGCGGGAAGAGCGTGCCGTTGGTGCCGCCCCATACGCCCATGCGGAAGATGCCGCCTTTCTTTGTCTTGGCGAACAACTCCGGCGACATCAGGATGTAGTCGATCTTGCTCGACTTTGCCCCGTTGCCGAAAGTCCCGGGCCGTCCGCCGTCGTCGAAGTTCGCGTGCTCGCTGATGTCCTTGAGATCGGTCTGCGCCATCAGCGGGGCGAGCGGCGCGCTGTCCGGCGTATCGTTGAAGTCACCCACGACTGCGACGAACTTGTTTCCGGCTTGGCGCAGCGCGTCATAAATTTCTTTGATGCGCTTGGCTTGGCGCTCGCGCTTGGCGTTGGAAGTGGCCTGCGAGCCGAAACCTTTGCTCTTGAGATGATTGACCAGCAGCACGAGCCGGTTGCCCTTCGGCGTGTCGATTGTGTATTGCGCGCAGTCGCGGCTGAAGATCACTCCGGTGTTGTCGGCGTCATCGACGTGGCTGCAGATGAAGGCAATGGGATAATCCTGCCGCGTCATCACCGCGACGTCGATACCGCGCTCGTCATTGCCGTCGATCAGCATCACGTGATCATAAGGGTCGCCCCCGATGGATTTCATCACGTTGTTGGTGAAGCGCAGCAGGGCAGGGCGGCTCTCCGCCTCGACGATGCCGAGCACGTCGGCGTTCAC
>CAYZTJ010000299.1:0-1778 GCA_964481215.1 uncultured Nitrospira sp. | reverse complement strand
GAGGGCATCAACATCATGATGATCAGCACGTCGGAGATCAAAATCTCCTGCGTGATCGATGAAAAGTACTTGGAGTTGGCGATCCGGACGCTGCACGCGGCGTTCGGGCTGGAGCAGCCGCGAGCATGAAACGTTCGATTCCCACGCGGTCGCGCGCGAAGCGCCGGGACGCGGAGCTGGGCGCGCTCAGGCGATCGACGCAGGCGCCCCTGCGTCCGCTGGAAGTCTACGATACGACGCTACGGGACGGCGCGCAGTCCGAAGACGTCAGCTTTTCGGCCGAGGATAAGGTCCGGGTCGCGCAGAAGCTGGATGAGCTGGGGGTCCATTTCATCGAAGGCGGCTGGCCGGGCGCCAATCCCAAAGACATCGAGTTCTTCCGAATCATCAAGACCATTCCGCTGCAACATGCCACGGTCGTCGCGTTCGGGGCGACGCGGCGGGCCGGCAATCCGGTGCAGAAAGATCCGAACATCCAGGCCCTGTTGTCGGCGGACACCGGCACCATCACGCTGTTCGGCAAGAGCTGGAACCTCCACGTCACCGATGCGCTGGGCGTGTCGCTGGCGAAGAATCTCGAACTGATCGAGGACTCGGTCTCCTATCTGCGCGACAAGGGCCGCCGGCTGTTCTACGACGCCGAGCACTTCTTCGACGGCTACAAGGCCGATCCCGCCTATGCCTTGGAGACCATCCGGCGCGCGGTGAAGGGCGGCGCGGAGCGGGTGATCCTCTGCGACACCAACGGCGGCGCCATGCCCTGGGAGATCCGGGAGATCTGCGCGGTCGTGAAGCGGGAATGTCCGGTGCCGCTCGGCATCCATGCGCACAACGACACCGAGATGGCCGTGGCCAACTCCCTGGTGGCGATCGAGTCCGGCATTCTGCAAGTCCAAGGCACGATCAACGGGATCGGCGAGCGGTGCGGCAACGCCAATCTCTGTTCCATCTTGCCCAATCTCGAGCTGAAGATGAAGCGCGAGGCGCTCGGCAACCGGCGGCTGGTCCGGCTGCGCGAAGTCTCGAACTTCGTGACGGAAATCGCCAACTTGATGCCCAATAAGCATCAACCCTATGTCGGCGACGCGGCCTTCGCCCACAAGGGCGGCGTCCACGTCAACGCCGTGCAGAAGAACCCGGCCACCTACGAGCACATCGTGCCGGAGCTGGTGGGCAATCGGCAGCGGATGCTCGTGTCCGACTATTCGGGCCGGAGCAGCCTGCTCGGGAAGGCCGAGCTGTATGGGTTGAAGCTCAGCAAGGACAACCCGAAGCTCCAGGAACTGTTAAACAAGCTCAAAGACCTGGAAAGTCAAGGCTATGCCTATGAGGGGGCCGAGGGGTCGCTGGAACTCCTCATGCGAAAGGCGCTCGGCAAGCACAAGCCCTCCTTCCAGCTCTTGGGCTTCCGCGTGATCGTCGAAAAACGCAACGCGCATGAGGCGCCCATCTCGGAAGCCACCCTCATGGTGAAGGTGGGCGACGTGGTCGAGCACACGGCCGCCGTGGGCCATGGGCCGGTGGATGCCTTGGACCATGCGCTCCGGAAGGCCCTCGAAGTCTTCTATCCCCAACTGCGGGAAGTGAAGCTCCTGGACTACAAGGTCCGCGTGCTGGCAGCCAATCAGGGCACCGCGTCCAAGGTCCGGGTCTTGGTGGAGTCCGGCGACCACAAGGAAAAGTGGGGCACGGTCGGCGTGTCCGAGAACGTCATGGAAGCCAGCTGGCAGGCTCTCGCCGACAGCATCGAGTACAAGCTCCTCCCGCAAGACCGGTAG
>CAYZTJ010000298.1:0-1818 GCA_964481215.1 uncultured Nitrospira sp. | reverse complement strand
GACCACGAGGGATTTCTGGTGTCCACGCTCGTCACGCCGAAGGACTGCATGCGGTGCCACGACAAGGAAGCGCAACAGTTCGGTAAATCCCACCATGCGAAGGCCGCGCAATTCATCGGCTCGTTGGACAATTTTCTGGGCAATGTGGTGGAGGGGCCGGAGGTGGGCACGACTGGTTGTGCCGGATGCCATGGAAGCGTCGTCAAGGTGATGGAGAACGGCAAGCTCCACCCCTCGACCTGGCCGAATTCCGGGATCGGGAGGGTGAACCCCGACGGATCGAAAGGCACCTGCTCGGCCTGCCATGCCCGGCACAGTTTCTCTATTGCCCAGGCCCGGCAACCGGAAAGCTGCGGCCGCTGCCACATGGGGCCGGATCATCCGCAGATCGAAGCCTACATGGAAAGCAAACACGGCGTGATGTTCACTGCCAATAAGGACAAGATGAAGCTGGCCGAGCCGTCCGAGAAATGGCGTCCGGGAAAGGACTATCTGTTTCCCACCTGCGCGACATGCCACATGAGCGCGACCGGGACCCAGGAGGTCACGCACGACGTCGGTGACCGCATCAGCTGGACCCTACGGCCGGTTGTCTCGACCAGGCTCGAAAACTACGAGGACCGGCGGAAGGCCATGAGACAGGTCTGCGCGTCATGCCATAGCGCGGAAATCGTGGACCGCTTCTTCACGCAGATGGACAGCGGCATCAACCTCTATAACGAAAAGTTCGGCAAACCGTCCAAAGCGGCGATGGACCGGCTCAAGGAGATGGGCAAGATCACGCCGACGCCGTTCGACGAAGAAATCGAATGGATTTTCTATGAGCTCTGGCACCATGAAGGCCGGCGCGCGAGGCACGGGCTCTCCAAGATGGCCCCGGACTTCGTACACTGGCAAGGGTTTTACGAAGTGGCGAAGCACTTCTACACCAAGTTCCTGCCCAAGGTGCGGGAGCTGTCGCCGCAGGTGGCGAAGGACTTGCTGGCTCAGGAATCTCACCGCTGGGCGGAGAAAGGGCTGACGAAGGAAGAGATCGCCCAGATGTTGGAGTTCTACGACAAGGAGATGCAAGGAAAGCGTGGCGGAGGTTGAGGAAGCAGCGAGTTGGCGCCCCTTGAGCCAACGATCACGCTTGCGTTATCCTCCGGGGGAAGCCACTCTCCGGAGCGAAGGGGTGCCATGGGCAAACGGACCAGAACCGGCCTGCAGCGCGCCGACATCCTCGACCGCTACATCGAGCGGTTCAAGCAGCAGCTCGAGCGATTCAGGCCCTTTCTGTCTCGCAGACGTGGAGGCGTCTCCCTCGAAGATTTTGATGAAGCGGCCGAAGAGTTGATCGCCCAGGTGTTTGGCGCTGCGTCCGATGAAGCGGAAGCCTATTGTCTCGCCAAGACTGGCGAATCAGCGCTGTTGCCGGAGGAGGCCCAGGAAAGCGGCACCCACGACATCGAACGCGAAAGCCTGCACCAGCGGCGGCAGGTCATGGAGAGCTGTCTGGCGGATTTGAGTTTGCGTCGCAGGGTGCACGCCGGCAGGCAGGGAAATGGAAAGGGCAACTTGACCGCGCTGGTCGCGGACTATATGTCCCACGACGTGCAAAGTATCCACCGGGCTGCCACCATCAAGGAAGCGGGGCGGCTGTTCTTGAAATATCGCGTCGGGTCCCTCATCGTGGACGACGGCTCCCGCTACATCGGCATCATCACGGATTCGGATCTCAGCCGCAAAGCCGTGGCCAAAGGTCTCGACCCCAACACGACCACCGTCACCGCCTGCATGAGCAAGGCGCTCACCACGATCGAAGAAGATGAGCCCATC
>CAYZTJ010000297.1:0-1853 GCA_964481215.1 uncultured Nitrospira sp. | reverse complement strand
TCCGCCTGCCCGACTGTGGAGAGGGCGGGACCGAGCGCCGCCAGCAGGCAGAACATTCCGGAACGGATGAGACGCGTAGCCAACATGGAGTTCCTCCCTTGTATAAAGTGGTCGATGCCTTCGTTACCGCCGTGCCTCGAGATCCGCATAGTGTACCGCAAGTGTGTTGCGCAACGCTTCCCGGAGTTCATGCCCGCTGAGCTGTCGATTGGCCAGCTTGCGAAGCCGGGCGGCCAGCGCCACGTCGCCAAGCGTATGCTCGGCCCATCGAACGAAATCCTGGCGGCGGTCATGGTATTCAAGGCTCTGGATCGGCAGGGTCGGGATCTGTTGCAGGAATTCGAACAGGCTCGCCGCTTCCACGCCGATTCCGCCGCGCTCGTCCCGAAACCAGAAGCGTTTCCCCGGCGGCAGCGGCGTATCCAGGTACTTGTAGAGATGGCGCACGTGCGGCACCCGGCGCATGGCCGGCCGGAGTTGCGCCACCGTGCCGCCGCAAAGCAAGGCGTTGCCCGGCGGGAGCGCGGTGGCCTTGGCGTCATCGATGTTGCAGTCTTTGCAGTGGGTTTGGAGGGCCCGCAGGGCCTCGGGTTCGGTCAGGCGCGTGAGGAGGAGCTGGTGGAGCTGCTGCAGGACGGTCGCGTCCATCCGATCCGGTCGATAGGAGACGAAGGCCCAGCCGCCGTCTTTCAACCAGGGATGGACGGCGCTCGCCACCTCGCCCTCCGGCGTCAGGAACTGCTGGGCCTCTTCGATCACGATCCAATGCGGCCGATACTTGCGATGGCGCAGCGGACGCAAGGTCCTGAACAGCTCAGCCACATAGGCGGCGCGCAGGTGCGGCGGATAGCGGCTCAAATCCAGCACGACGGAGACCACGGCGGCGTCGAGCAGCGAGACGACGGCAGACGGCGCCGGCAGCGAGCTGCGATCCCCTTCCAGGACCACGAATTGCGGCAGCGCGCGCAGCACGCCGAAATCTCCTTCGGGATCGATGATGAGCACTTGATAGTCTTCATGGTGCAGCCCTTCGGCCAGCAGGCCGACCATCCAGGACTTGCCGGTTCCGGAATCTCCAAAGACGCCCAGATTGCGGCCGGCAAGGCGCGAGGCCGGCACCCTGACCTGCGCGCCGTCTGCGCTCTGGCCCAGCGGAATCGGCCGTTCATGGTGGAGCGGCACGTCGCAATAGCGATCACCTAGGGGATACTGGCGAAGAATCTCCAGCACGCCCTGAGGCCCCGGCGCGGTCGCCACGACATCGGCCATTTCGCGGACGGCCGGGATGGCGTCGCTGACGGCCACAGCCACTTCCGCCAACTTCAGCATCGGGAGATCGTTCTCCGCATCGCCGAAGGCGGCGACATTGCGAGGGGACAATCCGCAGATCGTCAGGAGCCGTTCCAGGCCGGCGCCCTTCGACGCGCCCATCGGCGCAATCATCACCGCGCCCTTGTTGTAGTCCACCGAGGCCCCGCCTCCATGGGTGCGCAGCACTTCCCACACGGTCTGATCGTGCGGGAGCCAGGTGGCGGCGATCGCCAAGCCGCGCTCCATCGGGATTCCTGATTTGCCGAGCCCTTCGACGATGCCCTGCGGCAGCTGGCCGAAGGGGAAATAGATCTCCCCGCTTGCCTGATGGGACAGCACCGCGCCGTTCTCCCAGACAATTCCGGTAAACAGGTCCGCGAGACCGCCAAGGGAGACCGTCTCGAATCGGCGGCCGGTGACGAGAAAGAGCGCATGGCCGGTCAATCGGCACTCCTCCAGCGCCGATTCCACATCTTGAGGCACCGCGCCGTCCACCGCCAGCGTACCGTCGAAATCGAACGCCAGGACTTTGCGATACATGA
>CAYZTJ010000296.1:0-1853 GCA_964481215.1 uncultured Nitrospira sp. | reverse complement strand
CGGAACAACGACGACAGGCGAGGCGGACCCGATGTCGGGATTGGCGGCTGCGTCGCTCGCGAAAGCCGCCGACGACGAGGATATGGACTCTGTGCCGGTGACTTCGCCCGGTGCCGCGAAAGCGGCCGTCAACCGCTCGGCATCCAGGAACCGGTTGACCATTGCGGGTTCACCCGAGCCGGCCGGAGCAGCCTGCTGCGCCGCGGCAGGCGCCCAGGCGATTCCCACCGCGGCGGCGACTAACAGCGAAGCACGGAGCCCGCCCTCGCACAGTTGTGGAAGCCTCCGACCGACGATGCAAGATGCGCGAACCTTCATATCAGCCTCCGGTTCCGAAAATGTAGTCTGACCCCACTTCTATCCTCTCCCCGCTCGACGCCATCCGCCAAACCCTCACCGGCCACACGCTCTTCGCCCCACTCAAACCGGGTTGAGCAATTACGATTTGCTAGTTATCAAGATGATTTCGAACAAGACGCCGTGGAAGTTTCTTGCTCGCATCAAGTATTTCGATTCCGATGAGCCTACCGTGCAAGTCGAAATCTAAATTGATCTGCCCGTTGACTTCTCGCGGATCGCAGAGGTAAGTCTTGGCAACGCCGCCCGGGTCGATTTTGTCGACGAGGTAGATGTAAGCCGCATCGGCCTTCGCGTCATAAGTGATTTTCATGGTGTCGCTGCCAACAGATTGTTAACGTAGTTCCGGCTGGCACCCGTAACCACAGTCGTGATCGTGCCGTTCACGGACCCCACGAACACCTTGGAACTTGGATCGTAGAAGCCCGTTTTCCAGGTGCCGTCGTGGAAATACGGCAGCGGCATTTGCTTGGCAACTACATCCTCAACAGTATCAATCGATACCCCTCTCTGAGAAGGGAATAATAAGGGTCAGAGACCGTTTCTCCGGCCAGCAGCGTAGGTCGCGGGGATATGGAGGCTAACGCGAGGTCTCCCAACCTATCCTCCCGCTCAAGGCACGGCTAGCGCATTTGACAGTCTGGGCCGCGGGGCGTCTCGGGACACTGCGGGTGTGCATATTGTTTGCCGGAGCGACCAGCAGATCACCCGACTATCCGCAAGGCATCACAACACCGAGCGTCGGCATGCCGGGCGACCTGCCGGTCGCCCCTACAAGGCCCATGGCAATTCGTTTTTCCCAATGCGGCGGCCTGAGGCGGCCCGCAGAGGGCGGCCAGCCCCTATGGGCGCGAGGCGACGCCAGGGAGCGGGAAGCCAGCATTGTCGCGCGGCGGAAGGAGCGGGCGCGCGCAGCGCGCCCCTACGGGCCTCGCGCGGCGGCGCCGATCTTGCGGTAGGTGAAGTCGGGCGGGGCCTTCGCGGATTCGGATTCGGCGAGGGCCGTCAGTTCGCCGTGGTGGGGGGAGAGGCCGCAGGCGGGGTCGGTCTGGGCGGGGTCGCCGAGGATGGCGAAGGCCTGGCAGCGGCAGCCGCCCCAGTCGATCTCCTTGCGCTCGCAAGAGCGGCAGGGCTCCGGCATCCAGTCGGTGCCGCGATAGCGGTTGAAGGCCTCCGAGTTCAGCCAGATGTCGGCGAGCGGACGTTGCCGCACGGAATCGAAACTGAGCGTCGTCACGGTCTCGGCGGCGTGGCAGGGCAGGACCTTGCCGGCGGGGGAGATGTTGAGGAACTGGCGGCCCCAGCCGCCCATGCAGGATTTCGGGCGCTTCGCGTAGTAGTCGGGCACGACATAGTCGATGACGAGCCGGCCCTTGAGGCGCTCGCGCGCGGCGGTGACGGTCGCGGTGGCGGCGTCGAGCTGGGCGCGGGTCGGCATCAAGGCGGCGCGGTTGCGGAAGGCCCAGCCGTAATACTGCACATGGGCGATCTCGATG
>CAYZTJ010000295.1:0-1883 GCA_964481215.1 uncultured Nitrospira sp. | reverse complement strand
GCCTCGCGGGTTGGCCGGACAGCCGACGGGGACGAGTTCTGCTACACACGGGCGGGCCGGGAATCAGCCGCCCCGGCGAACGAACTCCTCGATCGTGCATGAAGAAAAGGGGTGGCCGGGACTCGCCCCAGCCACCCCTCACCTTGCACAAGGCCGTCCCCTGGATCGATCGACTCAGAGCGAAGTGGCGACCACGCTCAACGTATCCGACAAGCTCGTCCCCACTGCGGTCATGGCCAGAATCGCTGCCATCGAGATCAGCGATGCAAGGAAAGCGTACTCGATCGCCGTCGCTCCACTTTCATCGGTCAGAAAGCACGAAATACGTTCCATATTGTTCCCCACACCCCCTCTTCTTTTTTGTGACGCGAGCCGACCCGAGGGTGGCAGACATCGACCCACTGCCCAGTCTAGCAAGGGACTCACCATCGGTCAGCAGGTTTTGCCGGACGGCCGCTGCGGATTACGCCCGACCGGGGGGATCCCGGGATGACTATCCGGCCAGCCAGGCGCGCGGCTGAGCCCGACGCACATCGTGCTTGCGCAGAAGCCGCTGAAAGTCCCGCCTTTGCATTCCGGCCAGGCGCGCTGCGCGGGAAACGTTACCGTCGACAGCAGCCATCACCTGGACGAGATACGACCTTTCGAACTGCCGAACCATCCGCTCTTTCGCATCCCGGAAGATCTCATGGCCTGGCGGCAGAAGTAGAGCCTCCATCTCAGCCCCCCTTCCGTTGCCGCCCTTCGTGGCCAGCGAAGGTAGTCCAAGATCCTCCTCGCGCAGTTCGTCGTCGGTCGACAGCAGCACGGCACGTTCCACCACGCCCTGCAGTTCCCGAACGTTTCCGGGCCAATCGTGCTGCTGCATTGCAAGCAGGGCGTCGCGAGAGAACACAGGGATCCCCTTGCCGTAGCGCGCGGCGAAGATCCTCACGAAGTGCTCTGCGAGCAACAGGACGTCCTCGATCCGTGACCGCAGGGGGGGCATTTCGACCGACAGGACGTGAAGACGGTGGTAAAGGTCCGCACGGAACGCGCCTGCCTCGATCTCCCGCCCCAGATTGACGTTGGTCGCGGCGAGGATTCGCACGTCGGCGTGCAACAGCTTGGTCGACCCAAGAACTCTGTACTCGCGATTCTGAAGAAAGCGCAGCAGCTTGGCCTGGGCCGACAGGCTGAGACTGTTCAACTCGTCGAGAAAGAGGGTGCCCCCCTCTGCTTCGGCGAGAAGCCCCTTCCCGGATACCGCGGCTCCTGTATAGGCCCCCCGGGCGTGTCCGAAGAGCTCGTTCTCCACGAGATCCTCCGGCAGAGCGCCGCAATTGACGGGTATGAACGGCGCGCGCTGGCGATGGCTACCGCAGTGAATGGCTTTCGCGACGAGTTCCTTGCCCGTGCCGGTTTCTCCCGTGATCAAAACCGTCGCGTCGGAGGATGCCAGGCGAGGGACTTTGCGCAACACGCGCTGGAAAGCCTCGCTTCGGCCGACGAGTTCCTCCTCGAAACAAGCCGTGATCGGCGCAACGCCCCCAGATCGCACGCCCGCTGAATCCACTTCGGACCCCATGATCTCTCCCGTCCTCGGCCAGCCGGCTCGGCACGACCGAAAGAGCATGCCCTCCTCCGGGCAAAGCCCGATGCGGTTCGACGAGCACCGCCGTCACGCCACCGGGTCTGCGGACAAAATCCCGCAGCGGACACGGATTGGCAAGCATTGAGAAGAGTTCCCGTCCCCTCGAGAGCATTCGACTCCGGAAGGGGCCCGAGAGCTGACGGCCGCGGGAGCGGCTGGCAAGAGGGGCGCAGGACAAACGAAGAAGGCCCAGGTTCCATGGAACCTGGGCCTTCTTGAAGAGATCCGGCGGCGTCCTACTCTCCCGCAC
>CAYZTJ010000294.1:0-1891 GCA_964481215.1 uncultured Nitrospira sp. | reverse complement strand
AAGCCTGATCGGAGTTCACATGGACTACACCGACGTTCTCTACGAATCCGGCGAAGCGATCGCCACCATAACGATCAACCGGGCTGATCGTCTCAATACGTTCCGCGGCCGGACGATCGAGGAGCTGATCCATGCCCTCAAGCGTGCCTGGGCGGATCGCAGCGTCGCCTGTGTCATCCTGACCGGGGCGGGGCAGAGGGCCTTCTGCGCCGGCGGCGACCAGAAGGAGATGCAGGAAAAGGGCACGTATGGGACGAGCCGGAACGGACTGTGGGAGATCGACGAGTTGCACAACGTGATCCGCGATATTCCCAAGCCCGTGATCGCCGCCGTGAACGGGTTCGCGATCGGCGGCGGACACGTCCTCCATGTGCTGTGCGACGTCACCGTTGCGGCCGAGCATGCACGGTTCGGTCAAGCCGGGCCCCGCGTGGGATCGTTCGATGCCGGGTGGGGCTCCGCCTATCTGGCCCGCATTGTCGGCGAGAAGCGGGCTCGCGAGATCTGGTTCTTCTGCCAGCAATACTCGGCCCAAACCGCCCTCGAATGGGGCCTGGTCAACCGCGTGGTGCCGGGCGAGCGCCTGCTCGAGGAAGCACGCAACCTGGCCAGGCAGGCGGCGGCGCTCAGCCCGACGGCGCTGAAGTTCCTGAAGCATGCCTTCAATGCCGACTCGGCCCACATCTTCGGGCAGGCGAAGATGGCCGGCGACGGCCTTGCCGCCTTCGTCAACAGCGAGGAGGCCGTCGAGGCCCGCACCGCCTTCCTCGAGAAGCGCCCTGCCGACTTCTCGAAGTACCGATGAGAGGAGCGGCGCGACCATGACATCGTTTGCGGAACTGTCGCAGCAATGGCGCCCGGTCCGGGACAAGGTCGAGGAGTTCATCGAAGAGCGCGTGTATCCGCTCGAACGTCGGCTCGACGATGCGGCCGACGACGACTATTTCGCCCTGATGCGGCCGCTGATAGCCGACGCCAAGGCCCGGGGTGTTTGGGCGCTCGGACACCCTCGCGAAATCGGAGGGCAGGGTGTCCCGTTCTCGGCCTACGTCCTGATCAATGAGGTGATCGGCCGGTCCGAGCATGCCTACGTGGCGTTGGGCACTCATACCTTGCAGGATGCGCTGATGCTGCATCAGTTCGCCGGGGCGGCCTGGAAGGAGCGCTACCTCGGCCCGCTGGTGCAGGGCGAGTTCTTTCCATCCGTCGCCATGACCGAGCCCGCGGTGGCATCGTCCGACCCGACCCAGCTCGAAACGACTGCCGTGCTGGAGGGTGGCCAGTGGCGCATCAATGGCCGCAAGTGGTTCACGACGTGGGCGAACAGGGCCGCCTTCTCGACCGTATTTGCCCGCACCGAGCCGGAGAGCACGCCAGCGCACAGCGCTTTCTCCATGATCGTGGTTCCGACGGACGCGCCCGGCTATCGCATCGTCCGCGAAGTACCTGTTTTCGGCATGCGCGGCTGCCATTGCGAAGTTGCGCTCGAGAATGTCTGCGTCCCGGAGGAGAATCTCATCGGCCAGCGCGGTCAAGGATTCAGGATCGCCCAGAAGCGTCTGGGCCCCGGCCGGATCTATCACTGCATGCGCTGGCTGGGGCAGGCCCAGCGGGCCTTCGACCTGATGTGCCGTCGCGCCAACGAACGCGTCGCCTTCGGCGGCCCCCTCGCTTCCAAGCAGCTCGTCCAGAAGATGGTGTTCGACAGCGCGGCGGAGATCCAGGCCTGCCGATTGTTGACACTCGACGCCGCCCGCAAGATCGATGCCGGAGAGGATGCGCGGACCGAGATCGCCCTCATCAAGGTGGTCGGCGCGCAGATGGTCCACAACGTCATCGATCGGGCGATCCAGGTCCATGGCGCCATGGGCGTGACGATCGACACGCCGCT
>CAYZTJ010000293.1:0-1898 GCA_964481215.1 uncultured Nitrospira sp. | reverse complement strand
TTGAATTTCTGATCTGTTCCGCCGAGTTCCACATCCGCCTTGAGCGCGACCGAATCGTAGCCCTGCTCCAGGGGATAGAGAAATTCGTGCACGCTGATCGGCTTCTGCTCCTGAAACCGCTTATGAAAATCGTCCCGCTCCATCATGCGAGCCACGCGGTAATGGGCCGCGAGCTGGATGAGCCCGTCCGCGGTCATCGGACCCATCCACCGGCTGTTGAACTCGATCGTCGTTTTCTGAGGATCGAGAATCTTGAAGATCTGACGCTGATAGGTCTTGGCGTTCTCTTGCACCTGTTCCTTGGTCAAGGCTTTTCTGGTCTCGGACACGCCGGTCGGATCGCCGATCATGCCGGTGAAATCGCCGATCAGAAACATGACCTGATGTCCCAAGTCCTGAAACTGCTTCAGCTTCTGAATCAGCACCGTGTGCCCCAGGTGCAGGTCCGGGGCCGTCGGATCGAAGCCGGCTTTAATTCGGAGCGGCTTCTTTTCCTTGAGCGAGCGCGCGAGCTTGGCCTCCAGCTCCTTCTGTTGAATGACTTCAACCGCCCCTCGGAGGATCAGTTGCAGTTGGCGTTCAATCTCACTCATTGCGGCTTCCTTCGCGGAGACTCTCCGCTCTGCACCATGACGAGGGGACGCACCCGCTCCATTCGCTTCGCCCCGATGCCCTTGACCCGCTTCAACTCTTCCACCGTCTTGAATGGCCCCCGACGCGCGCGATCGTCCACCAAGGTCTTGGCCAGCACCGGACCGATCCCAGGAAGTCGTTCAAAATCCTGTGCGGTTGCGCGGTTAAGATCGAGCTTCTCGTCAGGCGCTCGCACAACCGCGGCCACCGGCCGAACCGTCCCCGCTCGGCCTTGGTTCGTTCCCAGCAACGGGGCTGCGACGGTACCCGGCGAAGCCGCAGACTGAGCCGATGTGGTCGCGTCCGGCGCAGACCCGATTCGGGTGGCCGGCGATGCTGCTTTCTCCGAGTCGCTCGGCCAGCCGATCCACACCGCCAAGACGGTCGCAAGAGCCACCAGTCCAAGCTTCACCAGCAACGATCGTATCATCCCCGCGCTCGTGCCAGATGGATGGCCTCTCCGCCGAGGTCCTCCGCCGCCTCCATCACGCCCTCCGCCAACGTGGGATGGGCATGAATCATCCCGGCGACTCGCGACGCGGGAATCCCCGCTTCCATCGCCAACGCCGCCTCATGGACAAGATCCGACGCATGCGCGCCGACGAGATGCGCGCCCAGCAGCTTTCCGTCACGGGCATCCGCCACCACCTTGAAGAAGCCCGTGGTGTCGCCGGTGGCCTGGGCCTTCCCGAGCGCCACGTAGCGGAACCGGCCGACTTTTATCTCGCGCGCGGGGTCGCCGCCCTGCTCCTCGCATCGGGCCCGGGCTTGCGCTTCCGTCAACCCCACGCGTCCCACTTCGGGCAGCGTGAAAATGCCGGCCGGAATCACGTCGTAGTTGATGCGCGCCGGATGCCCCAAGGCATGGGCCACCGCCACCTTGCCCTGCGCGGAGGCCACATGGGCCAGCATGGCCTTGCCGGTCACATCGCCGATCGCATAGATGCCGGGCACGTTCGTCTGCAGAGCCTCATCGACTCCTATCTCTCCCCGCCGGCCCAGCTGCACCCCCACTCGCTCCAATCCGATGCCGCGCGTATTGAACCCACGCCCGACCGAGACCAGGATCTGCTCCACCTCAACCTTGGTCCCGTCTTTCAGCAGGGCGGCGAGCTTGTCGTCCCGCTTGTCCCAGGATTCCACGGAGGTGTTGACGCAGACGTCCACCCCGCGCTTCTTCAACTCGCGGGCCATCAAGGCAGAGACTTCCTCGTCTTCCGTCGGCAAGAGCCGCGGCAGCATCTCCACGATGGTCACGCGGGTAC
>CAYZTJ010000292.1:0-1902 GCA_964481215.1 uncultured Nitrospira sp. | reverse complement strand
GCGGGACGATTCGTCGGCGATGATCGCCCCGGCGAGCAGGACGACGAGGCACGGACTTCGCCGTCCGTCTTGCACGATCCCTTGGATCACGATGGCGCAGGCTCGCATCACCTTCACGGCGCTCATGCGTTTGGGATTCTCGCCTGCGGCGCTGAGCGACTGTTTGGCGAGGAACATCGCCGACCAGACGCCCAGCAACGTCCAGTTCAGCTCCACGAGCACGTTCTGGGAGCTGCCGCACACGAGCTTGCTGCGTTGCCAACTCTGCTTGACGGAGCGGAAGAAGACTTCGATTCCCCAGCGGCCGGTGTACAGTTCCGACGCCAGCTTCTCGGTCATGTCCAGTTCGTTGGTGACCAGGTAGATCGGATGGCGGCCGTTGTGCAGGACGATGAGCCGCAGCGTGAGCGGCGGCAGGCCGCTCTTCTGCGCCTGCTGAGGCCAGAAGTGGACATAGCCGTCCTGCTCGCGGAACTTGCCGCCGAGGCGCTTGATCAGCGTGATATTGGAGCCGACGCGAAACAGGAATGAGCGTTTCGAGTTGATGATCGTCGACCACAGGGGATAGCCCACATACTCGGCGTCGCCGATCAGCCGCGCGTTGTGCGGCAATTCGTCCAGCAGCTCCACCACGCTTTTGCGTTCGCTGCCGCCCGCGCCGTCGATCTTCCAACGCAACGGCAGTCCCGTGCCCAGATGCCAGAACAAGGTCACCAGCAATTGCACCGTGTTGGCTTTCGAAGCGTTCGCGCGCGTAGAGTAGCGGCGTTTCTTCTGGGCCTGCTCTGCCGCGGAAAACGCGGCCTGATTGTCCTCGGTCCGCGGGGCCGACAGCTTCGTCCCATCGACGGCGATGTTCACCTTCCCGCCCTGCGTCCATTGTCCTTTGAACCCAGCCAGCAGTTCGGGCAACCGATCGACGGTGAGATTCACCAAGGCGTCGCCGCAGCTCGCCAAGGCCTTCATCAGCCCCTGGCGCGTGACGGTGGTCGATGTCCGACAGACGCGAGCGATCGTCGCGCAAGCGGCCTGCACCCGATCTCCAAGCGGCCCCTGCGTCCACCCAAAGCAGATCAGCGCCACGCCCGCCAACCAGCCTGGTTGGAGCGTGGCATTGCCATGACGCGCGACGTCGGCCGCCTCGTCGGCGATCACGCCTTGCAAGAGGTCTTCAATTGCCCCCAGATTCTTGGCAGAATTGCCGTCGTCTTGATGCGGCATCCCAGGACTCCTTTCCTGAACGCAGAGCGAGCTTGTCCAACCCGCATCTAACAGCGCAACCGCTGTTCGCATCAAGACTTCTTATACTGCTACTATCGCTACCACCAATATCGTTACCCGCGTTGAATGCCACCGGGTACCGTCAGTCGCGTCGGTACGGGAGCCGTCTACGTGCCGAAGATACCCGACCTGATCGGCGTCAAGGACCGCCAGTACCTTGATGCGACGGGGCTAATCCGGCATCGATCCCCAGAAGACCTGATGCGGTACGCCGCCCTGGTCGGCGGTAAGATGAGTGGGATGGAGCGGCATATGACATACGAAGACTGGTCGCCTTTCGGTAAGCTCCCCGACCCGAAGTCGAAGTTCCGCTACAGCGACGAGCAGCTCGACGCACTGGTCCGATACATCTATTCGCTCAAGCCTCCCCGGAATCCCAACAAGATGGACGACTTGGCCAAGCGCGGACAGGACTTGTTCAAACAGGAAAACTGCGCTCGCTGCCACAGCGGGGACGCTTATGGCGGCAACACCCTGACGCCGGTGGACGGTTTCAAGATCCCGGACCAGCATCCCGCCGCGGACGACATTTACGAGGAGTCCGTCGGTGCCGACCCCAACCTGGCCCTGAACACGCGTAAGGGGGCTGGATGGGCAGCAGGCTCACAGGCAAGAAAGCGC
>CAYZTJ010000291.1:0-1914 GCA_964481215.1 uncultured Nitrospira sp. | reverse complement strand
TACTCTGGGTCGCGCCTCTCGCGCTGTTGCTCATCACGTCTGCCTGCACACCTCTGGCATTCACCGCTGCGAATCTGCCCACCCGATTTGACGACGTGACGGTCGTACGAGACCAGGCTTATGGACCTCTGTCTCAGCAGAAGCTGGACATCTATCTGCCGACCGGCGTCACGAATCGGCCGCGGGAGGTAATCGTCTTTTTCTATGGAGGACGTTGGAGCTACGGGGAGAAGGAGCAATATCGATTCGTCGGCTCGGCCTTCGTCGACCGAGGCGTCATCGTCGTCATTCCCGACTACCGCAAGTATCCGGAAGTCCGGTTTCCTGCGTTCATAGAGGACGGGGCGAAGGCCCTCGCCTGGGTCTATGATCATATCGGCGAACTGCAGGGCGATCCCAGTCGGATCCATGTCGTGGGTCATTCGGCTGGAGCCCATATCGGTGCATTGCTGGCTGCGGACGCAAGGTATCTCGCCGCTGAGGGAAAGGATCGATCGAAGGTCATACGTGACGTGGCCGGGCTTGCCGGTCCCTATGCCTTCACGCCGACTGACCCGGATCTGGTGGACATGTTCGGACCGCCGGCGAACTTTCCGAACATGCAGGTCACCACCTTCATCGACGGCGTCCAGCCACCGATGTTGCTGCTCTATGGCGACGCGGATTCGGTGGTGGAGCGCTATAACCTCGAACGAGTAGAACAGCGCATAACCGAACGAGGCGGCTGCGTGCGCTCGATCATCTACCATGCCGTCGGGCACATCAGCCTTCTCGGTGCACTGTCCTGGTTCAACCCAGGCTCCGTGCCGGTTATAGAGAATATTATCGAGTATCACTCTTTGTGTGTTCGATGATGGCTTGCTCAGGGTAAGCGGGCAATGGGCCTCAGTTCTGCGGACATCAGGCGGGGTTAGGCCCGAGTCGCCGAAGGCAAACGCCGCCGCGCTCCGCCTCGGACGATCACAAATTCATACAGCCGGCACTCCAGCGCGCCGTTGAAGAGCGGAATGCGTTTGGACGGAGCCAAGCCGATGAGCTTCGGCACATTGGCGTCGTGGGTGAGTACGTAGGTGCGCCAGCCGGTGAAGCGTTGCTTCAGCCAATCGCCGAGTTTGGGATAGAACGATTCCATCTCCTCCGGCCTGCTGAGCCGGACGCCATAGGGCGGATTGATCACCATCACCCCTTGGTCGGCCGGCGCATCAAGATCCAGAATGTCGCTCTGCTTCAGACGGACGTCGATGGCGACTCCGGCGCCTTGAAACGTCCGCTGCGCGATCTTCACGATTGCCGGGTCACGGTCCGACGCATAGATGGCGGCCGGTACCTGGGCCAGTTGTTTGGCGCGGGCCGCTTCGCGGAGATGGCCCCAGCGCTGGGCGTCATGAATGAGCAACCGCTCGAACGCGAAGTGGCGTGAGATGCCCGGCGGAATCTGCCGCGCCATCAAGACGGCTTCGAGTGGGATCGTCCCACCGCCGCACATGGGATCGAGCAGCGTGTCTTTGGCAGTCCAGCCGGCCAACTTGAGAATTCCCGCGGCCAGATTTTCCCTCAGCGGCGCATCGACCGACCCCATACGATGGCCTCGCTTGAAGAGCGGCTCGCCGGACGTATCGAGATAGAACGTGACGCTGCTCTGGTCGAGATAGGCGTCGAGTCTGATGTTCGGGCGGTCCGTATCGACGCTGGGTCTCCGTTGTTTAGAGGAGACGAACTTGTCGCAGACGGCATCTTTGATCCGGAGGGTGATGAAGTCCAGGCTGGGGAGAGGACAGCGGCGGGCGCTGACCTTGACCTTGATCGTCTGCGAGGGCGCGAACCAATCTGGCCAGGAGATGGCATAGGCGGCCTTGTAGACGTCGTCTTCGGTCTTGTAGTCACTCTTGCCGACTTCCCAGAGTACGCGGCTGG
>CAYZTJ010000290.1:0-1949 GCA_964481215.1 uncultured Nitrospira sp. | reverse complement strand
GGAGGAACAGCGCCACGACGGCCAACTGTCCGATCTCCACTCCCGCGTTGAACCCGACGAGGCTAAGGAGAAACGCCCCGGACCGTAGGCCCAGATCGGAAAGCACAGCGGCGAAGCCGAACCCATGGACCAGGCCAAACCAGAAGGCCATCAGCCAACGGCGCCGGGACCAGTCGGGATAGAAATTCGCAAGGGCAGCCAACAGTACCGATGCGGCGATTGTCGACTCCACGAGACGGGACGGCAGGCGGACGACGCCGAAGGTCGCCAAACTCAAGGTGAGAGAATGGGCGAGTGTAAAGGCGGTCACGATGCCGACCACCTCTCGGAGCGCACAGGAGAAACGAGGGACACCTTCCCATCGTCGCTCTTGCCGGACCAGTACCGAGGGAAGCAGCAGGGTCAGTAGAAACAGCAGATGATCGAACCCCAGCCAGATGTGCCAGATCCCTTCCAGTGTATATTGGCGCAGCCCCGACCAGACGGAGTTCGATCCCGTGGCAAAGGTTTGGGTCGTCGAGGATTGGCTGAAGATGGCCGTCGTCTCATGCATGGCATCGGTCAATCGGAGCAGGCCTTTATGTTGCGCGTCAAGATCGAAAAGCAGGTTGTACTCGATGGTGAGTCTGTCGATCTCGACCGGGCAAGCTGCCGTGAACCGCAGCACTTCGTAGGCGCCGTCGGTGTGAACGTCGATGAGGTGCTCCGTCACGATTGCCGGGCAGGCTGAGCCGGCTGTTTCCAGCTTCAGATGGGCCAGCGCATAGGCTGCGATCTCCTCATGCCGGCTCCGGAGTTCGCCCCACGTGATGGCGGCGTCCCCATCACGGTCCAACCCCACGGCATAATCGAGGTCGCGGAGGGCGATGTCCCACCGGCCGGTGACCTGGGAGCCTTGCAACTCGATCGAGAGATAGCTGTCGCTGGGCTTGTGCGCCCAAGCCGTCGAGTCGATCAACAACAAGAGGATCATGAACAGCTGTCGCATCGGGTCCCCTAGGATAACTTGGCGGCCAGCCGTTGAAGCTGGGCGTCTGTGACGTGCTGATCGCGCATCCACGTGAGCACCGAGTCGGCGGCCGTTCGATGCCCGGACGCCACCGCGCTCTCCAGCAAGATTCTGGCGTCGGCCGGTTCCCGCTGTACCGCCCAGTTTGCCCGGGCCAGTTCAAGTGCGCGGGCCGGTTGATTCAGGCATGCCAGTGCGAAGCGGGCTTCTTCCCGTCGATGCACGACGTCTCCGCGCATCCGAGCCGCATCGAATCGTGCCGCCAACGCCGCAATGTGTTGGGCCGCTTGAGGCTGATGGAGTCGCTGTTCGGCCAATGCCATCCGCAGGAGCAACGCGTCGGCGCGTTCTTTTCCGTTCAACAGCGCGATGACCTCATCCGGCCGTTGCTGGTCCAAGAGAAAGTCCGCATAGCTGCCCAGCAGATAGCCGTCTCGCGGATCACGTTGCAGGGCAGTCAGATAGTGTCGCTCGGCCTTATCAGGTTCGCCCTTGCGCGCAGCCATTTCCGCCAGTGCCGTCAAGGCCCATAACTGCTCGTTGACGGGAGCCCGTGAAGTCTGCTCCCAGGTTTGCTGCAGCAGCGCATAGGCGGCTTCGCCCTGTCCCGTGAGGCTGCCGAGTTCCGCCGCGCAGGTGACTGCGAGTAATTGGGACGCAACCCGAAACAACTGCAGGCAATCGCGTTTGGCTTCTGCATAACGCCCGAGCACCCGATAGACCGTAGCCCTGGTGACGCGCGCTTGAGCCTCGCGAGGATTCCCGGCGAGAATCGCGTCGAGGTCGACGAGGGCCGACGGGAAGTCATGCTGGTTCTGTCTGATGGTCGCGCGAAGCACTCGAACCGGATCCGGTGTCTGAGCGTCGGCCCACCAAGGCGCCAGCGCGGCTTGCGCATATCCGTTGTATCGCGGATCCGATTCCACTCGCCCCATCTCAA
>CAYZTJ010000289.1:0-1950 GCA_964481215.1 uncultured Nitrospira sp. | reverse complement strand
CTGGGAATCAAGGACTATCTGGACGTGAAATACACCAACATGGTGCTGGCGTAGGACCCTCACCCTATCCCTCTCCCGCATTGCGGGAGAGGGGACTCGATTGTGCCATGGGCAAGGTCGAGTCCCCTCTCCCACGGAGTGGGAGAGGGTTAGGGTGAGGGCCAATCGGGAGCGAAGGTCATGCGCGAGAACATGGTGCGGCGGCTGTGGGGCGAGGACAGGGCGGTGGTGAACGGCTGGTGTGCCATCCCCAGTTCCTTTTCGGCGGAGACCATGGCCCATCAGGGCTGGGATTCCGTGACCGTTGACCTGCAGCATGGGGTGGTCGACTACCAGACGGCCGTGACCATGTTCCAGGCGATCTCGACCACGGCGGCGATCCCGCTGTGCCGCGTGCCCTGGCTGGAGCCTGGCATCATCGGCAAGATGCTGGATGCCGGCGCCTATGGCGTGATCTGCCCGATGATCAACAGCCGGGACGAGGCCGAGCGCCTGGTCAGGGCCTGCCGCTACCCGCCGCTGGGGAGCCGGAGCTTTGGTCCGATCCGGGCGCTGCTCTATTCCGGTGCCGATTATCCCAAGACGGCCAATGGGCTGGTGATCGTCTTTGCGATGATCGAGACGCGCGAGGCGCTTAACAATCTGGATGAGATTCTGTCCGTACCCGGCATCGATGCCATCTATATCGGGCCCGCGGACCTGTCGAACGCGCTCGGTTGCACACCGACCTTCGATCAGACCGAGAAGCCGGTTGTCGAGGCCATTGATTTCATTCTGTCGCGGGCCAAGCACCACAAGATCGTCGCGGGCATCCACAACGGCACGCCGGAGTATGCGCAGAAGATGGTCGACAAGGGCTTCCGCTTCGTCACCATCGCCTCGGACGCGCGGCTGATGGCGGCCAAGGCGCAGGAGGTGATCGGCAAGATGCGCGCCGCGGCGCCCAAGGCGGCCGCCGGCGGGACCTACTGACCATGCCGCAGGTTCTGGTCCTCGGGCGGATCCATGAGGCCGGGCAGGCGATCCTGCGGGGGCGGGCCGGGCTGACCTTCGAGATGCTGCCGGCGGCGACGGAGGCGGAGATCCTGGAGCGAACGCCGAATGCGGATGCGATCCTGGTGCGCACGACCAAGCTGACGGCGGCAGCCATCGACAGGGCGACGCGGCTCAAGATCGTGTCGCGGCACGGCGTCGGCTACGACAATGTGGATCTGGCGGCGCTCGACCGGCGCGGCATACCCCTGACCCTCGTGGGCAACGTCAATGCGCTGTCCGTCGCCGAGCACACGATGTTCCTGATACTCGATCTGGCCAAGCGCGGTCTCGAGTACGACCGGGCGACCCGGACCGGCAACTGGAAGCTGCGCGACACCTTCGGCGCCACGGAGCTGTCAGGCAAGACGCTGCTGCTGCTGGGTTTCGGGCGCATCGGCCGCGAGGTGGCCAAGCGTGCCCAGCCCTTCGGCATGACCGTCATGGCCTACGATCCCTTTGTGCGGGACGCGGCGATGCTGGCGGCGCGGGTGATGCCCGTGGCCAAGCTCGACGACGCTCTGCGGGTCGCGGACTATGTCAGCGTGCACATGCCGATGACGCCGGAGACCAGGGGCATCATCGGCGCGCGGGCCCTGGGCCTGATGAAATCTTCGGCGATCGTGATTTCGACGGCGCGCGGCGGGTTGGTCGACGAGGCGGCGCTGGTGGAGGCGCTGAAGACGAGGCGCATCCGCGCCGCCGGGCTCGACGTGTTCGAGGAGGAGCCGCCGCCGGCGGATCACCCGTTCTTCGCGTTCGACAACATCCTGCTCAGCCCGCACATGGCCGGATTGACCGAGGAGTGCGCCATGCGCATGGCAATGGTGTCCGCGAACAACGTGCTGGCCGGGCTGGACGGACGGCTCGACCGCGAGCTGGTGGTCAACAAGCAGGTTCTGGGGTGAGGGGCGAGAT
>CAYZTJ010000288.1:0-1952 GCA_964481215.1 uncultured Nitrospira sp. | reverse complement strand
TGCAGCTTCTCGGCTCGGAACGGCATGAGAGCCGCCGCATCGACAACCAGCTCCGCGGCCGCGCAGGCCGGCAGGGCGACCCGGGCACGTCTCGCTTCTACCTGTCGCTGGAAGACGATCTGCTCCGCATCTTCGCCTCGGAGCGCATTTCCAATCTCATGCTGAAACTCGGCATGGAGGAGGGCGTGCCGATCGAACACGGCATGGTGACGCGCTCCATCGAGAACGCGCAGAAGAAGGTCGAGGCGCACAACTTCGATATTCGGAAGCAGTTGCTCGAATACGACGACGTGATGAACAAGCAGCGCGAGGTCATCTACCAGCACCGGCGGGCGATTCTCGCGGGGGAGGACCTCTCGGAAGAAGTCGCCGGCATGATCGGGGACGTGACCGACGGCTTCGTCGACAACTTCTGTCCGGAAGAGCAGTACGCGGAAGAATGGGACTACAAGGGACTCCAGGAAGCCTTGGTCAATCTGTTCGGCCTCGATCTCTTCCAGATGCCGGCGGCGCCCGCCGAGGGCGAGCCGGTGGAACTCAAGGAATTGGGCCGCGAGGCGCTCAAGGCCGAAATGAAGGAACGCGCCATCCATGCCTACCGCCAGAAAGAACAGGCGCTCACGGCGGAACTGACCCGCTACCTGGAAAAGATGATCCTCCTCCAAGTGATCGACCATCACTGGAAGGATCACTTGCTCGGCATGGACCAACTGCGGGACGGCATCGGCCTCCGCGGCTATGGCCAGAAGGACCCGCTGGTCGAATACAAGCGCGAAGGGTACGACATGTTCGCGGCCATGATGGACCGCGTGCAGCTCGACGCCCTCGAACGCCTTTTCAAAGTGCAGGCGGTCCGCACCGACGGTCCGGCCTCCGCCCCGGCGCCAGCCCCCGCCATGGCCCAACCCCGCCTCACACTCAACCGCGGCGAAGAGCCCGTCGCCGCCAAGACCGTGCAGCGCCAGGCCGACAAGGTCGGCCGCAACGACCCCTGCCCCTGCGGCTCCGGCAAGAAATATAAAAAGTGCCACGGGGCGTAACGTCGGGCGGGGCAGGCCCGTGCTGCTCAGACGCTGAAGTTCGACCGTATTAGGCCTCGCTCGCCTCAGCCGCGCAACTCGATCCGCTCCAAGTCGCACTTGAGCGGATCTTCGAACAGCGCTGGCTGTCTGCTGCGCAGCACGACTCGCCTCGGCCAGTACGGGTCCCGAACTTCAGCAATTCGCGACACGAGGCCTGCCTAGCCCGACTTGAGGGAGAATAAGGGGCGGTGCTGGGGAGCCGAGAGACGCGCGCAGTGAAAGCCGACTCCCACCCATACGGCCGAGTAGAAACAGAAGGGGACAGAATCGCTCGAAGGCCGCAGTCGGAGTCAGCCCCCACCCCGGGCTCCAAAGAGGGAGACTCTGAAAATGGGGACTGGCTCGCTCCGCAAAGCTCCGCGTGCCAGTCCCCATTTTCATGCAAGCTTCACCGCCAGCAATCGCAGCACGTGTCCCCCCAGTGAGTCGTCACTTCCGCGAGAGGAGCCGCTTCCGTGGCCATCCCTCCCAGCCGCGCAATGGGATGGGAGCAGAGTGGGCGAAGAAGAGCCCTATAGTATGACCTCATTCGGATAAGCATTCCGGGGGCCACGACCGCCGTCGCAGATCAACGCATCGTGGCAGTCCCAAGGGGTCCGCCCGTCGTCAGACGGGCTTCCACAGAAAGATCGCTTGATTGCTGCGGATCACCGCCTGGCATCGTTTCATGATACCCTGCCGCATTCAGATCGCAGATTTCTCAGGCCAACCCACACCCTCCCCACATGGACTTGAGCCGGCCCCCCCGCTTCATGTTCGTCGGATCCCGAAAGGATACACCTCGTGTGCGACTCGCTGTGGCAGGGCTGGGAACTCTCCTCCTCGTGCTCGCCGTTGACGGGTCGGCAGGGTGGGCCTCCGATTGGGCGC
>CAYZTJ010000287.1:0-1960 GCA_964481215.1 uncultured Nitrospira sp. | reverse complement strand
TCACGCTGTTGCAACCGGAGATTCAGGCGGGCCTCGTGACGGTGCATCAAGCCGGCGATCAACTTACGATCAACCTGGCCTCGAGTATGCTGTTCGATTCCGGCGTGGACGCGGTCAAGAGCGTCGGCGTGACCCTGCTCAAGCGCGTGGGCGGCGTCCTGAAGGAATTTCCGAATGCGCAGGTGCACGTGGATGGCCACACCGACAACGTCGCGATCACGGGCGCCTTGACGAAGAAATTTCGGAACAACCAGGCCTTGTCCCAATCGAGAGCGGCGAACGCCATGCATCTGCTTGAGCAGGGCGGGGTGGCCTCCGCCAAGCTGACCTCGACCGGGTATGCGGATTCGCGGCCCGTGGCCAGCAATGCGTCCGAGTCCGGTCGGCACAAAAACCGGCGGGTCGAGATCGTGGTGTCCCAGCCTCGGGGGTGACGGCATGCCGCGCTCCGCTGGAACCGGGTGCAGAGTCAGACGGGAGCGATCGTCCATTTCACCCGAATCGGCCACCGGAAGGATATTCAACTCACACAGGGGAGACGAGACCATGAGACAAGACGAGACGGCCAACGCGAGGATCAACGCCTGGGCTGAGGGGATGACGGCAAGAGGGCGGGCGCTGGCGGGGAGAGTAGGCTCCAGCTCGCAGCCGCTGACGGATATCAATTCGGCCGCGGTCGATCGGCTCCGAGCCCTCAGCGGCATCGGCGTCCACTACGCCAAGAAGATTGTCGACGGAAGGCCGTACCGGCATCCGGATGAGCTGGTGAAGCGGAAGATCTTGCCGCAGCATGCCTACGCCTTGGTGAAAGATCGAGTGGTCGCGAGATCGTTGTAAGCCCAAGAGGCGAGCCGTTGCACGGGAACCGGCCCGCGGGCAGGGGAGTGTTGAAGCGCACGAGGCGGTGGGAGACGACAGGGGGAACGCGACGACGTGATCGCGGAAGGCCCTTGCGATCATGGACCAGGCTGATGGGCCTTCATAGGAGCACAGACCATGGACAAAACACAATTGGGCATCGTTGCGGCGGTGGGCGCTACGTTGGTGATCGGAGGATTGGTTTGGAGCTATGAGCGCACCGGGAACAAGAAGACGGAACTCAGCCCTCCGATGGAGCGGGCGATCAAGGCCACGGTGCCGATCGATCAAGCCGTCCGGACGGCGTTGGAGAATTTCCCAGGCCAGGTCATCAAGGCGGGCCTCGAGCATCGCCCTCCGGGGACGCTCTGGGCGGTCGATATCGTGACCGCCGAGCAGGGCATCATGACGGTCCGGATCGACGGCGAGTCAGGGTCCGTCCTCGATACCGAGGGGCCGTCGACGGCGGGTGGTGCGGACGACCTGAGCCAGGCCCAGGCGATGAAGACGCCGACGCGGTAGTACCTCGGAAGGGAGGCCCTGTGTCCGGTCGAAAGTTGATCGCGGAGGAGATCGTCGATGCGCTCAGGCGCCATCCCGCCTGCACCTTCGAGACGCTCGTGGCGGATTGTTCGGAGTTCACGTGGAACCAACTGTTCGCCGAGGTGGAGCGCATGCGCCAGCTCGGCGCGCTCCGCCTGACGCCGCGAGGCGACGGCCGTTACGAGATCGGGCTGCGTCGCGCGGAAGAGGTCGGTGAAGTCGGGACGGCGGTCTCATCGGCCCCGCCATCGCTGTAGCTAAAAAGTGAGACGCCGATTCGAAGGGACGGCGCGTCGAGGAGGCACAAGCCATCATGGGTCGGTCAAAGCGAATCAGGAGAGAGTCTGCAGGGATGGATCGCTCCCCTGTGTCATGGAATGTTCGGACACACCGCGCGGTGCCGTCCGTGGAAACCGGGAAGAAGGCCTCGCAGGGGGCAGTATGGGCCTAACCGTTTGAGCCGTGAGGAGGTCAGCATGTCGCGAAAAAATGAGCCTATGGATGTCGTCGTGGGGATTGGAATGTTCGCGACCGTGGTCGGGGCCTTTCTCATGTTTCT
>CAYZTJ010000286.1:0-1993 GCA_964481215.1 uncultured Nitrospira sp. | reverse complement strand
GAGAATTATTGGGAACTGAATAGAAGGCGATACGACGCGGCGGCAAAGGGCTTCCCACTTACCGCCACGTATAGGAGAGAATTACTTTTCGGGATTCCGCGCCGCTGAGACCGCCTTCGCAAATGCCAGCAGGCTCGCCCGCTCGTCGTCGTCCAGCGCGAGCAGCAGATGCGCTTCTTCGCCGTGCATGAGGCGCAGGCTGAGGAACGGCTCTTCCCGGCGCTTTTCCTTGTTGTCCCACATGGCATCGATGACTTGCACCTTGTCCAACTGGCCGACCGAGACGATGTCGTAGCGGAAATAGGAATCGCCGATGACCATGTCGAGGAAAACATTACCTGCCGTCAACAAACAGATATTGAAGCGGCCCTGGTCCTCGTAACCTTCCGGTAGAAACTTATTGATGTGGCACAGCGCGACCTTGCGATCGGCGAGCGCCGCGCGGATTTTCTCTTTGAGCGCGCCATAGTCGATCTGCAACGCCTTTTCATCGGGGCTCGTCGCGGCGACGGCCGCCGATTGCGTTTTCTCGAAAATGTCATCCGCCGACATCAACCCTGCCATATGATCCGTCTCCTTAATTACGATGAACGTTGATTCCGTCGCATCCGCACGGCCCGAGCGATCCCGATCACGCCGATTCCCGCCCAGGCAAATTCGAGCAGAATGAACCCCGCCCGTCCGTCGGCGATCGCCACGATACCCAAGAGCAGCGAGCCGACGATGTTCAGCGCCAGATACCCGGCGTGGAGTTCTTTCCAGATTCCGCTCTGATTGAACCCATAGGCCGCCAGGATCATGAGCGCGCCGACGACGGACACGACTTGCAGCAGCATCAGAACGCTCGGATCCTCGCCCAAAATGGATCTGTACGGTACCCGGTCGGTTGTCGGAAATGCAAGCGGTTATCGCACCGGCAAGCGATAGGCATGTCGCACCGCTCCCGCGTCATCGATGAACGACACCTCGAGCGCAGACGAAGTCAGACGGACCAATCCAAAGTTGAAGTAGCCCCCGTCGTTCACCAGGCTGGTCGGGTTCAACCCGAGGCTGGGGGGGGTCAGCCGGCCAGGCCTGGCGGACAAGGGCCCGGCCACAAACTCATGGAAGTCCGCGTGACCGTCGCGATCGGGGTCGTAAGCCGTGACCTGCACATAATGTACGTCGCCCGCGAGAAACACGACGTTCTTCAGTTTCTTTGACGTGATGCCATCGGCGAGGACCTGCCGTTCCCGCTCGAAGCCGGTGCCATCCAGTCCGCCGTTCCAACCGTCGAAACCAGGCCTGGCCTGAGGACCGGGTTTTGGAATCGACAGCGGCACGCTGGTGGCAACAATCTTCCAAGTGGCGGTCGAGGAGGCCAGACCGTTCAGCAGCCACGCCAACTGCGTCGCCCCCAACATGGTCTTCCTCGGTCCGTCAGGGTCGGCGTTGCTGCTTCGGTATTGTCTGGTGTCGAGAATGAACAGTTCGAGATCCGCTCCATAACGGATCACTCGATACAACCGGTTGGGATCGTCGGCGTTCGTTCGAAACGGCCAATACTCTCTCAACGCCTGCCGGCCTGCCGTCATGAGACCTTCATCGGGGCCCGCAAAGTTGTCTCGAACTTCATGATCGTCCCAGATCACGTACACGGGCACCGACTCCAAGAATCGGCGCAACGCCGCGGCACCCCGCTGATACTTGTGCCGGGAGCGGTATTCCGGCAACGACTTGGCAACGAACTCGGCGCCCGCCTCGTTGGGCGGCGAGGGACAGGGACTGTCGCTGTAAATGGTGTCGCCCAAGAAGAGAAAAAAGTCCGGGCGCTGTTGCCGGATGACGTCGAAAATGGGATAGCCGGCTGCCCCCTGGCGGCAACGCTCCTGGCCTCCCAAATCGCCGCTCCAGGCGAACGTGACAGGGACCGATTGGGAGGACTCCGGCAGCGTGGTGAATTCTCCAACGGCCGCCAACCTACCGGACGCCCCCTCCGCCTCACTGACCAATA
>CAYZTJ010000285.1:0-2030 GCA_964481215.1 uncultured Nitrospira sp. | reverse complement strand
CGAGAACCGACGGCGGTGTAGGGTTCACCGCGCCCTGGGCGAGCATGTATTGGGTCAACCTCAAGAGTCACATCGCTAGCCGCGTACTCTGGGAAGTCGACAAGAGTGACTACAAGACCGAAGACGACGTCTACAAGGCCGCCTATATCCTCCCCTGGCCCGACTGGTTTGCGCCTTCACAGACGATCAAGGTCAAGGTCAGCGCACGCCGCTGTCCCCTTCCCAGCCTGGATTTCATCACGCTCCGGATCAAAGACGCCGTCTGCGACAAGTTCGTCTCCGCCAAACAGCGGAGACCCAGCGTCGATACGGACCGCCCGAACATCAGGCTCGACGCCTATCTCGACCAGAGCAGCGTCACGTTCTATCTCGATACGTCCGGCGAGCCGCTCTTCAAGCGCGGCCATCGGATGGCCTCGATCGAAGCGCCGCTGAGGGAAAACCTGGCCGCGGGAATTCTCAAGTTGGCCGGCTGGACTGCCAAAGACGTGCTGCTCGATCCCATGTGCGGCGGTGGGACCATCCCGCTCGAAGCGGCCTTGATGGCGCGACAGATCCCGCCCGGCATCTCGCGGCACTTCGCGTTCGAGCGGTTGCTGATCCACGACGCGCAACGTTGGGGCCATCTTCGCGAAGCAGCTCGCGCCAAACAACTGGCCCAGGTACCGGCCGCCATCTATGCGTCGGACCGCGACCCAGCGACGGTAAAGATCGCGCAGCGGACGTTTCAAGGCGCCGGAGTCGCCATCGACGTCCGCCTGAAGCAGAGCGACATTCTGGATCTCGAGGCGCCGGCCGACCAAGGGGTGATGGTGATCAACCCGCCCTATGGCGTCCGGCTCAGCAGGCCGGAGGAGATGGAATCGTTCTATCCCAAACTCGGCGATTGGCTGAAGCAACACTTCACCGGCTGGCGCGCCTACGTACTCACCCACGACGCCAATGTGCCGAAGCTCATCGGGCTGGCTCCTTCCAAACGCATTCCGCTCTTCAACGGCGCGTTGGAGTGCCGCCTGTATGAATTTATAATCGTGCCAGGCGGAGCGCGGCGGCGTTTGCCTTCGGCGACTCGGGCCTAACCCCACCTGATGTCCGCAGAACTGAGGCCCGTTGCCCGCTTACCCTGAGCAAGCTATCATCGAACACACAAAGAGTGATACTCGAGAATATTCTCTATAACCGGCACGGAGCCTGGGTTGAACCAGGACAGGGCGCCGAGGAGGCTGGTATGGCCGACGGCATGGTAGATGATCGAGCGCACGCAGCCGCCTCGTTCGGTTATGCGCTGTTCTACTCGTTCGAGGTTATAGCGCTCCACCACCGAATCCGCGTCGCCATAGAGCAGCAACATCGGTGGCTGGACGCCGTCGATGAAGGTGGTGACCTGCATGTTCGGAAAGTTCGCCGGCGGTCCGAACATGTCCACCAGATCCGGGTCAGTCGGCGTGAAGGCATAGGGACCGGCAAGCCCGGCCACGTCACGTATGACCTTCGATCGATCCTTTCCCTCAGCGGCGAGATACCTTGCGTCCGCAGCCAGCAATGCACCGATATGGGCTCCAGCCGAATGACCCACGACATGGATCCGACTGGGATCGCCCTGCAGCTCCTCGATATGGTCATGGACCCAGGCGAGCGCCTTCGCCCCGTCCTCGATGAAAGCGGGAAACCTTACTTCCGGATACTTTCGGTAATCGGGGATGACGACAATGAAGCCTTCATTCGTGAAGGCCGAGCCCACGAACCGATACTGTTCCTTCTCCCCGTAGCTCCACCGCCCGCCATAGAAAAAGACGATCACCTCCCGCGGCCGCTCCGCGGCACCGGCAGGCAGATAGATGTCCAGCTTTTGCTGTGACAACGATCCATAAGCCCGGTCTTGCACGACCGTCATGTCGGCGAAACGCGTGGGCAGATTCGCGGCGGTGAATGCAAGAGGTGTGCAGGCAGACGTGATGAGCAACAGCGCGAGAGGCGCGACCCAGAGTATGTGGGAAGGACAAGACTTCATCGGATCGTTTTCTGAAAAG
>CAYZTJ010000284.1:0-2119 GCA_964481215.1 uncultured Nitrospira sp. | reverse complement strand
CCGCCATCGTCCGCACCCACTACACGACCCCGCCCACCGCCGCGATGGCGCTCCGGTCCGGAACTCGGCGGTTCGAGTGGAAGTTCACGATACGGCCCGAGGCATCGAACGTGGGCGTCACGTGCGCATGCACCCAGTAGTGATCTCCGTTGCGCGCCATGTTCTTCACGTAGGCGAAGATCTCGTTCCCAGCTTGAATACGCCGCCACAACAAGTGGAATACGCTCCGCGGCATGTCCGGATGCCGGATCAGATTGTGCGGCTTGCCGAGGAGTTGCTCCTCGGTGTAGCCCGAAACGCGGATGAACACGTCGTTGGCATAGGTGACGATGCCACGGGGATCTGTCTTCGAGACAATGATCTCGTCGTTGCGGAAGAAACACTCGACACCCGTCGGTACGGGTCGCTTCATGATTGCCTGCCTGGATGACTGAGGATGGGACCAGTTCGGATTTCCGCTCGAGAGAACCGGAGCGGCGTCCGGTTCTGACGGAACGAGCCGTCACCCTTCTATTCGGCCGAGTCGGCGCTGGTCATTACGAGCCGGAGCGCGTAATAGAATGAGGGTGGATGCCACGCGCACTCTTCGTGTATCTTGCCTCTTTCGTACTTGAATCCGGCGTGAAGCACGTCACTTGCCTGGATCAACCACGGGAGAGAGCGCGGCGATCTTGGCCAGGATGCTGGTTGCGAGACGCTCGACGTCAGGGGATTGGCGAAGCCGGAGAGTGGGCCGATTCTGAGGCCGGGTAAGTTCTCCCGGAAGGAGGAAGAGTTTGAACCTGAGCTGCTGCAGCGTGTAGCTTTGCCACGACTCGGGTAGACAGGTTCGCTGGAACGCGGTGACCAGATTGTAGGCGAGACGGATGATCTCCAGGTACAGCTTGTTGGCCTCGAAAGAGGCGGTCGGGATCTTACGCAGAGCGAAGTCCTCCCTCAACTCGTGAATGCGTGGCTCCATGGCTGCCCGGCCTTCGTAGAAACGCCAAACGGCCTCGGCCGACAGGGCGAGGTTGGTGGTCCAGACACGATAGAGGTAGCGGCCCGTGGTGAACAGCGTGGTCTGTTCGTCTTGCTTCTCGATGAATCGGCGAGCCACTACAACGCGGCGGGCGTGGGGCCATCCATGCGCTCGGTAGTCGCCATCCGCCAGTTCCCAGCGCGCATTCGCTCGTTGGTAGGACAGGCCGGGAAGTGAGCGTTTCAGAGGAGCGGTCAAGCGGGCGACGACGGCATATTGTGCACGCTGCTGCTCGAGTTCCCGCAGTACCGGATCGTAGCCGAAGCCGGCGTCTGCACGAAAGCGGACTTCGCGGATCTCCAGAGGCAGAATCGCAAAAGCAGTCCGCAGTAGATCGGGGCTGGCTTCCCAGGCGGAGGCGTCGCCGGGTCGAAGCTCGGCGTCCCAAAGGAAGGAACTGTTAGCCTCCAGGCACAACAGCGGATTGTAGCTGCGCTTGCCGCGATACTTCGGGTTATAGCCGACCCCGGAGCCGTCTTGCTTGCCGAATACGGTGACCACGGTGCTGTCCAAATCCAAGATCAGACGGGAGCGGCGGCTCGGTAAGTGGATGAACTTCTGCAGCAGTCTGTCATTGGCTCCGTGGAGGTGTTCCCAAACACGCTCCGGCGCATTCAATAGGAACCGCCGCAAGGTCTGCGGATCGGGGAACGCCGGCAATCCGGTCAAGTACTGGAAAGTGCCGTTGAAACGCAAGAATGACGCGGCTTCGATGCGGTCCAACCCGAGAACGATGGGGTACACCAAGGCTAGCAACATTTGCGAAACGGTGTAGCGGTGATTCCGGCGCGGGTAGGGCACCTCTCGGCCCAGGAGGCGGCGGATCTGCAGCACTTGAAGAAATTCGTGGAAGAAGTATGCGCCTCCAAAGTGCGTCAGACCCCTGTGATCACAGGCGATGGCGACGTTTCGAGGGCTCCGGCGCATTCTGTCCCTTACCTAACCAAAAGTGAAGTAAGGGACAGACTACCAGAATCGCGTCACACCCGCATGAACACGGCCTGCCGGTCACTTTTTAGACCTCAGAACGCGCCGGATCTGAGTGTTGAGATAGCGAGCGAAGGAGGGCAGATCGTGACTGGAGCTCACTTGCATCAC
>CAYZTJ010000283.1:0-2134 GCA_964481215.1 uncultured Nitrospira sp. | reverse complement strand
GTTCGACGTAACGATACAACGCCTCCGGGGGAAAGACAAGCCGGGAGGGGAAACCGCGCGGGTGAAAAACAGGCCCAGGACTTGTGCTCAGCTGGGGGGTTCCCCTATAGTGGAGGAGTCCTGCGCACGGTTGACGGGCCACCCGCCTCTTTCATCCGAGCACCACGACCGACAACGACGGAGAGGAAGCACCAACGATGAGCAACTCTGCTATGCGCGATGCCGCCGCCTCCACCCATACCGGGGGCGGAGAACGTCGCCGCAACATTCGCAATATCGCCATCATCGCGCACGTCGACCACGGGAAAACCACCCTGGTGGACGCCGTGTTGCGCCAGACCCATGTGCATCGCAAGATCGAGGAAATGGGCGAGCGCGTGCTGGACTCCATGGACCAGGAGCGCGAGCGGGGCATCACCATCCGCGCCAAGAACGCGAGCGTGACCTATAAGGACGTCAAGATCAATGTGGTCGACACCCCCGGCCACGCCGACTTCGGCGGGGAAGTCGAGCGGACGCTCAGAATGGTCGATGGCGTCTTGCTGCTGGTGGACGCCAAGGAAGGGCCGATGCCGCAGACGACCTTCGTCCTGCGCAAGGCGCTGGCCTTGGGGCATCGCGCCATCGTCGTCATCAACAAGATCGACCGGCCCGACGCCGTGATCGACGACGTGGTCAATCGCACCTTCGATCTCTTCGTCCACCTGGGCGCCACCGACGAGCAGTTAGACTTTCCGATCGTCTACACCTCCGCCATCAACGGGACGGCCACGCTGGATCTGAACCGGCCCGGGACCAACATCGAGCCGTTGCTCGACACCATTCTCGACAAGATTCCGGCCCCGGTCATCAAGGCCGAGGCCCCGCTGCAGATGCTGGTGCTCGCGCTCTCCTATGACTCCTACAAGGGCCGCATGGGCATCGGGAAGATCCAGTCGGGCTCCATCGCCCGGCGGCAAGCGGTGATGCAAGTACGGCGCGACGGAACGATGGCGCCGGGCAAGGTGTCGGAACTGGAAGTGTTTGCGGGCTTGGAGCGGCGGGATGTGGAGAAGGCCGAGGCGGGCGAAATCGTCGCCGTCGCCGGTCTGCCGGAGATCGCCATCGGCGAAACCATCGCCGACGCCGAGCGGCCGGTGGCCCTGCCGCCGGTGAAGATCGACGAGCCCACGGTTCAGATGACCTTTGCGGTCAACACCAGCCCCTTCGCGGGACGCGAAGGCAAGTACCTCACGTCGCGTCACCTGCGCGAACGGCTCTACAAGGAGCTGGAAACGAACGTCTCGCTCCGGGTGCAGGATACCGACAGCGCGGACCGCTTCCTCGTCGCCGGGCGCGGCGAGCTGCATCTCTCCGTGCTCATCGAGCAGATGCGGCGCGAAGGGTACGAGCTGCAAGTGTCGCAGCCGGAGGTCATTCTCCATAACGACAACGGAGCGGTCACGGAACCCTATGAAGAGCTGACGATCGACGTGCCGGTGGAGTATCAGGGCACGGTCATCGAAGAGCTGGGCGGCCGGCGCGGCGAGATGCGACACATGAAACTCGTCCAGAGCGAGGGCTCGGCGGGAGAGATGCATCTGGAGTATCACATTCCCACGCGGGGCATCATGGGGTTGAAAAACGCGCTGCTCACCAAGACGCGCGGTACCGTGATCATGCACCATGTCTTTTCGGGCTATGCGCCGGTCGAACAACGCGAGATGCACGTCGCGCCGCACGGGTCGCTCGTGGCCTTCGAGGACGGGACCAGCAATGCCTACGGGCTCTTCATGATCCAGGAGCGCGGGGAGCTGTTCATCGGTCCGGGCGTCGAGGTCTATCAGGGGATGGTCGTCGGGCAGAACAGCCGCGACGAAGATTTGGACGTCAACGTCTGCAAAGCGAAGCAGCTCACCAACATGCGGGCCTCCGGGTCGGATGAGGCGCTGGTGCTCACGCCGCCGCGGCAGATGCCCCTGGAGCTGGCGCTGGAATATATCGGCGAGGACGAGCTGGTCGAGGTCACGCCGAATTGCATCCGCATCCGGAAGCGACGGCTGCATCCCGAGGATCGCCGCAAGGCGCGCAAGGACAAGAAGGCGGCCGCGACCGCCGCGGGTTGAAATGCCCACCCCCCTGGGCTAGAATCCGC
>CAYZTJ010000282.1:0-2249 GCA_964481215.1 uncultured Nitrospira sp. | reverse complement strand
CGGAAGGAGTTCCCCCAGACCCAGATCATGATCGGCGGCGGCGCCTTCACGGCCTTTGCGGATCAGTTGATTGAAAAATTGCCCGACGGCACGATCGGCATCTTGGGCGAGGGCGAAGACGCGATTCTCAAAGTCTTGGAGGGTCAGTCGCTCGCCGACGAACGGTATATCGTGCGGGAGAACGGCCGCATCTCGAAGGGTCGGCAGGGCAGCCCAGCTCTGCTCGATGCCCTGACGGTCGACCTCCCCTACCTCACGTCGATCTTCCCCCAATACCGCGAATACGCGGGTGAGAGCATCGGTGTCCAGAGCAAACGCGGTTGCCCCTATGACTGCGCCTTCTGCCTCTATCCCTACATCGAAGGCAAGCGGGTGCGTTATCGGCCGCCGGAGATGGTCGTGCGCGACATCTCGCAGCATTACCATCAATGGGGCGCGCGGCGGTTCTGGTTTACGGACGCGCAATTCATTACGGGCAAGGAAGCCTACTCGCAGTGCACGGAGATCTTGGAGCGCATCCTCAAGGAAGGCCTGGAGATCGAATGGTCCGGCTACATCCGGACGTCGCTGATTACCCCTGAGTTAGCCAGGCTCATGGTTCGATCAGGTGTGGGCGACCTGGAAGTCGCGATCACCTCGGGCTCGCAGGATGTCTTGAACGACCTCCATATGGGCTTCAAGCTGGAACGGCTCTATGACGGGTGCCGCTATCTCGCGGAGGCGGGATTCAAGGGCAAGGTCATCCTGAACTACTCGCTCAACTCCCCCAAAGAAACCGAGGAGACGCTGTTGCAAAGCGTCGAGTCCTACAAGAAGGTCGCCTCGATTCTGGGCGAGGAACGGGTCTTCCCGCTCATGTTTTTCCTGGGCATCCAGCCGAACACCGATCTCGAATCGCGATTGCTCGAAGAGGGCTATCTGTCGGCAGGCTATAATCCGCTGATGCTCACGCCCACGAGCATCCGCAAGCTGCTCTATAATCCCGCGCCGCTCAACAAGATTATCGCCAAGGCTTGCCTGAGAGCCTGGTCGCAAAAAGACAGTCACGACCCCCGGGCCTGGTCCGGCTCCCTCTCCCAGGCCGAGCAGACCCAAGCCCCACACTACGCCGATGGCAATCTCATCCGGGGGATCGAGAAGAACTCCGGCCGCCTCGCGCTCCTGGGAATCGAGGACATCATTCGGGCAAGGCGGACTCCCGAAACCATTCCCACCCGCCAACCAGCCTAGGAGCCTTCCGGACGAGCTCTATTCCTAGAGCGTTTCCCCTCCTTTTGCCCCTCGAAACTCCCTTGCAATCCGCTTTTCGCCGGTGCTATGATACGCCTTTGCATTTCGCCGGACCAGCGAAAATCGCTCAGAATTTCCTAGGGTTGTGCTGCTGAGCGAGGGGCTGGACGAGCCCACGTTATTCATGACGGTTTGTGACGAAACCGCCCAGACGCCATGCGAGACGGGCGCGCGGAGCCCCGAGAGGCCGAGGCATACTTGAAACAGTATGTTGAGGCCGCGAGGGGCGAGCCCGCTCGGCTGGACGCCTTAAGACGCGGCCAGCCTCGTCGCAGCGGCGTATCGGCGGTTGCAGTAGAAGCGATCATGAATAACGTGGGCAAGGCGGAGTGTCTCCCGGAGGAGGCGCAGAATGTATAAGACCATCTACATCCCGGTCGACAACTCCGACCATTCCAATATGGCGGTCGACCTGGGGATCCGTCTCGCCAAGACGTTTGGCTCCAAAGTGGTCGGCAGCCACGTCTATGCGGCGAAGATGCACGACAAACGGTTCAAGCAGATGGAGGCCGGCCTTCCTGAAGAGTATCACGACGAAAAAGAACTCGACCGCCAGCGCCAGATCCATGACTCTCTGATCACGCGCGGGCTCCAAATCATTACCGATTCCTATCTCGACTACGTCGACAAGCGCTGCACGGAAGCCAATCTCCCCCTGGAACGCCGCTCGCTCGAAGGGCGGAACTGGAAAGTCCTCGCCGAAGACATCAATACCAACGCCTACGACCTGGTGGTGATGGGCGCGCTGGGCGTCGGCGCCGTCAAGGACAGCGTCATCGGCAGCAACACCGAGCGCGTGGTCCGGCGCGTCCGCACCTCCGACATGTTCATCATCAAGCACACCCAGCCCATGACGGGCGGCAAGATCGTCGTGGCGGTGGACGGAAGCCCCTACTCGTTCGGCGGCCTCATGACGGGTCTGGAACTGGGCAAGGCGCTGAACATGCCGGTCTACAAAC
>CAYZTJ010000281.1:0-2302 GCA_964481215.1 uncultured Nitrospira sp. | reverse complement strand
CGAGCAGCGCAAGGATCAGTACGGTCAGAAATCCACCCGACATGCCGTCCTCCATTTTCAGTCGTTCCTTCGTGGCCTTATTCGGCCGTGATGAACAGGGTGAGGCCATCCACGCGCGAAACTTTGCTCCGCTGCCCCCTGGCCAACGGCACGGTGCCGACGTTTTTGGCCGACCACGTCGTGCCTCGCAGTTCGGCCTTTCCGGTTTCTCCGACCGCGATCCGGTCGAGCGGGAGGGCCGCTTCGCCCACCATCGAATCGACCTGTGACGATTGGTCCGGCCTGGCCTTGATGGCGGCCATGAGCGGGCCGCGGAAGAGGAGTAGCGATCCGACGGCGATCACGGAAAACAGCAGCCACTGCAGCCAGTCTGCTGCGACCAAGTCGAGTCCCGCCAGGGTGCCCACCATCAAGGCCGAGAGGCCGAAAAAGATGATGTAGAACCCGCCGGGGGTGGTCATCTCCGCCCCGAGCAGGACCAGCCCCAGCACCATCCAATACCACCAGATCATCGGGAAACTCCGTCAACCCTGGGAGGCTTCTCTTAAGGAAACGGCAGGAGTCTATGCGCCTTTCTCCGGGCCGTCAAGCCGCGGCCGTGCGAATTGATCGCCCCGGAGGCCGGTGTTATAGTCCGCCGGCGATGGCGCATGAACAGCCGGCTCAAGCGTTGGTCGTCGCGCTCACCCAGGATGTGGCGAGCGCGGCCTATTCGGTCAACCGGTTGCAACCGGCTGCGCTGTGTTTCGTACTGCCCGAGTCGGCCAGGCCATTGGTGGAGTCGCAGGTCCAGCCCCAACTCTCCGCGATGCCGCGGCGGTGGGATTGGATCTTGCTGCCGGACGCGGACAGTTTCCCAGTCTGCCATCAGACTATCGCGCGATCCCTTCCCGGGCTGCTCGAGAATTGGGAGGTCGATCCCGGAGCGTTGGTGTTGGATCTTACCGGAGCCACAGCCGCCATGGCCGCGGCGCTGACGCTCGTGACGATGCCCTATGCGTCTCGGATCGTGTCCCTCCTCGCGGTCGGACAGGATCGCGAAGGGGACGTTGTCAGGGTCGAGGGGCAAGAGCGGCGGTGGGTTCAGGAGAACCCCTGGGACGAAACGGCGGAAACTCAGCGCCGAGAAGGTTGCAATCTCTTTAATCGAGGAGCCTTTGCAGCAGCCGGCGCGCTCTTCCGTCAGCTCGAATCGCGGGTGAGCGGCGGACGAAAACCCTTCTATCGCGCATTGAGCGATCTTGCCGACGGCTACGATCTCTGGGACCGGTTCCTGTATCGCCAGGCGTGGGAGAAACTCAAGAGCTCGGCGAAAGCGTTGGAGATGGCGACGCTCTTCGGCGGACCGCCCGGCGTCAAGACGACCATCCCGGCTATCAAAGCGCATGCCGGCTTTCTTGAGAAGCTCGTGCTCGATCCTTCGGAGACGAAGGCATTGCTCTGGCTCGACCTCCTGAGCCAGGCCCAACGAAAGCTTCACGTGCGGCAGGATCCGGAAGGTGCCATGAGCGCGCTCATCCGCGCGCTGGGAGCCGTGGCGCAGCGGCAGCTGTTCGCACAGCATCAGATCAAGACGTGGGATGTGCAGCCTGAGCGATTGCCGGAGGCCTTTCAGCAGGCCTGCCGGGCATGCGGGCCCGATGATGTGGATGGAAAATACAAGTTGCCGCTGCCGCACTCATATCGCATTCTTGCGGAGCAGGGTGATCCGCTTGGCCAGGCGTTTCTCAAGGTCTGGCCGGGTCTGAAGCCCCTGTTGGATGCCGCGAACCATGCGGTCTTGGGGCAAGGCCATGAACCGGTGAAGTCGGAACGCGTGCAGCAACTCTATGATGTCATCATGAAGCTCACCGGCGTGAGCGAATCCTCGCTGCCCAAGTTTCCCCTGTTGGAGTTGTGACGGTGGAGATCGGCCGATTGCTGGCCGGCGGCAGTCGAATCGTTGCCTGGTCCGCTCTGGTCCTTCTCCTGCTCCTCACCGGATATGTCGGGTATTCCTTGTGGGGGGAATTTTGGCGGCCTGTCACCTTCATCGAAGTGGCCGCAGAGCGCGCCAAGCTCATTGCCGGCCTCGACAGCTATCAATCCATTGAAGAGACGAAAGTCTGGTTCGCGTCGCACGCTCTCCAATGGGAAATCGTGTCGGACAGCCACCTGGCTCAAGACGACAACCGACCCCCAATGAGTATCCATACGGTTTCCGTGAAGAATTTCGTCCACCACGACTGTGTCGGAGAACTACAAGTGGCCTTCTTCAACAATCGACTGATGACGACGATCTTTTATCCGCTCGAGTTTGACC
>CAYZTJ010000280.1:0-2394 GCA_964481215.1 uncultured Nitrospira sp. | reverse complement strand
AGATAGGCGAAGGGATCGACTTTGTGCCGCTGGCAGGTGGCGATGAGCGAGAAGAAGACGGCAGCGGTGCGACCGCCACGATCGGAGCCGCAGAAGAGCCAGTTCTTGCGGCCGATGGCCACGCGGCGCAGGGCGTTCTCGGCGGCGTTGTTATCAATGTTCAAGTCGCCGTCGTTGGCGTATGCGCGGAGGGCCTCCCACTGGTTCAGCGCGTAGGTGATGGCCTGCCCCATCGGGCTCTTGGGCAGGACCGATCCGCCCTGCTCTGCCCGCTGGGATTGCAGCCAGGCCTTGAATTGTTCGAGGCGTGGGATGGAATGCTCCCGGCGAAGCCGTAGGCGCACGGCGGTCAGCGACGCGCGCGGCGGGTCGATCATGGCTGAAGATTCGCCGGGCGGCGGCGCAGCCTCCTCAGCCTGTTCCCATTGTTCCTTCGCCTGGTCCTCCACGTCGTAGAGCAGCCGGATGTAGGCCAGAGCCTGGGTGCTGGCCGCGGCATCCGAGGTGCGGGCCTCATAGAACTTGCGCCGGGCATGGGCCCAGCAGGCCACCTCCGTGACGTGGCCGCCGACCTCACCTGCGTAGATGCCGTCGTAGCCGCCGAAGGCGTCGGCCTGCAAGTATCCGCTCCAATTCCGCAGGAACTCCCGGGGCCCATCGCGACTGCGGCTGGCGGTGTAGGTGAAGACCGTCTGCGGATGATCGCCGTCGCCCAGGTACACCCAGAAGCGGCCGGTGCGGGTCTGATGGAGGTTCCGGTCCAGGACCTGCACCGGTGTGTCGTCGGTGTGAATGACCCTCGATTGAAGCACCGTCCGGATCATCAACTCGTGGAGCGGCGTCAGCAGATCGGCGCACTCCGCCGCCCAGTCGCACATCGTCGAGCGGGCGATCTCGATCCCATGCCGCTCCAGGATCGTCTCCAGCCGGTAGAGCGGGAGATGATCGCCATACTTGCTGACCAGGATGTAGGCCAGCAGTCCCGGCGCGGCCAGGCCCTTCTCGACGGGAGAGGAGGGCTTGTCAGCGGTGACCACCTGCGAGCCGCCCTCGGCCGCATTCTGTTCGCAGTGACGGCAGGCGTAGGTCAGCCGCACGTGCTGGATGACCTTGAGCCTGGCCGGGATGAAGTCCAGCTGCTCGCTGATCTCCTGGCCGATGATGTGCCGCATCTTCCCGCAGCATGAGCACAGCTTCTGGTCCTCCGGCAGGTCGTGGATGATCTTCTGCCGCGGCAGATCCGAAGGCAGCCGCCGCCGGCCGTGACCGTTCTTTCCCGATCGCGGCGCCTCCGGCGCAGGTTCGGACGGAGCCGCCGGCGTCGGCGGGGCCAACTGATGGAGCAGGGTCTCGAACAGCAGCATCTGATTCTTGTCGATCTTCTCGGCGGATCGGCCGTAGATCCGACGGAGCAGTGATTGCAACTGGTGCTGCAATTGCTCGATCGTGCGGGCGCTGGTCTTCTTGTCTTCGAGCCACTGCAGGCGCTCGGCCCGGAGAAGTTCGTTTTCTTGTCGAAGACGAATCAGTTCATCGGCGGGAGAAGGGAAGGTCGTGACGCCATCCGTGGCCATACTTCATGGAACGCAGATGCCTCGCAAACTATTCGCACTGATCTGTGATTTTTCTCACGCCGATCGCACGAAGCGCTTTCGCCGCCGGATGCTCGTCAGATCAATCCCTGCCAACAGCATGGCCAACTCGCTGGCCTTCAGCTCGACACGGGCGCCGACCTTCTTGAATGACGGCAGGCGGAACGTCCCTTCCTCCAGCCGCTTGTACCAGATGGCAAACCCATCCTTGTCCCAGTACAGGATCTTGAGCCGATCCCGCGATCGACCGACGAACAGAAAGAGATGGCCGGTCAGCGGGTCCTGCCCCAGCGCCTCGCGCACCAGGGCGGCCAGCGAATCGAAGCCCTTGCGCATGTCCGTCGGCGCCGTGCACAGATAGATGCCAACACGGATTCCCTGATCGATCTCTCCCAGGCTGGGCAGCTTCAGCACGGCGCCGCCTCCAATACCGCCAGCACATCCGCCAACAGCCGCCGATCCACCGGTCCACCCACTCGAATACGGCGATCGCCGGACAACACAATCTCGATGAGACCTTCGGCGCTGCCCCCCTCCGATGCCAACACGCGGACGGGCACCAGCGCCGGCCCCTGCTCGCCCATGGAGCCCAACGCAGTGGGGCGCGCAGCGAAGGGGGTCGGCTTCCGGGATCGGGCCATTCCCTTTCGAGCGGTCCGGGCCAGGCGCCGTCGCCACCAGTAGAACGAGGGTTCACGCAGGGCCTGCCTGCGGCACCACGCGCTGATCGAAACGCCGCTCCGCGCCTGGCTCCCGATCATCCGCCGCCACAATTTCCGTTGTTCCGCCCCGCCGCCCGCGT
>CAYZTJ010000279.1:0-2404 GCA_964481215.1 uncultured Nitrospira sp. | reverse complement strand
AGCCAGGATTCGTTCCTGAACTTGAAGGCGAGACTGCGGTCGAGGCGGTTGCGTGGTTTGACGGCGTAGCCGAGGGCGGCGAGGACGTCGTAGAGATCAAAGTCCTGCATGGCATCGACCATCTGAATCACTTTTGGCGAGCTGTTTGCGGACACCAGCGCGTCAAGCATCGCGTGACGCTCGGAGGGCTGGATCCAGCGCTCGCGGAACTCGGCAAGGTTCGATGCTTCCCTCTTCAGGCGCTTGGCGAGGTCGCGTTTGTACTCCTCGTAGGCTACCGGAGTGAGCTTTCCGTCCTTCTCGCCGAGCACGAAATGGCCGCCACGTTTGACCTGAACATTAAACCCACCGGCTATGAGTGTGGGTTCGACATCGTCATCATCACCACCGCCGCCTTCGCCACCGGGACGCGGGGGCGGGGTCACGAAGTCATGGCCGAAGAGGCGGATCATGTTGGTGTAGTCGTAGAGGCGGAACATCAGCTTGTTGCTGGCCTCGTCGATACGTGTACCGCGCCCGACCATCTGATGGAACACGATGGCGGACTCCAGATATCGGAAAAAGACGATATTGCGCACGCAGGGTACGTCCACACCAGTGGAAAGCAGGTCAACCGTGGTGGCGACGAACCATGAGGACATGGTGCCCCGGAAGTCCTCGACCATCCGGTTGCCGCTGCTCATGGCCGTGCATTTGAAAGCGTAGGGCTCGGCCCGTGCACGGCCATTGGCCTTGCACCAGTCGGCGTAACAGTTGTTGAGATGCACGGCGACGCGATCGGCGTGCGCGTCAGCGGCGCAGAAGATGATGGTCTTCTGCTCTGGGCCGCCAGTTTCAATTAGGTACTTGAACAGATCGTCGCACATGGCGGCGACACGCTCGGGTATCTGCAGCTTCGCGTCGTAGTCTTTGGCGCTGTAGAGATCGCGAACTTCGTGCGCTTTGGCTTTTTGGCCGGTGTCGACCCGTTTCGCCTTGTGGTCGATCACTTCTTTCTTGATCAAGGTCTTCTCGTCAATCGTGACACGGCCCTGCTTAATTTCGCAGGGCGCCAAGTACCCGTCCTCGATACCCTGAGCGAGCGAGTACTCGTAGACCGGCTCGCCGAAGTGCTTCACGTTGTCGGCGGAAATCTTCAGATCTTCCTGCGTGCCTTTCAATTGCCGCGGCGTAGCAGTGAGCCCGACCTGGAATGCCTCGGGGTTCCGGGTCAGCACCTCGGACCAGGTGCCCCAGGCTGAGCGATGGCACTCGTCAATCAGGATGTGGCTGAAGTGGTTCTCCGGGTAGTGCTTGCGCAGGAACGAAGCGTCGCCATCTTCGTGAATGCCCAGCGATTGATAGGTAGCGATGTGAACGCGGGCATTCTTGGCTTCGTTGCCGCCGTCCGAACCTTCGCGCACGATCTTCGCGTCCGAGCCAAAGACGTTGTGAAAGCGGGTGTGCGCCTGTTCTCGAAGTTCGTCCCGATCAACGAGGAACAGAGCGCGCTTGAGCTGTCCTGCGTCCGATAGCCGCTGCAACAACCCAACTGCGATGCTGGTTTTGCCTGCTCCAGTCGCGAGTGAGAGAAGAGCGCGAGGCTGTTCTTTTCCGGTCGTCGCGCGCGCTGCGCGTTCGAGTACAGAGCGTACGGCAGCGTCTTGGTAGTAGCGAAGTTTGTCGCCAGCGACGCTGTACGCAGTCAGTAGCGCGCCCATCTCGGGCGCCGCCGGCTGCAGTCCGGTCCCGGCAAACCAGCGCTGCCGTAGCTCTTCCGGGGTAGGAAACTCGGCGATCGGCCGAGGATCGGTGGTCTTCCCGGTCGTGACGTCGTATTCGACGAACAGATGGCCGTTAGTCGAATAGACAAACTTGACTGCGTGCCGCCTTGCATACTCCTTCACCTGTTCCAGTCCCTGAGTGGGCGGCAGCTTCTCCTTCTTGGCTTCGACAAATGCCAGCGTCAGCGGATGATCGTGTTCTTCGACGTAAGCGCGCAGCAGGTAGTCCACCCTACCCCTGCCGCGCTTGAACGGTTTGCCGTCAATGATCTCGACTCGGACCGCGCTTTGCTCACGGTGGATCTCTCCGTGCGTCGAGCGCTGGTCGTCCTTTACCAGCTCGATCCAGTGCCGAGTGTGTAAGGCCGGATCGATCAGTTTGGCGCGGGTGTCCGCCTCGTTGTAGCCGGTAGCAGGCATGGGTTCGATGAATAGTACCGTGCAGTCAAAAAGAACTGCGTCTGCAGCGGCAGCAAGCAGGACTGAAAGATATAATGAAGCCGCTTTGTCACTGCATCTTGAACACCTAAACCCCGAACAGCTCGCCGCGGTCACCCTGCCCGACGGCCACGCGCTCGTCCTTGCGGGCGCAGGTAGCGGCAAGACGCGCGTGCTCACCACGCGCATCGCCTGGCTGATCC
>CAYZTJ010000278.1:0-2407 GCA_964481215.1 uncultured Nitrospira sp. | reverse complement strand
AGGCCCTTGACCTCGACCAGCTCGCCGCGCGACCAGGTGCGGACCGCGCCGACCGGCTTGCGCACCAGCATGCCGTTCTCGGCGGCGAGAACGAAATCCCCTTCGGCGTCCTTGCGCATGGCGGAGGCCGGAACGGCCAGCGCGTGGCCTTTCTCCTTGACGTTGATGGTGCCCATGCCGAACAGGCCGCCGCGCAGCCCGTCGTGCCGTTCGAGGATCTCGACGAAGACCAGGATCGATCGCGAGCCCGGTTGCGCCGTCGGGCTGATGCGCGTGACGCGGCCAGGGAAGACGTGTTCGCCGAAGCCCTCAAGCGTGACCGAGGCATGCTGGCCCACGCTCATGCGGACCACATCGGCGGCCGGCATCTGGGCGGCGACCTCGACGCGGCTGGTGTCGAGCAGGGCGAGGATCTTGCCGTCGATCGGGAGCGATTCGCCTTGGTTGGCGAGCCGCTCTCCGATCACCCCGCCGAACGGTGCCCGCACTTCGGCGTCCGCCAGGTTTTTCTCGGCGACGTCGAGTTGGGCCTCGGCCACGGCGACCATCGAGGCCTTTTGCTCGGCCGCGGCGCGGGACTGGTCCATCGCCGCCTGGCTCACGATGTTACGGGCCGCGAGCGCCTCCTTGTCGGAGCGGTCGCGGGCAGCCCAGCGCAGCTCCGCGCGGGCGGCCTCGACGGCCGAGCGCCTCTCGTTGACCCGCGCCTGGAGCTCCGTCGTCTCGAAGCGGGCAAGCAGCTCGCCTTTGCTGACCTTGTCGCCCTCACGCACGAGGACCTCGGCGAGGCGGCCGGCGACCCTGCTCTTGACCACGGTCTGGTCGACCGGCTGTGTCGCGCCGGTGAAGCGCACAGTATCCACAAGGCCGCGCGGCTTGATCGTGTGCAACTCCGCAGGGATCAGCTCGATCGTGCGCTCGCCCGCCGTTACCGCCGCTCCAGGTCTGTGTTCCGAGGCGGAGGACTTGCCGTTTTGCCAGACGAAGGCGCCGCCCGTTACGACAATGGCCGCCGCGAGGGCGGCAATCACGAGCTTGCTGCGCTTCCTCATGACCGCAACCCCGCGAGGATCAGGTCGAGATAGGCGGCGTAGAAGGCATCGTTCGAGGGGGCTTGGGTGTCGTAAGGGGCAAGCGAGCGCAGCCACACGGAGTGCATGGCCAAGGGCTGGGCGACGACGACCGCAGCGGCGTCGATGTCGTCGATCGGACGGAACTCGCCCTGGTCGACGCCGCGGCGCAGCACGGTCGCGAACAACTCGCGCCCCCGAAGATCGAACTCGGAGCAATAGAAGTGGGCCACATCGGGGAAGTTGCCGGCCTCGGCGAGGATGAGCTTCACGACACCACCGGCCGGGCTCTCCGAGAAGTCCCGGAAGCGTGCGACCAACGCGCGCAACAATTCCTCGCTGGTGCCGTCGAACCGGTCGATGAATTCCTTGGCCCGGGAGATGGGCGCGGCGATTGCCTCGTTGATCACCGCCTTGAAGAGGTCCTCCTTGCTCCTGAAGTAGAGATAGGGGAGGCCCTTGCTGACGCCGGCCGCCTTGGCGACATCTTCCAGCTTGGTCGCAGCGAAGCCACGGGTGACGAAAAGTTCCAGTGCGGCGCGGGCAATGTGCGAACTGCGATCCTCTGATCGGCGACCTCGGGTGTCGACCGTAGCGATGGAATTGACTGACTGGTCAGTATCCATTTTCGCTGTGTAGGGGCGAAATCGGGCTAGATCAAGGCCCTCCAAAAAAGAATGTCCGGCGCGCCGAAGCTGCCGGACATCGAATTCAGTCTCGCCTTTCCGCCTCCACGGGGTGGGGCGTTGCTTTGGCTTAAATGCACAAATTCAAGGTGGCTTCCGGTGGGGCCCGAGTGACTGAGCACAGGGGCTCCCACACGGAAGCCGAAAGGCGTTGGTTAGAGGGGCCAAAGTCTTGCTTTGGCCTACGCCCTTTCCTTCTTACTGCTTCTTCTTCTTAGCAGCCTTCTTCTTCGCAGCCTTCTTCTTAGCAGCCATAACTGTCTCCTATGGTTAGCTATGAGGTCCCCAACCGCGAGGGCCCCGGGGTACGCGGGTACGCGAACGTCACGCTGCTCAACTGCATCCGGTGGTGCAGCCGCAGGTCGTGCATTTGAGGCACGTCCCGTTGCGGACCATGGTGAAGTTGCCGCATTCCGGGCAGGCATCGCCCTCGAAGCCTTGCAGCTTCGCGGTGATCGCCATTCCGGTCGCGACGCCGACGACGGCCGCCTGGGCGATGTGCGCCGAAGCGACGGCTGGGCCGTCCGTCAGTCCTGTGGGCACGGGGCCGGCAGCGAGCGCCTCTTCGGCGATCGCGACATTGCCGGCCGTCCGGCCGTTCAACACGTAAACGTTGGTGCGCATATAGCCTGCGCTGGCGATGCGGCTCAC
>CAYZTJ010000277.1:0-2414 GCA_964481215.1 uncultured Nitrospira sp. | reverse complement strand
AGTACGACGTCCTGCAGCCTGGCGGTAAGCCGCTCGCCGGTTTGATTCCTTGGACCGCGCAGTACAATAGCGGCGGCCACTAAAAGTCGATTCCATCGCGGTCACAAAAGCGGCAGCTCCTGACGGGGCTGCCGCTTGTTGTTTGTGGCCCTCTGCCCAAGGAGTCCGCCAGCTTCGTCCATCGTTCGTGCGAAGGTGGGCGGATCCTTCCTGCCCTGCATGACGGGTCTCCCTCGTACCGTTTCCGCAGACGGGACTCAGAGTGAGAGCCGACAGGTTGTCAGAATCCCGTGCCTACTCGGTAGCCCGCTTTTGGAGATCCGCGAGGCGATTGAGGGCATCGAGCGGGGTCAAGGAGAAGAGATCGATTTGTCGCACCTCGTCGATCAGAGGATGAGGCTGGGGTAGCGACGGGCGCGTACGGTCCTTGTCGCGAAGTACCGGAGAAGCCTCGATGACCGCGTCCGGCTGCTCCAGCTTCGTCAAGACCTCCTGCGCCCGTTCGATCACCGCCGCCGGCAGCCCTGCCAGCTTCGCCACGTGGATACCGTAGCTGCGGTCTGCGCCGCCAGGCACGATCTTCCGCAAAAAGACCACGTCTCCGTCCCGTTCCTGTACCGCCACGCGGAAGTTCTTGATGCCGTCCCTCAACGACTCTAACTGGGTCATCTCGTGATAATGGGTGGCGAAGAGGGTACGGGCTCCCAACTGTCGGCGGTCGTGAATATGCTCGGCAATGGCCCAGGCAATGCTCAATCCATCGTAGGTGCTGGTTCCCCGGCCGATTTCGTCCAGTAGAATCAGGCTTCTTTTCGAGGCGCAGTTCAAGATGTGGGCGCTTTCGATCATCTCCACCATGAAGGTGCTTTGTCCCGCAACGAGGTTATCTGACGCCCCGACGCGGGTGAAGATCCGGTCGATCAATCCCACTCGCGCCTCTGCGGCCGGGACGAAGCTGCCGACCTGCGCGAGGAGGGCGATCAGGGCCACCTGACGCAGATACGTGCTCTTGCCGGCCATGTTCGGTCCAGTTAGAATCACCAGTCTGTTGGCGTCATCGTCCAGCAGGGTATCGTTGGGGACGAACGCGAGATCCGGACTCAGTTGCTCGACGACCGGATGGCGACCATCACGGATGAGCAAGACCCCCGACTCATCGATCGTCGGCTGAACGTAGCGGTTCAACGCCGCGGTCTCCGCCAGTGACGCGAGGACGTCGAGCGAAGCCAGAGTCTGGGCCATGGCTTGAAGGCGCGGCACGTCTTTGGCGATCTGCCCGCGCAGCAGCGCGAAGACTTCTTCCTCGAGCGCCAGCAGCTTGGTTTCCGCGCCCAGCACCCGTTCTTCCAAGTCTTTCAACTCCAGGGTCATGAATCGCTCGGCATTTACCAAGGTCTGCTTGCGCATGAAATCGGACGGCACTTTCGCGAGATTCGCCTTCGTGATCTCGATGTAGTAGCCGAACACTTGGTTATAGCGGACCTTGAGTGATTCGATGCCCGTACGCTCCCGTTCTTTGGTTTCGAGCGCGGCGATCCACCCCTTCCCCTCCGTGCGCGCCTTCCGCAGTTCATCGATCCTGGCGTCGTAGCCCTCCCGGATGACGTTCCCGTCGCGGACCGCCATCGGCGCGTCCGGCTGGAGAGCCCGGTCGATCCTGTCATGCACGTCACGGCAATCGTCCCAGGTGTTCCGCAGTGAGACCAGCAGCTGAGCCATGAACGGGGCGAGCTGGGCGCGCAGTTCCGGCAGCGCCGCCAGGGACTGCTTCAAGGCGAGACATTCACGGGGACCGGCCACCGCGAGGGTCATGCGGCTGCTGAGGCGAGCGATATCCTGCACGGCGCGGAGGATTGTGCGCAGCGCCACGCGCTGCTGGATGCGCGTTTTCAGATCCGCGACGGCATCCAGTCTGGCCTGAATTCCCGTGCGATCGAGGAGGGGGCGCACCAACCAGTCGCGCAAGAGCCGGCTTCCCATGGCGGTCGACGTACGGTCGAGCACGGAAAAGACGGTGGCGTCGCGCGTCGACGGCCGTTCGCCTCCGCCCAGTGGACGGACAAGTTCCAGGTTGCGGATGGTCGCGCTGTCCAGGTGCATCGACTCATTGCTCCAACGCCGTTGAAGGCGTCGGATATGCTCCAGGGAAGCCGCAGGCTGAGTTTCTCGGAAATAGCGCCAGACGGCGCCGGCGGCCCCCAATCCGGCCGTCAGCTCGCCGCAGCCGAACCCCTCGAGCGACTGCACGCCGAAGTGTCGTTGTAGAATCACGGCGGCGCTGTCCTCGCTGAAGTCGCTCGGCGGTCGACCGCAGCGGCGCGGACCCGTCGCCTGGGTCAGAATCGACTTCGCTGCGGTCTCTCCTTCGGGGTACAGCAACTCTTTCGGCTCCACCCTGGCAAGTTCATCGAGAA
>CAYZTJ010000276.1:0-2495 GCA_964481215.1 uncultured Nitrospira sp. | reverse complement strand
AGTACGACGTCCTGCAGCCTGGCGGTAAGCCGCTCGCCGGTTTGATTCCTTGGACGGCACAGTACAACGCTGGCAAGTAAGCGCATATCTGAGGTAGAAACAACGGCGGCAGCTCCTCACGGGGCTGCCGCTTGTTGTTTTTGGCCGTCTGCTCGAGGGGACTGCCAACTTCGTCCATGGTTCGTGGGAAACTGGGCGGATGCCTTCTTGCTCTGCGTTGCCGGGGGGTCCCCAGTAGCCGTTTCCGCAGACCTGCCGGTTTTTGCTTCTGAACCCGGCTGTCGAATCGCGGGGCCTATTCAGCGGCCCGCTTTTGGAGATCCGCAAGGCGATTGAGGGCATCGAGCGGGGTCAACGAAAAGAGATCGATTTGTCGCACCTCGTCGATCAGAGGATGAGGCTGGGGCAGCGACGGACGGGAACGATCCGTTTCGCGAAGGACCGGTGAGGTCTCGATGGCCGCGTCCGGCTGCTCCAGTTTCGTCAAGACCTCCTGCGCCCGTTCGATCACCGTCACCGGCAGCCCTGCCAGTTTGGCCACATGGATACCGTAGCTGCGGTCGGCGCCGCCAGGCACGATCTTCCGCAAAAATACCACGTCTCCGTCCCGTTCCTGTACCGCCACTCGGAAGTTCTTGATGCCGTCCCTCAACGACTCCAGCTGGGTCATCTCGTGATAGTGGGTGGCGAAGAGCGTACGGGCTCCCAACTGCCGGCGGTCGTGAATATGTTCGGCGATGGCCCAGGCAATGCTCAACCCATCGTAGGTGCTGGTTCCGCGGCCGATTTCGTCCAGGAGGATCAGGCTTCTTCTTGAGGCGCAGTGTAAGATGTGTGCGCTCTCGATCATCTCCACCATGAACGTACTTTGTCCTGCAGCGAGGTTATCCGATGCCCCGACGCGGGTGAAGATTCGGTCGATCAATCCCACTCGCGCCTCTGCGGCCGGGACGAAGCTACCGACCTGCGCAAGGAGGGCGATCAGGGCCACCTGACGCAGATAGGTGCTCTTGCCGGCCATGTTCGGTCCCGTCAGGATCACCAGCCGGTTGGCGTCATCGTCCAGCAAGGTGTCGTTGGGGACGAACACGAGATCCGGACTAAGTTGCTCGACGACCGGATGGCGACCGTCACGGATGAGCAAGACCCCCGACTCGTCGATCGTCGGCTGAACGTAGCGGTTCAATGCCGCGGTCTCTGCCAGTGACGCGAGAACGTCGAGCGAGGCCAGAGTCTGGGCCATGCCTTGAAGGCGCGGCACGTCTTTGGCAATCTGCTCGCGCAGCAGCGCGAAGACTTCCTCCTCGAGCGCCAGCAGCTTGGTTTCGGCCCCCAGCACCCGTTCTTCCAATTCTTTCAACTCCGGGGTCATGAATCGCTCGGCGTTTACCAAGGTCTGTTTGCGCATGAAATCGGAAGGCACCTTGGCGAGATTGGCCTTCGTGATCTCGATGTAGTAGCCGAACACTTGGTTATAGCGGACTTTGAGTGATTCGATGCCCGTCCGCTCTCGTTCTTTGGTTTCGAGCGCGGCGATCCAACCCTTGCCCTCCGTTCGCGCTTTCCGCAGTTCATCGATCCTGGCGTCATAACCTTCCCGGATGACGTTCCCGTCGCGGACCGCCATCGGCGCGTCGGGGTGGAGAGCCCGTTCGATCCTGTCGTGCACATCACGGCAATCGTCCCAGGTGTTCCGCAGTGAGACCAGTAGCTGAGCCGTGAACGGGGCGAGCTGTGCGTGTAGTTCCGGCAGCGACGCCAGTGACTGCTTCAAGGCGAGACATTCCCGGGGACCGGCCACCCCAAGGGTCATGCGGCTGCTGAGACGGGCGATATCCTGTACGGCGCGAAGGATGGTGCGGAGCGCCACGCGCTGCTGGATGCGCGCTTTCAGATCCGCGACGGCATCCAGTCTGGCCTGAATTCCCGTACGATCGAGGAGGGGGCGCACCAACCAGTCGCGCAAGAGCCTGCCGCCCATGGCGGTCGACGTACGGTCGAGGGCGGATAAGACGGTGGCGTCGCGCGTCGACGGCCGTTCGCCGCCACCCAGTGGACGGACCAGCTCAAGGTTGCGGATGGTCGCGCTGTCCAGGTGCATCGACTCGTTGCTCCAACGCCGTTGAAGGCGTCGGATGTGCTCGAGGGAAGCCGCAGGCTGAGTCTCTCGGAAATAACGCCAGACGGCGCCAGCCGCTCCCAATCCGGCCGTGAGCCCGCCGCAGCCGAACCCCTCGAGCGACTGCACGCCGAAGTGTCGTTGTAAAATCGCGGCGGCGCTGTCCTCGTGAAAGTCGCGCTGCGGTCGACCGCAGCGGCGCGGACCGGTCGCCTGGGTCAGAATCGACTTCGCTGCGGTTTCTCCTTCGGGGTACAGCAACTCTTTCGGCTCCACCCTGGCAAGTTCATCGAGAAGCTGCTGTTGGGCCTCCCGGCCTTTGAACTCCGTGACCCAGAACTCTCCCGTCGAGACGTCCAACCCGGCCAAGCCGATG
>CAYZTJ010000275.1:0-2640 GCA_964481215.1 uncultured Nitrospira sp. | reverse complement strand
GGAAGTACAGGCCGACGCGCCGGCGCGGGTCGTCGGGGAACACCTGGTCGGCGCGGTACCACCGGCCCGGTGCGGTACGGCTGCGGAACAGCTCCAGCGTGAGGCGCTGGGCGTCGGTGAGTGGCTCGGTTGCCGCGACAGGCGTGTTCATAGGTCGTCGTCCAAGTCAGAGTCGTCATCGTCCCAATCGTCGTCGTCCAGGTCGTCGAAGTCGCTGTCGATGTCGTCGTCATCGTCGTCCGGCCCGAAGCCGATCAACAGCGTGTCGTCGGGCAAGAGGTCGCAAGGCTGGTGCATGGCTTCTCCGTGAAAAAGCGGCGGGCCGGTGTTCACTCAGCGCAGTTAGCTGGTCCAGGGCTCTCCCCTGGCTCCTAGTCCGGCCCGCCGTCCAGTTGCCGCCGTCGTCCCCCGGCGGCGCGTGGGTCAGTTAGTCGTCCAACTTGCACAGCAGCCGCGCGCTAGCCGCGTAGGGAGCGCCGTCAATCGTGTCGCCGAGCTCCTTCACCGCGATCTTCTCGGCGACGGCGGCCGCATCGCCGCAGCCATCCGCCAGAACGTGAATGGTCCTATGTAAAAGGTCGTTCCCGAGGGTCAGGTCGTCCTCGGGTTCGTCCGTGCAGCGGACCTCAACGGACCACACCAGCCGTTGCTTTTTTGCAGCCATCATTTCGCCCCCTGGGTGGAGTCGGGTCGGTTGTACCGGGAGTAATTGTATCACAGTGCGATACGTTGTCAATGATGATTTAATACTTTGTGATGCACCTTGTATATTCGCTATTCTCTGCGGTAGAATGGAGGATGGACAATTGCGTATTGGGGTGCACACAATTGTTTTTGATGCCAGCGAAGCGAAAACCGACTGATAAGTCCAAGAGCGGCAAGGCGACGCTGAACCTTCGCCTCCCCAACTCCATGCGCTCGGGCCTCGAACGGCTGGCCGATCTGCACGGCGGCGACTTGACCGAAGAGGCTCGCAACGCCATTCGGGAGTACCTGGAGCGCCACCAACTGTGGCCGCCGCCGATCCGCGGGAACCAACCGCCAACGCACTGAGGGGCGGGCCGTGATTCGTTTTGCGTGCCCAACGTGCGACGCCGCCATGTCGGCCCCGACTGAGGCGGCTGGCCGAAAAGGCAACTGCCCCAGGTGCGGCCAACGAATCGAAATTCCTAAGCCACCGCCACCGGTTCGACGTACCGTTCTCGGCAAGTACCGGGGCGACTCGCCTAGGCGGCTACCGTCGCCGCCTGCGCACAATGCGGTGCCGATCCCTTTGGCGACGCCGCTTCCCGTCGCGACCCCTGCCAACCAGTTCGACTTGGCGGCACAGGCCACGGTGACGCTGCAAGAGACTGGCGCTCGCGGCGCGGCCATCGCCTCATTCGTGCTCGGCGTCGCTTCCATCTGCATGGCGTGCTTGCCCCTTCCGGGGCTGATCTTTGCCACGTTCGGATTCGCGCTGAGCACTGTCGCCACGTCCCGCAAAGGCCGCGGGCAAGTGCTCGGAATGGTCGCGCTGCTGCTGAACCTCTTTGCCGCGGTTTTCATGTGCATCGTGTGGCTGATGGAATCCGGCAGGCGACACTGAGAGTGAGAGACTAACTCGCGTCGTGCCGGTGGTAGGGTGGGAAGATGCGCTACGCGGTCATCGCCCTGGCTGCCTTCTGCCTGGCCGCCGCCCTGGCCTCCGCCGGCCAACCCAACGTACAAGCCCAGCTCCCGGTGGAAGGCTCCGCCGAGCTCGCCGCACTGGCCAAGGCGAACCCGAAGGCCGTCGCGGATTACCTTCAGACTCTGCAACTGCTCGCCTGGTCCACGCTGGTGTTGACCGCCGGACTCTTGCTCGCGGAGCTCGTTGTCATGCGCCTCGACGGCACGACTTGGGGTGACCCCTGGGCATCGCGTGTGTTCTTGGGGACACTGGTGATCGGGCTCAGTTCCTTCCTCACTGTCGTCGGGTACAGTCAGCAGCAACTGGCCCCGCTGTACGGAATCTTTGGGGTGGTCATCGGGTTCCTGTTTGGCCGCGCCGACGGCGCGAAGAAGAAACCGCTCGCGGACGCGGAAATAGTAAGCCTGGTACGCCAGTGGCAGAAGGAAACCAGCGAGCGCGAGCGCGCCCAGGCGCTCCTGAAAGCGATGGCCGAAGCGCGTGCGCCTTCTCCGCCGCAAGCGTGACACGGGTTTCACTCCCGACCCTCCACCACGAACCGCGCCTTGACCGCCCGGCACGAGTCACAGTCCCCGCGCTCGTGGTCCGCCAGCGGGTACCAGACCCGCCGCTGCCGGTGCCAGTCGCAGGCCCGCAGCGCGCCGTCCAGCGGCAGGCACTCCGGGCAGAGCCCGAAGCGGCCCCGCTTCTCCCAGTCCGGGACGAACGCCGCGCAGACCGAGCAGCGGTCGCCCTTCAGCCCGTGGCGCATTCCGGTGCCGCGTGCCGACATGGCTAACCCCCTCCCACCTTCAGCCCAAGCCCTTCCAGGTACCGCAGCGCCAGCCGCTCCTCGGCGGCAGCCCGCTTCGCCGTGATCGGCTTCACCGGTCGGCGGTACGCCCTCGGCTCCGCCAGCGCCAGCACTTCCTGCCGACTGACCCGCCAGCACGACGCGCGGAACATCCGCAGCTTGCCGGCCTTCCCCA
>CAYZTJ010000274.1:0-2730 GCA_964481215.1 uncultured Nitrospira sp. | reverse complement strand
CCGAATTGCCCGCCGATTCCGCTTGCTCAAGCTGAGAAAATCCCCAAGCGCCTGCGCGGCTTTCAAGACGCCGAAGCTATAGGGTTCGCCCGGGATCGGGAGATCTTCCGCATCATCCGACGTAATCTGAATAAAGACTCCGCTGTCCGGCCCGCCCTTGTGCAGCTGCCCCGTCGAATGGAGGAAGCGGGGCCCGTAGCCCAGTGTCGTCGCGACTTGTTTTGAGTCCCGGATGGCATGCCGGATCGATTGCAGCGCCTGGTGGGTAGCATCGGTGCGTTCCACGTAGGCATTGATCGCCACGTAGTCGCCCGGCCGGACCCGTTTCACATGCGCGGCGATGACGGCATCGAAGGACCCCGCGCCCCGCAGCGCCTCACGATTCCCTGCATCCGCGTAGATCCTTGTGCCGTTGGTCGCCACGAGCGGGTTATCATCCGGCAACCACCCGGTCCTCTTATAATCATCCAAGAGGGACTTCGTGTAGTCCTTGCTTTCCTGGACATTGGGCTGGTCGAACGCGTTGATCCCAAGGATGGACCCAGCGATAGCCGTGGCGACCTCCCACAGGAAGAATTCTTCTCCCAGATTGATCAGATCCGCGAGTTCAATGCGGACCACCGGATGCCCGGCCGCCTCCATGGCGGCCACCTTCGCGTCCTGCTGCGCGTCCGGAGCCCCCGCGTAGCGTATGTAGGCAAAGAATCGATCGTTGCCGTACACCTCCGGCGTGCCAAGCCACTCGTCGTCGATAGGCACAATCCCCTTGCCTTCCTTGCCGGTGCTCTCCGCGATCAACTGCTCCAGCCAAGCGCCTAGATCGCTGATTGGGGGCGAGGTGATGAACGTGATCTTATCGCGCCCTTGCTTGGCCAGCTCGCCCAATACAGCCCCCAGTCGCACGCCAGGGTTGTCGAGCGGCGGGATACAGGAGTCGCAACTGTGTCGCATGCGCTCGGCTCGATAGAGCAGATGCTCCACGTTCACGCCCATGATCGCAGCCGGCACGATGCCGAAGTTCGAGAGCGCCGAGTACCGTCCTCCGATCTCTGGCACACCGGGCAGAATGTCCCGGAACTTGCTCTCCTTGGCCAGCGTCTCCAGCAACGACCCTGGGTCGGTAATGGCGATGAAGTTGTCGCCGGCGCGATCTCCTTTCAATTGCTTCATTCGATCGTAGAAGTAGCGGTAAAACACGAGTGGTTCCGTCGTCGATCCCGACTTGCTCGAGACGATACACAGGGTCGTGCTGAGATCCACCTTCTTTTCATAGCCACGCACCTGAGCCGGAACCGTGCTGTCGAGCACATGCAACTCAGGGAACCCAGCAATGGCGCCGAAGGTCATCTTGAACACTTCGGGGCAGAGGCTGCTCCCGCCCATGCCGAGCAGCAGGGCATGCCGGAATCCGGCGGCTCGGACGGACTCAGCCACTGCCTTGATTCGGTTCAAATGGTGGGTCTGCTGCTCCGTCACATGCAGCCAGCCCAGCGCGTTGCGGATGATCTTGTGATGGGCGGGGTCCGTATGCCAGAGCGTGGGGTCCTTAGCCCACAGGCGGCGTGTCGTATCGGCTTTGGCCAAGGTCTTGAGCCGCTCCTGAACGGCGCTATCCAGCGCTCCTAACGCATACCGTTGCCGATCGAGCTTGGCTCCCAGCAATTCCTCTCTCTTACGGCCGATGACGCTCATCAGCTGATCGAAGGAGTCGACGAACAGCTTGGCCCCATCCGTCAGCAACTTCTGGCCGACCTGGCGCATGTCGATGCCGCACTCGGCCGCCATCGTCATGGTTTCCCTGGCCTCGTCGATCCCCTCCTGGAGCGTATTCCGCACTTTGCCGTGATCACGAAACGCCGTGAACGTGGCGGCGGGCATTGTGTTCACCGTATCCCGGCCAATCAGCTCCTCCACGTAATAGGTATCCGGATACTTCGGATTTTTCGTTCCCGTGCTGGCCCAGAGCAGGCGCTGCACCTTGGCGCCCTTCTGCTTCAAGGCGAGAAACCGAGGGCTTTCAAAGATATTCTCGAACGCGACGTACGCCAACTTCGCATTCGCGATCGCGACTTTACCGACGAGACTCTGGAGGCTGGCTCTCTCAAGCGGACTGGACGCTCCTTTCACTTTTTGTTCGATCATGCTGTCCACCAGGGTATCGATCCGGCTGATGAAGAAACTGGCGACCGAGCCGACGCGGCTGACGTCACCCCCGGCCGCCGCGAACTTCTCCAACCCTGAGACGTAAGCCCAGGCCACCTGTTCATACATGGACACGCTGAAGAGCAGCGTCACGTTCACATTGATGCCCTTGCCCAGCAGATGGTCTATAGCGGGAATCCCCTCCTGCGTGGCAGGGACCTTGATCATCACATTGGGCCGGCCCACGGCCTTATGCAGCCGAAAGGCCTCATCAAGGGTTCCCTTGGTATTGGACGCCAGGTCGGGCGAGACTTCTAAACTCACATATCCATCGCGCGCCCCGGTGGCTTCGTAGACCGGGAGCATGAGGTCCGCGGCGTCCTGGATATCGCGGACCGCGAGTGTCTCATAGATCTGCTTCACGCTCGTCACATCGGCCGCAATTTGCCGCAGCGACGGGTTGTAGTCGGTACTTCCGGCAATGGCCTTTTCAAAAATCGACGGATTGGAGGTTACGCCCATCAGGCCGTCCGTGTCGATCATGGCCTTGAGCTCGCCCGACGTGATGAGACCGCGGCGGATGTAGTC
>CAYZTJ010000273.1:0-2740 GCA_964481215.1 uncultured Nitrospira sp. | reverse complement strand
TGAAGCTGCATTCCACGAGCGAGGGATGCAGTGAGTTCCGCAGCCGAGCAACTGCGAGCCATAGTGCGGTCGATCCGAAGCGTCTGAGCAAGCAGGGCTGCCATCCCGCTCATCTTGGTCTCTAGGGCTTCATCTGAAAATAGAAAGGCCCGCTGATCACAATGATCAGCGGGCCTCCATTACGCAACGTTTAAGGAAACGGATAACCGTCGGCGATTAGTAGGTCCTGAGACAACTCCTTTCAACCCCTACGGTCCTCAGCAGGATGCTCAAAAAGGCTGTCCAGCGCGGCCGCAGCGAGCGAGGGGGCGAGGCGTACTTTTGCCGTACGTTGAGCCTCCGAGCGAGGCGAGAACAAAGCTGGCAGACTTTTTCAGCATCCTGTCAGGCCGCGTACCACCCCATCGGCTGATCCGACAGATTGACCCACACGCTCTTCACCTGCGTGTAGAGATCCAAGGCATATTTGCCCTGCTCACGGCCATAACCCGATTGCTTGTAGCCGCCGAAGGGTGAAGCCGGATGGATCACGTTGAAGGTGTTGATCCAGATGGTGCCCGCCCGGAGGGCCTTCGCCAGTCGATGGGCCCGCGAGAGATTCTTCGTCCAGATCCCCGCCGACAGGCCGTAGATCGTGTCGTTCGCCTGCCGCACCAAATCTTCTTCATCGGTGAATGGAATAATCGCCGTCACGGGTCCGAAGATTTCCTCTTGTGCCACTCGCATCCGGTTCGTCACATCCGTCAAGACCGTGGGTTGATAGAAGTAGCCTCCGGACAGCTTTCCACCCAGTGACGGCGCCTCGCCACCGGTCCGAACCGTCGCGCCCTCGTCGCGCCCGATCTTGACGTAGGATTTGATCCGATCGAGCTGTTCCTGCGAGACCTGCGGGCCCATTTGCACCGTCCGATCCAGGGGGTCTCCCACTCGCACTGCCGACGCCTTGGCATGGAACCGCTCGACAAACTCATCGGCGAGATGGCAGTCCACGAAGAGCCGTGAGCCGGCGCAGCACACCTGGCCTTGATTCAAGAAAATTCCCATCATCGCCCCGTCCACGGCCTGATCCAAATCTGCGTCGGCCAGCACGATGTTGGGCGCCTTGCCGCCCAGCTCCAGCGAGACCTTGGTCAAATTCGAGGCCGCGGCATGGGCAATAAGCTTGCCGACTTCGGTCGAACCGGTGAAGGCCAGTTTGTCGACGTCCGGATGGTTGGCTAGCGCCGCGCCAGCCGTTTCACCCATTCCCGTCACGATGTTCACGACGCCATCGGGAAATCCCGCCTCTTGAATCAGCTTCCCCAACTCCAAGGCCGTGAGCGGCGTTTGCTCGGCGGGCTTCAGGACACAGGTATTGCCCGTGGCCAGCGCAGGCGCCAGCTTCCAGGCGCACATCAACAGCGGAAAGTTCCAGGGGATGATCTGCCCGCAGACCCCGATCGGCTCGCGCAACGTGTAGTTGAAGAACGGCTCCGGAACCGCCAGCGTGTCCCCTTCGACTTTCGTCGCAAAGCCGGCGAAGTATTCGAAGGTTTCGATGACTTGCGGCAGATCGATATACAGCGATTCGCGGATCGGTTTGCCGTTGTCCGCCGTTTCCAGTTCCGCGAGGCGTTGCGCGTCCCGCTCGATCAACTGGGCGAGCTTGGCCAACATCCGGCCACGGTCGCGCGGGCTGACTCGCGCCCACGTACCCTCAAAGGCCTTGCGCGCGGCCGTCACGGCGGCATCGATATCCTCCCGGCCGCCCTCCGCCACCTCCGCCAAGGGCAAGCCGGTAGACGGATTGGGCGTGATAAAGGTTCGACCGGACCGTGCGGCGGTCCATTTACCGTCAATGAAGAGTTGATACGAGCGAAGGAGACTGGAGGTCGAACGGCTTGAGGCTGCCATGGTACACCTCCCTGCGAGAATCTCTACAACCCTTCCAGGAATCGCACCATGATTCAGCGTACCACCGCCCTGCCAGCCGCGCTAGCGAATGACTCGAATTGAAACTTGCCCCCACGACATCCCCAAGGGCCGTTCCGTTCACGCGCCGCTTCCTACGGAACGAGCGCCGGGGTTTGCCAAGAGCGCTGCGGTCCATTGGCGGCCGCAGCGCTGTCCTCGTTTTCAAGTTGCCGGATTTCCGGCCTCGGCTGGAATGGATGAGCACGGAGGCTATCGCCAACGCGGTTAAGAAGCGATGGGTGGGAGATAGGCTGCCGCGCGCGACGGCATGCGTCTGCGCGCTTTAGAGGAGCGGGCGGCCGACCGTACGGCTGAAATGGCAACTCGGGGCGCCAACGCATGATGGCGTAGCCGAACGTGCTCGCCATTCGTCAGCCGAGGCGTCTGATATCTCTCTTGTCTCGTCTTGAATAAGGAAGCGCCCGCTGACCTTGCGATCAACGGGCGCTTCAAAAAACCCCGGCAGCGTTCTACTTTCCCACTGCCTCACAGCAGCAGTAGCATCGACCCTGGAGGGCTTAACTTCCGTGTTCGGGATGGGAACGGGTGTGACCCCTCCGGCATGGCCACCGGGAACTCATGGCACGTCGCGCAACGCTCGCGCAGTTGAGAGTTAAAAATTGTGAGTTGAGAATAAGAACTCTACACTCTCACCTGTTAACTCTCCACTCGCGTAGCGCATCGCGCTTCGCGCGCAGACCATGTCTATCAGGAGCAAAAGTGCATGTATGTTAAGCCGCACGGCCGATTAGTACTGGTTAGCTACGGGCCTTACGGCCCTTCCACA
>CAYZTJ010000272.1:0-2817 GCA_964481215.1 uncultured Nitrospira sp. | reverse complement strand
AGAGTTTGTGCTTCCACAAGAGAAACCGAAACAGCGGACTCTTGAGCATCTTCGGTGAGATGTAGCAACCGTTGTCGCCGTCCGGCAGCGCGGCCAGATGGACGTGGCAGTCGACGAGATGTTTCGTGGGAACAGGGACTGTCATGGTGCGGCGTCCTTGGATCGGAACGGTTTCAACAGTAGGGACGGATTCGGCAAGAATTGTAACAAATTCGCCTGCACCGGCTCCTTGGGCTCGATCAGCCTGCGATAATACCACTCGCCGCGAACGCCTCTCGAGACATCGCTGACGACTTGGCCGTCGTGGATGAAGCTGACGAGCTGAAACGGGGCCGACTGGTCGGGGCCTCCCATGATAGCGACGTCGTCGGGCGAAATCGTATAGGAGCCCAAGGTCTTCCCAAACGGCCACTCCACGTTGACGTAGGTTTGGAAAGCCAACTCTGAGCAGACGATCGTGTCCCAGGTGTTCGTGTCGAACCCGAAATCGTATTTCTTGCCGATGTGGGTAAAGGCCAATTGGATCGCTTGCAGCACGTCTTCGCGTGGGATGCTGCCCGGCTTTGGGCGGAGGATCGCGAGGTCGTCGATGTTCAGGAAGTGCGGCACGGAATTGATTTGGGTGCCGTCTCGCAAGGCCTCCACGATCGTGCGCCCTCTGGAGAGCTCCGCATGGTAGGGAATGATGGACAGATGGTCCCACAGGCCCAGGGTTTTCAGCTGCTCCGGGGTGCCCACGTAAAGGGCGACATGGCCGAAATGCCCGGGAATGAACTTATCCGTGACTCGGAACGGCGTCTTCTCCAGCAGAACATCGCCCGGCTGCAGACGCTCGTTGACGAAATCGACCCACTGTGGTTGATCGTATAATTTCCCCTTGCGGAACTCGAAGGCGCCGACCAGATTGCCGAAGCCCTTCGACGTCTGGACCTTGCTCTGTTGCAACCCGGTCAACCCCGTGGCCACGGTGCGCGATTCGTAGTGCCGCAGCAACCGCACGTACCGCTGATGCAGGGGCTCATCCCGGATCTGGGCTGCGGCTGCCATTCCGCTGAGTTCTTCTCCGACATAGGTGAGGAAGGGGTCGGGATGCTCGGCGGAGGGCTGGTGGCTGCCGAGGAACTTCAGCCCAGCCTTGAACAGATGCCGATGGTCCGGACTGGCGTATTCCTGTTCGATATGGTCCCACAAGTGTGCAGGAATTCCCTGCGAGGGGTCGGCTTGGTTCAGTAAGTCTTTCATTCCCGGGATCGCGGTCGTCATCTCCTGCAGCACCGCGGCGTTCTCGTACAGGGTGGCCGCGGCCAGCGATGACAAGGCAATCGCCTGGAGACGCAGGTCAGGCGGATACGCCACATCGTCCCTGGTGATGATTCCGACGTGCTTGAATGCCAGAGGATACAGTTCTTCGCGCAGCGTCAGATAGGAACGTTTGATGCCGACGAGCCGGACGTGAACCGCTCCGCGGACGATGCCGTTGTCCTTGGCCAGCCGCTGACGAATAGCCGACAGTTCCTGCCGCCACGCGCCTCGCTCTTCCTTCGCCCGTTTGACGAGTACCCGCAAGGCCGTCTGGTCTTCGGCGAGGTTGCGCGAAGCCACTCTGGTCCGCAACGTTCGATAGGCGTCCGACATCATGGTCAGACCGTCGTCGACGCTTTCGGGAAGAATCGCCGGAAGACGGGATTCCTCATGCACCGCGGCTTCGTTCAATTCCAGTCGGTGCCGTTCGAGCGTAGGGAGGCCGGAGAGAAACAAATCTTGCAACTCGAAATGGAGATCCGCTGCGACCACCCGGCTTGCCAAATCCGCCGTCACGGCGGAGGTCCGGCCCGGTTGATTCCACAGCGAGGCAATCGATTCGTCCTGCCCTATCGCGCGCATGACAGCATCGGCGTTCAACACGAGGTCCGCGGCGGACGCCAACGTCAACGTCGTTTCGAGGAGAGCTCTGGCCGGCAGGCGATTGGGGCGCTGCTCGACCAGCGTCGACGCATGAGCGTAGGTTGTGGTGAAGAGGGTCTCCCGGATGGAGAAATACTCCCCGCGCAGACGGGCTACCTCTTCACGCCGATCTTGCGCGAGGCTCAGCTGATCGGCTGCCGCGGGTTCAGTCGGAATCAACAGCTGTTGCAATCGGCTGCGGAGCGAGCGGCTGCGCTGATGGGCATCTTGATACCGTTGAGTGTTTTCTTGGAGCTGCGCCGAAAGGCCGTCACTCGACTCGCCGGCGGATATCGGCCGTGGCTCTATAAACGTCGCCGTCACGAGCACCAGCGCGGCAACCGCCAACCGGAGGCCTGGGGTAGTCAGCATACAGAATGGGATCGCCATAGGCGAAGCACTCCTCGGTACGGCTTGTTTCTCATGAACCTAACATGCCGGATCGTGACCCCAAGCCAATTATGCCTTTCTTCACGTCGACCGTTGGCTCGGCAGCGCTGCGGCGTTCGCTGAGCTCCAGTTGGCGGTCGTGCAGCCTGGAGAGGAGTAGTTGCGCGGTGATCGAACCGACGAGGGCAAGAAACATATCCCATTGGGTGTCCCACTCGTCGCCTTGCGTGCCGAGAAAGGCGCCGGCGGCTTCGCCGGTCCAACGGGCCACGCCCCACTCGAACAACTCGTAGCTCGCGCTGAACGCCAGGCACACAGAACTGACGAGAAAGAACAGCCAGCCGCCCGGGCGCAGCGGCGAATGCCGGATCAAGATTTCTCTCACCAACAACGCGGGCACGAATCCCTGCGCGAAGTGACCGATGCGATCGAAGTGGTTGCGAGCGAATCCAAATGCCTCCTGCATCCACTGTCCGAGCGGCA
>CAYZTJ010000271.1:0-2820 GCA_964481215.1 uncultured Nitrospira sp. | reverse complement strand
TCCACAAGAGAAACCGAAACAGCGGACTCTTGAGCATCTTCGGCGAGATGTAGCAGCCGTTGTCGCCGTCCGGCAGCGCGGCAAGATGGACGTGGCAATCGACGAGATGTTTGGTGGGGGTAGGAATCGTCATCGGGCGTCGTCCTTGGATCGGAACGGTTTCAGCAGTAGGGACGGATTCGGGAAGAATTGTAACAAATTCGCCTGCACCGGCTCCTTGGGCTCGATCAGCCTGCGATAATACCACTCGCCGCGAACGCCTCTCGAGACATCGCTGACGACTTGGCCGTCGTGGATGAAGCTGACGAGATGGAATGGGGCCGACTGCTCGGGGCCAGCCATGATGGCGACGTCGTCCGGTGAAATCGTATAGGAGCCCAAGGTTTTTCCAAACGGCCACTCCACATTGACGTATGTTTGAAAAGCTAGCTCCGAACAGACGATCGTGTCCCAGGTGTTGGTGTCGAATCCGAAGTCGTACCTCTTCCCGACGTGAGTAAAGGCCAGTTGGATCGCTTGCAGCACGTCCTCGTGCGGAATGCTGCCAGGCTTGGGGCGAAGGATCGCAAGATCGTCAATGTTCAGGAAGTGCGCCACCGAATTGATTTGCGTCCCGTCCCGCAAGGCCTCCACGATCGTGCGCCCTCTCGAGAGTTCCGCATGGTAGGGAACGACGGACAAGTGGTCCCACAGGCCCAGAGCTTTCAACTGCTCTGCGGTGCCCACGTAGAGGGCGACATGGCCGAAATGCCCGGGAATGAATTTGTCCGTGACCCGAAAGGGTGTCTTTTCCAGGAGGATATCGCCGGGTTGCAGGCGCTCATTGACGAAGTCGACCCACTGCGGCTGATCGAACAATTTCCCTTTGCGGAACTCGAAGGCGCCGACCAGGTTGCCGAAGCCCTTCGACGTCTGGACTTTGCTTTGTTCCAGGCCGGTCAACCCCGTGGCCACGGTACGGGATTCGTAGTGCCGCAACAGCCGCGCGTATCGCTGATGCAGGGGCTCATCCCGGATCTGGAAGGCGGCGGCCATTCCGCCGAGTTCCTCTCCAACATAGGTGAGGAACGGGTCGGGAGGCTCCGTGGAGGACTGGTGGCTATCGAGAAACTTCAACCCCGCCTTGAACAGATGCCGATGGTCCGGGCTGGCATATTCCCGTTCGATGTGGTCCCACAGGTGCGCGGGGATTCCCTGCGAAGGGTCGGCCTGGTTCAGCAAGTCTTTCATTCCCGGGATGGCGGCCGTCATTTGTTGCAGCACGGCGGCGTTTTCATAGAGAGTGGCCGCGGCCAGCGATGACAGGGCAATCGCCTGGAGACGCAAATCGGGCGGATAGGCCATATCCTCTCTGGTGATGATTCCGACATGTTTGAAGGCCAGGGGGTACAGTTCTTCACGCAGTGTCAGATAGGAACGCTTGATGCCAACGAGCCGGACGTGAACCGCTCCGCGCACGATGCCGTTGTCCTTGGCCAGCCGTTGGCGGATGGCCGACAGCTCCCGCCTCCATGCGTCTCGTTCTTCCTTGGCTCGTTTGACGAGCGCTCGCAAGGCCGTCTGGTCTTCGGCTAGGCTGCGCGAAGCCACTCTTGCCCGCAGTGTGCGATAGGCGTCCGACATCATGGACAGGCCTTCGTCGACGCCTTCCGGAAGAATCGTCGGAATACGGGATTCCTGATGCACCGCCGCTTCGTTCAATTCTAGTCGGTACCGTTCAAGCGTAGGGAGGCCGGAGAGAAACAAATCTTGCAGCTCGAAATGGAGGTCCGCTGCGACCACCCGGCTTGCCAGATCCGCTGTCACCGCGGAGGTCCGGCCCGGTTGATTCCACAGCGAGGCGGTGGCCTCGTCGAGGCCTATCGCCCGCATGACACCGTCGGCGTTCAACACGAGGTCCGCGGCCGAGGCCAATGTCAAAGCCGTTTCGAGGAGGGCCCTGGCAGGCAGGCGGTTGGTGCGTTGTTCGACCAGCGTCGAGGCATGAGCGTAGGTCGTGGTGAATAGGGCCTCCCTGATCGAGAAATACTCACCGCGCAGGCGGGCCACCTCGTCACGCCGATCTTGTGAAAGCCCCGGTTGATCGGCAGCTGCCTGGTCAGTCGGAATCAACAGCTGCTGCAATCGGCTGCGGAGCAAGCGGCTGCGCTGATGGACATCCTGATAACGCTGGATGTTCTCGTGGAGCAGCGTGGGAAGGCGGTCGTTCGACTCGGCGGCAGATGTCGGCTGTGGCTCAATAAGGGTTGCCGCTGCAAGCATCAGGGCGCCAACCGCCAACCGGAGACTTGGGGCAGTCATCGCACAGAATGGGATTGCCATAGACGACGCACTCCTCGGCACGGCTTGTTTCTCATGAACCTACCATGCCGGATCGTGATCCCAAGCCAATTGTGCCTTTCCTCGCGTCGACCGCCCGCTCGGCAGCGCTGCGGCGTTCGCTGAGCTCCAGTTGACGGTCGTGCAGTCCAGAGAAAATCAATTGCGCCGTGATCGAGCCGACGAGCGCGAGAAACATGTCCCATTGGGTGTCCCACTCGTCCCCTTGGGTGCCGAGAAACGCGCTGGCTGCTTCGCCGGTCCAACGGGCCACGCCCCACTCGAACAACTCGTAGCTCGCGCTGAATGCCAGGCACACCGAACAGACGAGAAAGAACAGCCAGCCCCCCGGTGGCAGCGGGGAATATCGGATCAAAAGTTCTCTCACCAACAGTGCTGGGACGAATCCCTGTGTGAAGTGACCGATGCGGTCGAAGTGGTTGCGCGCGAATCCAAATGCCTCCTGCATCCACTGTCCGAGCGGCACCTGGGCATAGGTGT
>CAYZTJ010000270.1:0-2840 GCA_964481215.1 uncultured Nitrospira sp. | reverse complement strand
GCTTCGCCGTGGAGAGCTGCCACATCAAGATCAAGGACTCCGACGTCACGGCCCACATCTGGCGATTCCTCTACGACGTGGCCCGGCAATATCGCGAGAGCTTCGACGTCTACGGCACGAAAAAGAGCTTCGAGTGGACGCTCGTGGAAGGGGAGCCGCACGTGATCCACACGGCCAAGAAGCCGGAGGCGGAGATTCCCGCCAAGGTCGAGGCGCCCGACTACGCTCACCTGCTGCCGGAGCCGATCCGCAAGTTCACCCGCAGCATTCAGGACGCCGAGCATCTCTCCTTCGTCCAAGGCGGGGGGCACGGCGGCTCGCATCCGCACCTGGTGCATGAGTTCGTCACGGCTTTGACCCAGAACCGCGACCCCTGGCCCAACGCCGTGCAATCGGCCAATTGGACCTGCGTCGGCATTTGCGCCCACCAGTCAGCGCTGATGGGGGGGGAAATCGTGAAGCTGCCGGCGTTTACGCTGGCGTGAGGTCTGAGGCTTGAGTCCTGAGGCCTGAGTGGCGAGCGGCATCTGTAGCAGGCACACTCCGTGTGCCGTAGTCGGTGAAATCTGTGCAATCTGGTGCGCCAGGCGAAGCCTGGCTGATCTTGTTAGTTGAAAGGTACTGACCATGGTAAGTGCTCGTTCGCCATGTAGCCAAGCGAGCGTCTGACGGAGCGATCCGGCAGGCGAAGCCTCGTGCGGCGAAGGTGTCAGCCGTAATGCGAAAGCGTGAACCTGTTTCGGCCTCGTTACACGTTTTGGGAGTGGCCAGCCCTCCGGATAGGGTGAAGCCAGCATGGGTCGCGAAGCAACGAGCGTATGCAGCGACCGGACTCCCCGGGGTGAGAGAGGACGGCGGGCGCCGACAGATCAGCCGAGGAACCTGGGAGGCCCGACCGGGTGGACGCTCTCGCGGGCGAGAGCGGCCGACGGACGGCGGGAATACATAACCGCCATTCGACTCGGTCGGGAGTCGGAGGGGCTCATAGTAGCGAGGAAGCCGGGTAACGCCGGTGGAGCGAAGGGGCCCTGCCGAAAACGTGTTTCCACAAGATGAGGAGAGTACCGATTGGATGAAAATCCCACTACGGAACGGGTCCAGCCGCCGATCCCTGCCGACCAGCCGCCGGCGGAAGCCGAGGTCAAGTCGGGGGTCAAGCTGCCGGTCCCTGTCTCTCAACTGAGGTGGAAGCTGGGCCGCAAGGCCAAGCAGGAACCGCGATTCCGGTTTTACTCCTTGTATGGCCGGATTTGTGACGGCTATGTGCTGACGGCCGCGTGGTGGCTGGTGTGGAAGAACAACGGCGCTCCGGGCGTGGATGGTGTCACCTGTCAGGACATCATCGACGGACCAGGCGCCGGCAAGTTCCTCAAAGACCTTGAGGAAGACCTCCGCGCCAAGCGCTACCGGCCACAACCAGTGAAGCGCGTCTACATCCCGAAGCCTGACGGGCGGCTGCGACCGCTGGGAATTCCCACGGTCCGCGACCGCATCGTGCAGATGGCGATGCTGCTGATCTTGGAGCCGATCTTCGAGGCGGACTTCCTGGACAGTTCGTTCGGGTTCCGTCCCGGCCGCTCGGCCCACCAAGCGGTGGACGCCATCCGCGCCTGTTTGGGCGCGGGGCTGAAGGAGGTGTATGACGCGGACTTGAAAAGCTACTTTGACACGATTCCTCACGATCAGTTGCTGGCCGCCGTGCGGATGCGCGTGGTGGACCGATCGGTCCTCAAGCTGATTCGCATGTGGCTCAAAGCTCCCGTGGTCGAAACGGACGAAGAAGGCCGAACGACCGCCTCTCGCAGCAAGCAGGGCACGCCGCAAGGCGGGGTGATCTCGCCGCTGTTGGCGAACATCTACTTGCACTGGTTCGAGAAGGCGTTTCATCAGCCCGATGGTCCGGCCGCCTGGGCCAAGGCCAAGCTGGTGCGGTATGCGGATGACTTCGTCATCCTGGCCCGCTATCAATCGCGGCGATTGATCGACTGGACGGAATCGCAGTTGGAGGGTCGCTTCAAGTTGACCATCAATCGCGACAAGACCCGCGTGGTGCGTCTGGAGCAGCCGGACGCCGACCTGAGCTTCTTGGGCTTCACGTTCCGCTACGACCGCGACCTGCATGGCCGCGATCGGCGCTACTTGAACGTGTTTCCTTCGGACAAGGCATTGGCTCGGCTGCGCGAGAAGGTGCGACTTCTGACCGGCAGCAACCGTTGCTTCCAACCGATCACGGCTGTGATCGGCGACATCAACCGGTTGTTGCGGGGCTGGTCGCACTACTTCTCGCATGGCTATCCGCGCATGGCCTTTCGCAAGGTTAACTGGTTCGTGCAGAATCGCTTGTGGCAGCACCTGCGTCGTCGGAGTCAGCGTCCCTTCCGCCCACCGGAAGGTGTGTCGGTGCCCGCTCAACTCGAACGCCTGGGCCTGCGTCTGTTGCAGCCACCTCGGCGTTCGTCGTTGCCACCGACTTCGGCTGCCTCCCTGCGTCTGCCTGAGGTTGAAGTTTTCGGGTAAGCCGGATGCGGGAAACCCGCCCGTCCGGTTTGAAGAGGGGGGAGGCGGTAGCCCTGCTACCCCTCCTCTACTCGACTGCAATCCGCCATTCGCGTTCGGGCGGTGCGGCGGAGATTCCCCGGCGCTCGGGGGCTATTCAATCGACCGCCGCGGACCTTGCCGCCAAGACGTCTTCCACATGGACAAGTTGCACGCCGCGGCGGGCCAGCTCCTCCAGAGCCCTCTGGCTGTCGCCGGGGCGCAGGTCTACGCCGCGGCAAGCGTCGGCAATCCCGCACGTGCGATAGCCGAGCTCCAGGGCGTCGCGGGCGGTGTGCTGCACG
>CAYZTJ010000269.1:0-2876 GCA_964481215.1 uncultured Nitrospira sp. | reverse complement strand
CTGGCCCGGGAATGGGGTCGACACGAGATCAATGTCTGCGCCTTGAGTCCGGGCTATTTCCACACGGAGATGACGGACTCCGACCTGCAAGGGGAGGGCGGCAAGAAGCTGATACAGTGGCTGCCGCGCCGCCGGATCGGCAAGGTCGAGGACCTGGAATCGACGTTGCTGTTTCTGGTCGATCCACGCTCGCGCTTCGTCAACGGCGCCATCGTGCCGGTCGACGATGGACTGACCGTTGCTTGACCGACGAAGCGGGATGGAAGCGCGCATGAGCCGGCTGAACGGAAGCTTGGAGACGCGCCGCGAGGCACATTTCGGCGATCGCGTCGTCCGCTGCTTCGTCGAACGTCAGGCCGACATCTATGCCGTGTTCGAGCGCGCGCGCGAGCGGAGCCCTGGCGCCGAAGCTGTCGTGGCAGGAAGCTTCCGGATGACGTACCGGGAGCTCGGCAACTGGGTGGAACGGGTCGCCGCAGGCCTCCATCGGCTTAGTTTGGCTGCCGGCGAGCGCGTCGGCATATTGGTCGGCAATCGACCGGAATTCGTGGTGGGCGTTCTCGCGGCCTTGCGTCTGGGGGTGATCGCCGTGCCGATCGGCACGCGCCTGGCGCCTGACGAGGTCAGGTTCATCCTCGAGCACAGCGACGCACGGGTGTTGCTGGTCGACCATGATTCGATCCGCATGGTGAATGGAATTCGCGAACTGAAAGACGTTGCCATTGTCCAATGCGGCAGCGAGACGGAAGGGCTTGCCTTCGGCGGTCTGCCGCCCGGAGAGCTCGATGCTCCTCCTCGCCCCGTACCCGGCGAGGAGGACACGGCGTTCCTGCTCTATACGTCGGGAACGACGGGCCTGCCGAAGGGGGCGATGCTCACGCACCTGAACGTCTGGCATTCCTTGCAGCACTTCGCGCTTGGGCACCGGCTGGGTCCCGAGGAGCGATCGCTGCTCGCGGTTCCGGCAACTCATGTGACCGGTCTGGTGGCCATCATCCTTTCCATGGTCAACGTCGGCGGCACTGTCGTGATGCAGCCGGCCTTCAATGCGCGGGAGTTCCTCCGGCTCGCGGCTCGTGAGCGGATGACTCACACGGTGCTCGTCCCGGCGATGTACAATCTCATCTTGCGCGATCCGGAAATGCACAGCTTCGATCTTTCGGCATGGCGCCTGGGAAGCTATGGCGGAGCACCGATGCCGGAGGCCAGCATCGTTTCCCTGGGCGAGTGGCTGCCACGTCTGTCGCTGGTGAATGGCTACGGTGCAACCGAAACGACATCTCCCACCAGCCTGACGCCCATCGGAGAAGGTCTGGCGCGCCGCGAGACCGTGGGCCGGCCGGTCCATTGCGCGGAGATCATGGTGGTCGATGACGATGGTCGGGAGGTGCCTGTCGGGTCCGCCGGCGAGATATGGATTCGTGGTCCCATGGTCGTTCCGGGCTACTGGCGCGATCCGAATGCGACAGCAGCGTCGTTCACGGCGGGATTCTGGCATTCCGGCGATATCGGTTCGATCGATGCCGACGGCTACCTGCGGCTGGTCGATCGCAAGAAGGACATGATCAACCGCGGCGGATACAAGATCTTCAGTGTCGAGGTAGAGAACGTCATCGCCCAGCATCCTGGCGTGCTTGAGTGCGCCGTGGTGGCCAAGACGTGCCCCGTCCTCGGCGAGCGTGTGCACGCGTACGTGAGCAGGACGCGAAATGACGTGACGACAGAGAGCATTTCGCGCTTCTGCGCCGACAAGCTTGCCGACTACAAGGTCCCCGAGACCTTTACCTTGCTTGACGAGGCCCTGCCGCGCAGCAGCGCGGGCAAGGTTCTCAAGCGTACGTTGCGGGACCAGCTGAGGGAGACCGCACCTTGACGAGGATTGCAGATTCCCCAGTACGGTCTCGGATTGAGATCGTCAGCCAGACCGATGACGCCGAGCTGATCGAACGGCGTCGGGCCCAGCTGGTCGCCGCGGCGGCCAAGTGCTTCGGCACGAACGGCTTCCATCGGACGACCATCAAGGACATCGCGGAAGTCGCGGGCTTCAGCCCCGGCCTCGTCTACACCTACGTCAAGGAGAAGGAGGACGTCCTTTTCCTGGTGATCGTCTCGTTGCTGGAGACCTACGCGCGCGAGATACCCAAGGCGCTGGAAGGCCTGCCCGATCCGCTTCAGCGCTTCAGCGCGGCCGTCGAGTCCTATTGCCATGCGGTCGGCAAGAACGTCGATGCCACCGTGCTTGCGTATCGGGAGACGAAGTCCCTGTCGCCGGACAAGCAGAAGGTGCTGATGCAGCTCGAGCTCAACACCAACAAGATGATCTCCGACTGCCTGGAGGAGTGCATCGCGGCAGGCTATGTCCGGCCCGTCAATCTCGACCTGGTCACCTACCGCATCGTCCTGCTGGCCCACGGCTGGGCCCTCAAGTCCTGGCATTTCAAGCGGATCACGACCCTCGACGAATACATCCGCGAAGGCCTGTCTCTCTTTCTCCACGCCCTTCTGACGGAAAAGGGGTGGCGCCACTGGAAAGGTCTCGGCGGTGCGGGCAGGAAGGGACCTCGGGGGAGCAAAGGCAGGAAGCCGTCCCCACGGCGTCCGTCGAGGGCGCGGTGATCGTATGAGCCTCCTCTTCTCGCCTCTGACGCTGCGCGGCCTGGTGGTTCCCAATCGCGTCGTGATGTCGCCGATGTGCCAGTATGCGGCGGTCGATGGGCTTGCGCAGGCCTGGCACATGGTCCATCTCGGCGCGCGCGCCGTTGGCGGCGCCGGGATCGTCATGGCAGAGGCGACGGCCGTCAGTCCCGAAGGCCGCCTCAGTCCCGAGGATCTTGGCATCTGGTCCGACCGGCACGTCGACGCCTTGCGGCCGGTCG
>CAYZTJ010000268.1:0-2903 GCA_964481215.1 uncultured Nitrospira sp. | reverse complement strand
TTTCGCTCCTTCATCGGCATGGGGTACTACGACTGCGCCGTGCCTCCCGTGATTCAACGGAACATCATGGAAAATCCTGCGTGGTACACGCAATACACTCCGTACCAGCCGGAAATCGCCCAGGGCCGTCTGGAAGCCCTGTTGAACTTCCAAACCCTGGTCGCCGATTTGACGGGACTGCCGGTGGCGAACGCCTCGCTCCTCGATGAAGCCACGGCCGCGGCAGAGGCCATGGCCATGTGCCTGAATATTTCGCGTCGAGAATCCGGCGAGAAGTCGGGGTTTCTGGTCGCGCAAGATTGCCACCCGCAAACACTGGCGGTCTTGCAGACCCGGGCGGAGCCACTCGGCATCACACTGCACATCGGGTCCCCGGAGACACTGTTTCCCCGGGTCAAAGATCAGATCTTCGGATTGCTCTTGCAATCCCCCGGCACCGACGGCGGCATTCGCGACGATGCGGCCTTGATCCGCGAGGCCAACAACGCGGGCATCCTGGTGGTGGTGGCCACAGACCTCTTGGCCCTCACCCTCTTGCGTCCGCCGGGGGAAATCGGCGCAGACATCGCCGTCGGCTCCACGCAGCGCTTCGGGGTCCCGCTGGGGTTCGGCGGCCCCCACGCAGCCTTTCTCTCCTGCAAGCCCGACTACGTGCGTCAACTGCCCGGTCGCCTCGTAGGCGTCTCGCGGGATGCCAACGGGAAAGCGGCCTATCGCTTGGCGCTGCAAACGCGGGAGCAGCACATCCGTCGCGACAAGGCGACAAGCAACATCTGCACCGCTCAGGTGCTGCTGGCCGTGATGGCCAGCATGTACGCCGTCTACCACGGTCCGGAAGGCCTTCGCCGGATCGCCGAGCGCATTCACGGCTTGACGGTCTACCTGGCGGAAGGATTGGACCGGCTGGGGCACGAGGTGGCCGCGCAGCCCTTCTTCGACACCATTCGCGTGACCCCCAGCGGGCAGACCGCGTCGCTGACGGCGGACCGCATCATGGCCCGCGCCTACGAACGGCGCTTGAACCTCCGCCGGCTGGACGACGCGACGATCGGCATTTCCCTGGACGAACTGACGACGATGGAGGAAGTCATCGTCCTCCTGGAATGTTTTTCGGGCGGCCAGCCGGTACCGCTCAATCGGTCGTCGCTGGGGGGCGCCATTACCTCTTCTCTCCCAGAAAAACTGATCCGGACAAGCAAGTATCTGACCCAGGACGTGTTCAACCGCTACCACTCCGAGCACGAGATGCTTCGATACATCCAGCGGCTGCAGGACCGCGATCTTTCATTGATCCATTCGATGATCCCCCTCGGCTCCTGCACGATGAAGCTCAACGCCTCGGTGGAAATGATCCCCGTGACCTGGAAAGGCTTCGGGCGCATCCATCCCTTCGCGCCGGCGGAGCAATCCGTGGGCTATCAGGACCTCTGCGGACAATTGGAGCGGTGGCTGGCGGAGATTACCGGCTTCGCGGCCGTCTCGCTGCAACCGAATGCCGGCTCCCAGGGGGAGTACGCCGGACTGATGGTCATCCGGGCCTACCATCGACATCGCGGGCAGCCCGAACGGGATGTGTGCCTGATTCCCGTCTCCGCGCATGGAACCAATCCCGCCAGCGCGGTGATCGCCGGCATGAAGGTCGTCGCGGTGGCCTGTGATGCGCATGGCAACGTCGACATCGCCGATTTGGAGAAGAAGGCGAAGGAGCACGGCCCTCGTCTCTCCGCCCTCATGATCACCTATCCCTCGACCCATGGGGTGTTTGAAGAAGGCATCCGGCATATTTGCTCCCTCGTGCATGAACAGGGCGGGCAGGTCTATATGGATGGCGCCAACATGAACGCGCAGGTGGGCCTCTGCCGACCCGGGGATTTCGGCGCCGATGTGTGCCATTTGAATCTCCATAAGACCTTCTGCATTCCGCACGGCGGGGGCGGCCCAGGCATGGGGCCCATCGGCGTCGCCGCCCACTTGGCGCCCTTTCTTCCCGGCCACCCTGTGACCAAGCTCGGCGGCAAGCAGTCCATCGGCCCCGTATCGGCCGCGCCCTACGGAAGCGCGAGCATTCTCGCCATTCCATGGGTCTACATTGCCCTCATGGGCGGAGACGGACTCACGAAGGCCACGAAAGTGGCGATCCTAAACGCCAACTACATGGCCAAGCGGCTTGAGAAGCATTTCCCGATTCTGTATTCGGGGAAGACCGGCTTCGTGGCGCATGAATTCATTCTGGATTTTCGACAATTCAAGGACACGGCCGGCATCGAAGTGATGGACGTGGCCAAGCGGCTGATGGACTATGGGTTCCATGCGCCCACCGTCTCGTTCCCGGTGGCCGGTACGCTCATGATCGAGCCGACGGAGAGCGAATCGAAAGCGGAGCTGGACCGCTTCTGCGAGGCGCTGATCTCCATCCGTGATGAAATCCGCGAGATCGAGGCGGGGCGCATGCCGCGAGACAACAATGTGGTGAAGAATTCGCCCCATACGGCGGAGATGGTGACGGCGACGGACTGGCCCCATCCCTATCGACGCGAGCAGGCGGCGTTTCCGGCCCCATGGGTGCGGGAGTCCAAGTTCTGGCCGGCAGTCGCGCGCATCGACAGCGCCTACGGCGATCGGAATCTGGTCTGTACCTGTACGCCGATGGAGGCGTATACAACATAGTCAGGCCGGGTGAGTGCCACCCGGCTGTTATCCAAGGAGGTTCGAGGAATGAACGGATGGAAAGCGGGCATGCTCATGATCGCGGCGGTCCTGGTGTGTGGGCTGGGTTCGGCCCAGGCCGAGGATCAGCCGATTGACGATGGCTCGAAACTGACGATTACGTCGCCGAAGGATGGCGAGAAGGTCGGCGATACGTTCGAGCTGAAGTACGAGTTGGCCAAGGGGTCGAGCGCGCA
>CAYZTJ010000267.1:0-2981 GCA_964481215.1 uncultured Nitrospira sp. | reverse complement strand
CCACGCCGGCCAGGACCGACAGAAGGATCGTCAGCGTTCGGCGGCTGCGACTCATACAGCTCCCTTGTGCGGCGCCGTCGACACAAACGGCATGCCGAAAAACGTCGAAAAGGCGAGCCCGAATACCAGAAGGACGGCGAGCGCACCAACGGCCGGGGATGGGCGCCAGGTCGCACGCATGTGCAGATAGGCGGCGGCGGCCAACCAGGTGATGAACGCCCAGGTCTCCAGGGGATCCCACGCCCAGTAGCGGCCCCAGGCGTCCTGCGCCCAGATCGCACCGGCCAGCAGCATCAGGCTCTCGAAGATGAAGCCGACAATGACGAAACGATAGGCAAGTTCATCCAGCGACGCGCTCGACGGAAGCCGCGCGAAGGCCGCCAGCGAGCGGCCGCGCAGCAGCACAACCACACTCAGCCCGACCGCCACGACGATGCAACCGAAGAAGACCTTTCCCAGCCATACATGGACGGCGAGCCAGATCGTCGCATAGGTCACGGGCGCCTCGCTTTCCGCCGGTTCCGCTACGAGAAGCCACAGCACCAACACCTGCAGGACCGGCAGGACGGTCGCCAACACGGGCCGTATGCGCGCAATGGACAGACAAGCAGCCAGAACTGCGAGGTGGAGGCTCCAGATATTGCTGGAGAGGATCTCGAACAAGTTCACGTACGGACCATGGTCGAGCCGTTGCCAACGCAGCACAATGGCCACGCTGTGCAGGATCAGCGCCGCCGCGAGGAGTAACAAGGGAGGCTGAAACGAGCTGCTCCGACGCAACGACGCCAGCACCGCACTTGCGGCGGCGGCAAAATAGAGTGCCATGGCAATCGGCAACCAGTAGCCGTCAGCCAGCATGGGCTGCCCCACCCCCGTCCGGAGCTTCGCACCAGGGCTTGCGAAGCTGCTTCGACAGTACATGCCATGCGAGAAACAGGACGCCGACGACAACTGCTCCGAGCATCCAGGGTGTCAGCGGCGCATAGTCGATAGTATACCCCATCCAAGAGCGGAGCCCGTCATAGCGAAGTATGCCATCGTGCGTCGCCATCTCGTCGCCGGGTCGCAGTTCGTGACGTTCGTCGCCCTGCATTACGACCAATTTCGTATTTTGAGGCGTTTCGAACTCCCAACGAGCGTCTTCCTCATAAACCTGATCCGGCAGGTGGAGCCAAAGCTTGATCGCCTGCCCGGCGCCCGGCGGCAGCCAGTCCGTCCCTTGTTTGTAATAATTGAGCGGATAGGAAGGCAGATGGACTGCGCCGCTGTGACTCTGACCCGTTCCATCGACGTAGGTGAGTACTGGCGCAAACCCCTTGTTGAACGTCGTGTAGAAACGATATCCAGACGCGATCAACGGCCGGTCGTCACCGAAGGAGATGGTCCGCCAGCCGGCGCCTCCATCGGGGACACGAACATGGCTGACCGTCTCGCGCCGCTTCATGCCCGGCGAGTACTGAATGGTGAAGTCGCCTTGAATGAATGCGATTTCGCTCAGTGAGGGCCGATGAAGAGGACCCGCCGAAGCCTGGACAAGCGCCGGGTCGAATGCCGCACCCGCAGTCACCTCGACGTGGCCGCTGAACGCCATCAAACGATCGAACGCGGCCAACAAAGCGAGGATGGCAAGCGCCAAGTGGAATCCAAGCAGGCCCGGCTGCTGCCGCATTTTTGGCGTGACCACCAGTGCCGCCACCAGATTGATGAAAAGAAGGGCAAATGGAGCCGCCAGGTACAGGGCGAAGGGACGATCAGTCAACTGGGAGACGACAGCAATGGTGGCCGCTGCCACGAGGCAGGCGAAGGTCAGCCTGAGCGAGGCCAAGGCCGCGGCAATCGATATCGGACTGCTCATGGCGGACTCTTGCAGTTCTCGCTGCTGTCGCGCATCCAATCACGGCCCACCTCGCCGTTGCCGGGCGCTCCAGCTGAGCCGCAGTTGCTTTCCTCCCAGTTGCCACTGGTGGCGAAGGTCCGCACCTTCAGCATCGCGTTCAAGTAGTACGGGCCGTTGGTATACCCGGCCGTCGTGTTGTTGCGCACCTGGGTGCCCACGGAGAAGCCGCCCTCGAGTCCGACATCGTTGAGGTTCACGAGAAAGGCCTTGTTCTTCCAGCCGTGGGGCACCGCCACATGGCACCAGCTGCAGCGGAGTCGCCCAATCTTGTCGGCATGAAACGCGTGCAGATTTTGGTCCTTGGATCCGCCGAATCCGCTGCGGAACTCCCGCGCGGGATCACGCACGGCGTAGTGACCGTAGTCGTGGCATTTGAAACACAGATGATCCTGAGTGCCCGCACCGCCGCTCGACTGGTCCCACGGCCCCTTGAGGATGAAGTTGTTGTTGGAGCCATGCGGTCCCCAGGATCTGCCGTCCTCGCCTCCGGCAGGAACAATGGTCCCGGCCGCCGTCTCGGAGCCGTGGCAGTCCGAGCAGTACATCGTCTGTTGGCCAATGAACTCGTCACTGTTCCAAGGCGACAGCCAGTTGGTGCGATCGGCCTGCCTGATCCCCGTTGTTCGCCCCGTAGGCGCGATGACGGGATGCCATGAGCGATGGTTGCCGCCGGGCTCGCCAGTATCGCCGAGCGGCGCCTGGAACTCCATGGCTTGGTCGGTGTAGCGCGTCACAGAATTGGTGCCCGACGGCGTTCCGCCGGAAATGAAGCCCAGTTCCGGCGGCTGGTCGTAGGCATAGGTCGAATGGCACTTGAGGCAGATCTGATACTCTCGCGTAACCCAGGCGCTGGACGCAGATGTGCTCGCGCCGACAGCCGGATTGCCGCGCTTGACGTCGAATGCAATGGGCGCTGCCAGAAACTGCGAAGAACCATAGACCGGTTCGACGCCCCAAGTGCCTTTGAGCACACCGGAAGCGATGTTCGTGGGCATGGTGCCGGCCTCGATCGGATGGGTCCCCGCGGTAGCCGGCGTGATCGGCGAATCGTTGAACCGACGGTTGCGGATCATTCGATGCGGAT
>CAYZTJ010000266.1:0-2989 GCA_964481215.1 uncultured Nitrospira sp. | reverse complement strand
GGTCAAACTCGAGCGGATAAAAGATCGTCGTCATCAGTCGATTGTTGAAGAAGGCGACTTGCAGTTCTCCGGAACAGTCATGGTGGAGGAAATTTTTGACGGAGACGGTATAGATGCTCATCGGAGGCCGGTTGTCACCTGTGGCCAGGTGGCTGTCCGAAACGACTTCCCATTGGAGAGCGCGCGACGCGAACCAGGCTTTCGCCTCTTCAATGGATTGATAGCTGTCGAGGCCGGCAATGAGCTTGGTGCGTTCTGTGGCCACGTCGACGAAAGTGACGGGCCTCCAGAATATCCCCCACAAGGAGTAACCGACGTACCCAGTGAGGAACAGGAGGAGGACCAGAGCGGACCAGGCGACGATGCGAAGTCCGCTAGCCAGCAATCGGCCCATCTCCACCGTCACAACTCCAACAGGGGAAACTTCGGCAGCGAGGATTCGCTCACCGCGGTGAGTTTCACGACGACATCGTAGAGTTGCTGCACGCGTTCCGACTTCACCGGTTCATGGCCCTGCCCCAAGATCGCGTGGTTCGCGGCATCCAACAGGGGCTTCAGGCCCGGCCAGGCCTTGAGAAACGTCTGGCCCAACGGATCGCCCAGCTCCGCGAGGACGCGATATGGGTGCGGCAGGGGCAGCTTATATTTTCCGTCCACGTCATCGGGCCCGCATGCCCGGCAGGCCTGCTGAAAGGCCTCCGGCAATCGCTCAGGCTGCACATCCCACGTCTTGATCTGATGCTGCGCGAACAGCCGTCGCTGCGCGACGGCTCCGAGCGCGCGGATGAGCGCGCTCATGGCACCTTCCGGATCCTGCCGCGCGTGAAGTTTCCGTTGGGCATGACTCAGGAGATCGAGCCAGAGCAACTCCTTCGCCTCCGCGGGATCGAGCACGAGCTTTTCAAGAAAGCCGGCATGTGCTTTGATGACTGGGATGACCGTCTTGGCGCCGGGTGGCCCGCCGAAGAGCATCGCCATCTCCAATGCTTTCGCCGAGCTCTTGAGTTTCTCCCACGCCAGGCGATACTGGAATCGGTCCCAGAGATCGTAGCCGTCGGCAAGATCGCTCAACGCGCGGTAGAAGGGTTTTCGCCCGCCGCTCACCCGCGATTCGAGCTGGCGGAAGAGGGCGCCGGCCGCCGCAAAGGCTCCTCGATTGAAGAGATCGCATCCGTCTCGACGTTGCGCTTCCGCCGTTTCGTCCCAGGGATTCGCCTGAACCCACCGCCGCTCCTGCCCCTCGACCGTGACGACGTCTCCTTCGCGATCCTGCCCGACCGCGAGGAGGGACACGATCCGAGACGCATAGGGCATCGTCACGAGCGTCAGCGCCGCGGCCATGGCCGGCGTGGCTCCGGTAAGATCCAGAACCAACATTCCGGGATCGACCCCCCAATTCTCGAGCAGTCCGGGAAGAGATCGGGCGATGGTTTGATGGCAGACCGGAAAACTGTCAGCGTCCGGCAGTACGATCCAATCCCACCGCCGCGGCATCGCCGAGAGTTGGGGTTGAATCTGCGACTCCACCAGCGGTTTGGCCGTCTCGGGCAGCGCGAAACACAGCGCGTCCGGTTGCAACCGGTTGACCGAATAGGCCGCGCTCGCCACATCCTGGGTGAGCGCGACGACCAACGCTTGAGCCGGCTGTTCATGCGCCATCGCCGGCGGACTATAACACCGGCCTCCGGGGCGATCAATTCGCACGGCCGCGGCTTGACGGCCCGGAGAAAGGCGCATAGACTCCTGCCGTTTCCTTAAGAGAAGCCTCCCAGGGTTGACGGAGTTTCCCGATGATCTGGTGGTATTGGATGGTGTTGGGGCTGGTCCTGCTCGGGGCGGAGATGACCACGCCCGGCGGGTTCTACATCATCTTTTTCGGCCTCTCGGCCCTAATGGTCGGCACTCTGGCGGGACTCGACTTGGTCGCAGCAGACTGGCTGCAGTGGCTGCTGTTTTCGGTGATCGCCGTCGGATCGCTACTCCTCTTTCGCGGCCCGCTCATGGCCGCCATCAAGACCGAGACGGATCAATCGTCACAGGTCGATTCGATGGTGGGTGAAGTCGCCGTCCCGCTCGACCGGATCGCCGTCGGAGAAACCGGAAAGGCCGAACTGCGGGGCACGACCTGGTCGGCCAAAAACATCGGCACCGTTTCGCTGGTCAAAGGGCAGCGGAGCAAGGTTTCGCGCGTGGACGGCCTCACCCTGTTCATCACGGCCGAATAGGGCCACGAAGGAACGACCGAAGATGGAGGACGGCATGTCGGGTGGATTTCTGACCGTACTGATCCTTGCGCTGCTCGTGCTCTATGTCATCGCCAAGACCGCCGTCGTGGTGCCGCAGCAAAGCGCCTACGTCGTCGAGCGGCTGGGCAAATACTCGGACACCCTCAACGCCGGCTTCCATATCCTGCTCCCCTTCATCGACACCATCCGTTACCGCCACTCGCTGAAGGAAACCGCGATCGACATTCCTGAACAGGTTTGCATCACGAGAGACAACGTGCAAGTCGCCGTCGACGGGGTGTTGTATCTGAAAGTGTTGAACCCCGAGCGGGCGTCGTACGGGATCAACGACTATAACTTCGCGCTCAGCCAGCTGGCCCAGACCACGTTGCGCAGCGAAATCGGCAAGATCGAACTCGACCGCACGTTCGAAGAGCGAACCAATATCAACATCCAAGTCGTCAATGAATTGGACAAGGCGTCGGAGCCCTGGGGCGTGAAGGTTCTTCGGTATGAGATCAAGAACATCACCCCGCCGAAGGACGTCCTCAACGCCATGGAAAAACAGATGCGGGCGGAGCGGGAGAAGCGCGCCTTGATCCTGACCTCGGAAGGCGAACGGGACGCCGCGATCAACCAGGCCGAAGGCGAAAAGCAGCAGGTGATCAAGGCGTCGGAAGCCAAGAAGCAACAACAGATCAACGAAGCGGAAGGCGCCGCGGCGGCGATCCTGGCGATCGCGCAAGCGACCGCCGAAGGGCTCC
>CAYZTJ010000265.1:0-3005 GCA_964481215.1 uncultured Nitrospira sp. | reverse complement strand
TCGCCGGGGTGGTCATGGACAGAACTGCTGCTCTGTGGTGGCGCGCCAAGCAGGAGGGGCTGGCGTCGAGATTCGACTGAACTTCCCTTCTGCGGATGCAAAGAGGCCGGCAGACACAAGCGTCTTGTCCTGGGAGAGCACTGGAAGGCTCGTTCGGCCGACCCGTTTCTCATGCACGACCGGATGACGAAGAAGAAGACAATCGGCTGCAATCAAGGCTGCTCCGACCCCAAATTTCGTCGCCGGTTTCACCACGCGTGCCGCCTATTCGGCGATTTACGGGTGCAACTGGCGGCCGATGCCGCAATTTGGCGCGAGGGCTGTCCGGGCGTGTCCGTCGTGATAGAGTGTGCTCACTCATCGTCTGACAGAGTTGGGGATATGTACATCGATCGCTTGGCGCTCAAGAACTTCCGCAATTTCCGGGAGGCCGAGATCGACTTTGTCCATCCCGATCGGCGATTCGGCCGGGCCGGCAACGGCGGCGCGGCCGTGGATCAAATCCGGCTGCCGAGACCGAAGCTGCCGAACGTCAATCTTCTGCTCGGCGACAACGGGCTCGGCAAGTCGACGTTGTTGAAGGCGATCGCCCTTGCCGCCCTTGGGCCGGCGGTTGGCGACTCCGGCATCTATCCCTACCGGCTGATCCGGCGCGAACCCGCCTCCGCGCGCGGCCGGCGCCGGCCCGGTGCCGCATCCATCGAGGCGACGTTCACGGTCCACGCGCAGGACCAGACGCGAGACGCGGCCAGGACCGAGTCCCGGATCGAAGTCATTGGCAAGGGCGACCTCGAATCGCTGCAATGGAAGCATGCAGACGATAAGGCTTGGCACCCCATCTTCAGCGCCAGTTCCGACGCCTTCTTTTTTGTCGGTTACGGCGCCACGCGGCGCGTCGAGAAGCGAGAGCGGCTCGACATCGCGGGCCGCAAGAGCAGCGCCTTCGTGCGCGCCCAGCGCGTCCAGGGCCTATTCGAAGAGGCCTATTCGCTGATCCCGCTCAACGCGTGGCTGCCGCAGTTCAGTCAGCGCAACCCCGGCCGCTACAAGCAGGTCGCCGGCCTGATCAACGCCCTGGTCGGCCGCGGCCATTACCGGTTCAGCGGCCGGCTCGATCAGGGCGAATACCTGTTCGACCGCGGCGGACTGAGCGTGCCGTTCCCGGCACTCTCGGATGGATATCGCGCCTTCCTCGGCTGGGTCGGCGATCTCCTTTATCACGTCTGCATGACATGTCCGAGCGGCAAGAAACTGGTGGACAACCGCGGCATCGTTCTGGTCGACGAGATCGATCTTCATCTGCACCCGAGATGGCAGCTGACGGCTCTGCCGACGCTCGCCAGGGCGCTGCCCAAGCTGCAGTTCATTGTCACGTCGCACAGCCCGCTGGTCGTGGGTTCGCTGGAATGGATGAACATCATCGTCATGGCCCCGAGCAAGGGCCAGTCCAGCGTGGCCAAGCGCGTGGAATCGGCGGTGCACGGCCTCGATGCCGACCAGGTCCTGCTGACGGAGTTCTTCGGCCTCGACTCGACCCGGGCGCCTGGGAAGGAGCGCCAGTTGAAGTCGCTCACCCTGCGCGCGCGCGAGGGTGATACGAATGCGGCGAAGCGCTTGCTTGAGGAAATGAGCCGCGGGCTGGAGGCGGGTTCATGATCCGCTACGATGTTACTGCGCCGGCGCTGCGCAAATCGATCGAAGCGCACCGCCCGGGTTGGCTGAAGCGGGCCGCCGACCGGACGGAGCGGTTTCGCAAGCTCGGCCGGTATGCGGAGGAGGTGTCGATCTGGAGCGAGGTGAAGCCCGTCTACATGCGCCTGCAGGGCGACTCGAAATGCGCCTTTTGCGAACGCCAGCTGGAATCGGATACCCACGGCAAGGGTGAACAGGACGTGGAGCATTTCCGGCCGAAGGGCAACGTCAAGCCCTGGCCCGTTCCGAAGGAACTCGCCGCGGCTGGAGTCAAGGTCAGCCGGCCGCCATCCGGCAAGGGCTACCATCTCCTGGCCTACCATCCCCTCAACTATTCGGCGGCCTGCGGTCCCTGCAACCAAGTGCTGAAGAGAGACTACTTCCCAATTGCTGGAACCTATGATCTGGCGGGCGAAGATCCGAGCAAGCTGCGCGAGGAGAAGCCTCTTCTGATCTACCCGCTCGGTCGCATCGACAGCGATCCAGAGTCCTTGATCTCGTTTTACGGAGTTTCGCCCCGGCCGGTGGCGCGATCAGGCCACGACCGCCATCGCGCGCTCGTGACCATTCACCTGTTAGACCTTGACAACGTGCTGACCCGCAAGTCGCTGATCCGAGACCGCGCGCGGAGCATTCTGGCTCTTTATCCGCAATTGGAGAAAGCGGCGGCGGGTATAGCAAGGGCAGCCGACGTCGCATCGACTTTTTTGCGCCCGACGGCGCCGCACGCCAACTGCGCCCGCAGCTTTAAGCGGTTGTTCGACCGGAATCGCGACGAGGCAAGGGCCCTCTTCAATCTAGCGGAGGAGCTGATCCTGCGGATGTCCTGACCTTCCGAGTTATGCAGGATTTCTGAGATGAGAGACATCCTTCCTAGTTGCTGCCCGTTCGGTGCCAATTTCGTAGCCCGCCTCGGGCGCCCAGTTCTCTTGCGCAAACGGGGATCGGAGTCGAGGATCGAGCAAAGTGATGGATGTGAGTGTCAGTGCGCCACCGAGTCTGATATGATCGAGCCGGAGAGCGTCCGCCAGAAAATGTAAGATCACACTTTCCTTGACTGTCGTCCTGCGCGTGCAGGCGCGGGTGTGGTGACGTGAGATCAAGGGCGGCGCCACCTTGATCCTTCCGTTCAGGTTTCGATTCTGCACAAGTATTTGGCGGACGCCCGCCGCCCGCTCGAGAGGTTGCCACCATGATGCACGCCCACACCATCAAAGGCTGCTGCCCCCTGGATTGCCAGGACAGCTGTTCGTGGGTCGCCCATGTCGAGGGCGGGCGGGTGGTGCGGGTCGAGGGGGCGAAGGATCATCCGG
>CAYZTJ010000264.1:0-3010 GCA_964481215.1 uncultured Nitrospira sp. | reverse complement strand
TTAGGGCGGACTTTTCTAGCACAGACCGTTTTGGCTTGTCAAAGCAATTTTGGGCGGGTCTCTGGCGGATACGTAACTGAACCGGAGAGGCGATAGGCACGGGGACCGGCGCTACAGCGAATCTCCGTAGGCTGGTCAAAACAGTCGCTACGTCACCCGCTCACCCCGGCGCGCCGAGACGCGCCTCTTCGCATCGCGGCCGCGGGGAACAAGGGCCCACACGTGGAACGATGAATGCGGAACGCTGAGCGGGAAGGCAGCGGGACGAGCGAGAAAAGCGGGATGGGCGTGACGCGGAGGCGAACTCTTCTCGCCGTTCGCGCTCGTCTCGCAGTCTCGCCGGATCCTCATTCATCGCTCATCGTTCGTACTTCGGCCGGTCCCATCTGGCGGCCTTTTTCAACAGCTTACAGATGACCTCGGGCGCGGGCCTCGGCCTCAGCCCGTTGCGCGTCTTCGCGCCGCTGGTTCTCCTTTTTGGAAACCCAGGCCTCCCAGGACTTGCCGGACGCCGTATCCTCTCCCGAGAAGGCGATCGCCGTGATCTCGGAATAGGGAATGTCGATGGCGCCGGCCTGGTCCTGCGGGTAGAACTGCACGGTTGGGACCGGGCCCGTCGCGATTCGATTGAAGAGATAGCCCTCGATGGACCGGCCGGAGCGCAGGGTGAGCGTGACATCGCCCCGGTAGTCGAAGGCCTGCTCAATGGCCTCGGCCAGCTCGGCCGGGGAACCGGGGCGGAACGTCCGCCCCTCGAGCGCGAGCTGTTCCGGGGTGTGCGTTTTGGAATCAGTCACAAGAACCGTGATCAGTGACGCGTGATCAATTAGGGAAACAAGGCCGCGGTCAGCCCGCGTTCGGCATGAGCGTCGCTTTCACCGTTCGGCCGAAGCCGGACCAGGAGCCGAAGGTGTCCGCCACCGCGGAAGCCTCATAGCCGCAATGCACCATACAGTCCGCGCACTTCTCGTTACGCCCGGTGCCGTAGCGATCCCATTCGGTGCCTTCCATCAGGTCGCGGAAGGTCTTGGCATAGCCTTCCTGGAGGAGGTAGCAGGGCTTCTGCCAGCCAAACACATTGTAGGTGGGATTGCCCCAGGGCGTACACTGGTAGTCCCGGCGGCCCATGAGAAATTCCAGAAAGAGCGGCGACTGATTGAAGCGCCAGCCCGCCTTCCGCTCGCTGAGGATCTTGGCGAAGAGCTGTCGCGTGCGATTCCGCTTCAAGAAATTCTTCTGATCGGGGGCCTTTTGATAGCTATAGCCGGGGGAGACCATCATCCCCTCCACGCCCAACTTCATCATCTCATCGAAAAAGGTCCGTACCCGCTCCGGATTGGCGTCATCGAACAGTGTCGTATTCGTCGTCACGCGGAAGCCCTTGGCCAAGGCCGCCTTGATCGCCTTCACCGCCACCTCGTAGACCCCGTCGCGGCAGACGGCGAGGTCGTGCTCGTCTTTGAGGCCATCCATATGAATGCTGAAGGTCAGGTACTTGGAGGGCGTAAACTCCGCCAGCTTGCGCTCCAGCAGAATGGCGTTGGTACAGACGTAGACATAGCGTTTCTGCGCCACCAGGCCGCGCACGATCTCCGGCAACCGAGGGTGAATCAAGGGCTCCCCGCCGGGAATGCTGACGATGGGCGCGCCACACTCCTCGGCCGCCCCCCAGCACTGCTCGGGGGTGAGTTGCTTGTCCAGGATATGGTCGGGATATTGAATCTTGCCGCACCCGGCACAAGCCAGGTTGCAGCGTAAAATCGGCTCCAGCATCAGGACCAGGGGGTACCGCTCAACGCCTCGAAGCCGCTTTCCAATGACATAGGACGCCACCGTCCACATCTGCGAGACTGGAACCGCCATCCCTGACTCCTATCCACTATATGGTGACCGGCGGGACTGGGCCGCCGAGGGGTAAGCCTGCGAAACTAGGGACCATTCTAACAACCGGACTTCCGGCAGGTCAACTTCTCGAAGTCAGCTTCTCGATAGCGGAGGCATACCCCGCCCCATAACCATACCTCACAGTTCCGCCATTTGCACCCACGGAATACGGGCGAAGTGCTTGCGATCGTAGGTGAGGATCTGCGTGAATCCCTGCTCTCGCATGTAGAAGCCGTGGTAGGCGTCCACGAAGTCGATGTTCTCGTGGACGTACAGATCGAGAGCCATGAAGATGAGTGGTGCTTCGGGACAGTCCAAATTGGGGGTGTTCAGGATCTTCTCGACCTTGGCCGCGATATCCGGCTTGTCCAGCTTGTAGAAGGATTCTAGCGTCCAGATGATTTCAGCAATGACCAGGAGACTCGTGGCCAACCTGATCTTGCCGCGCATGGCATCACGAAAGAGCGTTTCGGCCCGTTTGGCCTTGGCCGGGTCGTCGTTGGTCAGAAAGCGAAGAAACACATTGGTGTCAACGAAGAGGCTAGCCATGCCCGGCCACCCTCTTTCCGACCGCGTGCTTCACCGACTGACGGATCTTGTCAAAGTCCTCGGGACGCGCGGATGGCTGAACCGATCCCCGGAGATCGAGAATGGTCCCTTTCACGACCTTCAAGACTACTTCTTCGCCCCTCATCACAAAGAGGACCTTTTCCCCTTCTTTCACACCAAGGCGGTCGCGAATCGCCTTGGGAATCGTGACCTGCCCCTTCCGGGTCATCGTGGATTCTTGCATTCCTACCTCCATCTGAATAGTAGTACTTGGCAAGTATAGTACTACTCTTGGACTCCGTCAATCTCCGGCAGGGAATGAGGCCAGAGGTCTGGGGGAGTCTCACGACACCCCCCTCATCCCCCCACGATGCACCCGCGCATCCGCCGGTTAAGTTCTGAGCAGATGGAAATAGATAACGGCTTACGTGAAGGGAGGTCGGTCAGAACCGGGAGAACCAAATTCAGACTGTCACAGACACGAGAGGGGAAAACTCAGAAGCTCGTGAAAGATCAGGAAGAAGGTTTGGAGGCGCCGAGCGGGTTCGAACCGCTGCATCGCAGTTTTGCAGACTGC
>CAYZTJ010000263.1:0-3011 GCA_964481215.1 uncultured Nitrospira sp. | reverse complement strand
ACTGTCTTGCGCGTCATCCGGCGCCGCGCGGGCGGCTTGTCGGTCCGGGGGGCCTGTGATAGATTCGCCCCATCCGTTGGAGCGGCGTCGACCCGAGTCGGCGAGGAAGGAGCAGTCTCATGGAGCGGAGAAGGCGAAGCGGAAGCGTATGGGTCGCGGGCGTGACGGTCGGCCTCTGGCTTCTCGCGCTGCCATATCCGGCGGCGGCGGAGAGTCTGTCCAATCGCTTCGGCTTCGGGACCGATATCGGCTTTTGGAGCGGGACCTCCGACGGCACGCGATTCGCCATGAGCTTCAGCCTCGACTATTACGTCGATCGGGCCTTCTCCATCGGGGCCATGTCCCTCTTCACGCCGGGCGGCGATCTCACCAACATCGGTTTTGCCGCGACCGCCAAGTATCACTACCGCATGGGTAACGTGAACCTGGTGCCCTTTGCGGGCGTCGGGTTGCTGCACGCGGATTTGGACAAGTATTCAGGGCCCGGCCGCATCGACCGGAACGACACCAGCTACTGGATTCCCATCGGCGTCTCGGCCGAATACCAGCTGACCCCCAAACTGGCCCTGGCCAACACGCTGCTCTTTAATCTGCACAATATCGATCTCTCGCCATCCGTGAATGAGCGCGACTCTACGAGTGTGACGCTGTTGTTCGGCTTCCGCTTCGGACCTTAGGCAGGATGTTGAAAACGGCTTCCAGCCGCGTTCTCAGTCGCCCGTCTCCCTGCGACGTATTCACCCGTTGCATTTGAAGGCAACGGGTCCCCGGTACGCCTCGGTCCCCGGGCTCCCTGCGGCCTTGCTGGAAGACCTTTTTGAACATCCTGCTATGGCATGGTGGGGACCGCGGGACTGGTGCGCCCGGCAGGAATTGACCTCCGGCCCGGCGACTTTGCTGGCAGCCCTGCAACGCAGGGCCTGTTCCTCCTAGCCGTCGGCGCTCAGTCGCGTCAGCCGGCTTCGAAGTCATACTGTCAGAGGTCGGTGGCTAACCCGGACTCTGCCAGATCGTCGGGGAAATCTGACTCGGCTCTGATCGGCGTGCCGAGCTCATAGGCCGGGGGTTTCCTCCGTCTCCTGTTGCTCGCGCGAACTAATTTGACGCCAAGGTCCGAGCTGACGCCAGCATATAGCGTCCCGATTTTCTGGTGCCAATCCGCTGCACCAGACCGGCTTCGATCAAGGGCTTGAGAAGGTCTAAGGCTCCCTGTTTCGAGACCCCGATCCCTTCCCGGATTTGGACCGGGGTTAGGCTTTGGCGGTCTCTCAGGAGTCGAAGAAGTTGTTCCTGTTTGGGCCGCAACACGAGTTTCTTGCGGCCGCCCCCCGCGCTCAACTGTTGGATGCGCAGCCAGACTCGCTCCAGCGTCAGGTGAAGCGCTCCGGCGGTGTACTCGAGCCATCCGGTGAGATCCCCTCCCTGTGTTCGCACGGCGTCCAAGGCCGCGTAATAGCGCGGCCGGTTTTCCCAATAGATTTCATCGATCGAGAAAATGTGATGCGTATCAAATCCCCGCCGGTAGAGTTCCCACAGGGCAAGCGCCCGCCCGGTCCGTCCGTTCCCGTCCGCGAATGGATGGATGGCTTCGAACTGGTAATGAATGATCGCCGAGGAGAGCACCGGTGACCATGTCACGGAGCGGGCGTTCCACCACTCTAAGAGTTCGGCCATGAGACCGGAGACCAGCTCCGGGGCCGGTGGCAAATACCGACCGACCCGAACCCGGATCTCGCGGTACCGGCCTGCATCGCCTTGATCCATGACATCCGAGGCCATGACGGCATGCAACCGGAGAATATCCTCATGGGTGATCCGTCGTTTGCGCGCATGCCGTTCGATAAACCGAAGACCGGCCAGGTAGTTCAGCACTTCGCGGCGCGCGCGTTGAGGCTGAGTCGGCAACGGTTGGCCTTCCTCCAACAACCGGACCTGTTCCAGCGTGAGGGGGTTTCCTTCGATGGCCGTGGAACTGTGTGTATTGCGGACCCGTGCGTCTTTCTGGAGGGCCGGCATCCATGCCACCTGGATGGTCGCGGTGAGAATGCGCTCGCGAAAGGCGGCGATCTCTTCGAGCAAGGAGAGCAGGCGGGGGGTGATGGTGAACGCGGGTTCATAGGCCATACCCCAGGGTACAAATGAGTCAAGTATAAGTCAAGTTATGAGTCCAGCGGCTCGACAGGCCCGGGAAGCGTCAGGCCTCAATGGGAGAGCATGCGGCTGAGGCGGGACTGGTGCGCCCGGCAGGAATTGAACCTGCGACCTACGGGTTCGAAGCCCGGCGCTCTATCCAACTGAGCTACGGGCGCACATGCCGTCTATAGAACCCGGTCGGCGCGACCGTGTCAAGGGAAGAAACAAGAAGGGCTGCAGGTTGCGCCCTGCAGCCCTTCATTACAGTCGTCTCTCGGGACGTCGGGTCGCCATGCGGCGAGCCGACCTGCCTGTTACCAGCGATTGCGATCGCCGCCGCCTCCCCCGCCTCCGCCGAATGACCGTTTTTCCTGGGGCCGCGCCTCGTTCACCACCAGGGTGCGCCCGCCGAGCGGAGCCCCGTTCAGTGCCGTGATGGCCTTTTGCGCGTCATCGGCTGAGGCCATTTCCACAAATCCAAAGCCCCGCGATTGCCCGGTGTAGCGGTCGGTAATGACCTTGGCCGACGCCACCGCGCCATGTTGGGAGAAGAGCTGCTGCAACTCTTGCTCAGTGGTGGAATAGGGAAGACTACCCACGTACAGTTTCGTTCCCACGGCGAACCTCCTACGCGGCTGGGGATATTGTCCGGGGACGAGGGAATGGAGGGAGGATGTCGGACGGGCGTCGCATCACCGACGGTACCACGGTCACAGAATCGATCCGGCCAGCTTCCACTCGACAGGCAATATCCGTATCGGGCCCCTCTGCTCTGCGGTTTACCGCTCGGCCCTGAAGCGGTCAATCGCAAAGTGACGATAGCACGGGTCCCCCCCAAGATCAAACAAACCGGGCAATTACCACAGGGCGGCAATCGC
>CAYZTJ010000262.1:0-3018 GCA_964481215.1 uncultured Nitrospira sp. | reverse complement strand
GGAAGAAGTTCCACAGCCCCGCCGCCTTGGCCTTGTCCTTGGCCTTCTCCAGCAATTCGAGCTGGCCCGGCGCCCAGCTCCAGCGCTCCTTGCGGCCTTCGCCGAGCTTGAAGAACGGCTCGATGATCGGCGCCACGTTCTCCTCGATGTGCGCCTTCACCGCGTCGAACAGCGGCTGGCTCTCCTTCGACATGGCGAGGTTGTTCAGCTCGGCGTCGAGGTCGGGGCGAGGCGGGCGGGCCTTCGGCCTGGCGGCGGCGGCGGGGGCGTTCATGTGGAGACTTCCTTCTGTGGTCTGAAGGTCAGCGTAGACAAGATTTAGGCGGTGCGAAATCGCCCACTTTCTTGATGTCGGTGCTCGCCGTGGGTGGAGGGGCCGTCGACCTCTTCAGGGCATTACGCCTTACTACGCTGGACAGTCTTTGCGACGATCCATTTTTCGAGAGGCAATGAATCACTCAAATATGACGAAGTACAACGTGGTTCTCGCCTCAACGAAGGGTACTCCCGTACTGTTCTTGCTTCCGTGGCTTACAGATGGCGGCAAACTGAGGAAGCCTTCGAGGAGGCAGGGCGGTTCGTCTGTCCTGAACTTCGTCGAGGACTGGCTGATAGCTACAGCCCTCCAGAAGAACAGAGAGCTGATCAACAACAAGCAGACACGCTTCCTGCGCAAGGTACATATCACAGGCGCGTTCAATGCGAAGCATGGCGAGGCCACAAGCAGATCTTCGAAGTTCTGCAAAATGATGGGTATATGACGATTCGCCTGCAAAGAAGCTCTACGACAACTCCTCCAGGCATCGGGCGGCTCTTTCCTCCAATGCGTTGGTGATGCCGGCAAGTGCCACCGCGCCGAGGCCTTCCGCGCGAGCCGAACGCGCGATCTGCGCGAGGGCATCGGGAAGTTGCCGGGCAAGGTCGCGAAGCTCCTGGCGAAGGCGCTCGGTCGGCAAACGCATCTGCTCGGCGAACCTCGCCCATTTGCGCCAATCGACATGCTCCAGGAGGTACTCGCGACCGATACTCATCGCGAGTTTCAGTTTCCGGCGATCTAAGTCGTAGGGAAGGATGCTTGTCACGTCGTACAACGGGGCGAGCCGGGCCCTGCCGCCGGCGCCGATCAGCATCGAATAGTTCTTGGCGTGCGCGTCCGTTCCGCCGATCAGCCAGTTGAACCCCAGGGCGCGAACGAAGGTCCAGACGTCTTCCTGGGGGTTGCCCGAATGCACTCTCAAGAGATCAATGATGTCTTTCGCGCTCGGTCCTCCCTGATTTTGGTACTTGCTCGTTGGTGGGCAAGCAAGCGCCTGGCACATGTCCTCCTGATGGGCGCGCCTTAGTGTGCTTCCAAATGCAACTCGATCGTACCGGGTGACCACGATGGCGACTTGCTTCTCGAATTGGAGAACCCGCGATTCTGCAACCGGAAAGCCGAGCATGCCGGCGAGACGGAGGCACACGTGCTCATTCTCGGCATGACCATGGAACGCGTCGCTGGGCGGTTTGAATATGTGTGTTGTCGGAATTCGACCCGAGGGAATGCCCCAACGGCCGTTCCGATGGATGAAGGCGGTCTTGGGTTGAGCACCTGCGAGGCTGAACTGGCCGGTGTCGTGCGCGGCACGCCACGCCGACGGATCTTGCTTCAGTACCTTGAGGCGCTGCGCGATTTCGGCCTCGGTCAACCATTGTATTTGACCGGGCCGCTCCAGGATGCCGTCCACTTTGTCCGGCGCAATGAGTTGAATGGCACCAGGGCAATCTTCGCCCACATGGGAGAGAAGGGCGAACGGATTGCGAGGCGAGACGTGAAAGCGTCTCCCCCATCCGCTCAGGATCGCTTCGTTGTCGGGAAGCAATCCCCATAGCCAAGGCTCGATTTGAGAATGGCCATATTCTGTTGCAGTCAAGGGCATGGACAGAGAAAGCGGATAGGCATCGGGGTCGTTCTGCCATTTGCCGGCATACACCAGGCTCAAGCGGTTCTTCGTCGTTCTGATTTCGCCGAGGATGCTGTCCTCGGCGATCGCAACGAGCCTGTCGGTTGTGGACCGGTCAACCATGGGTCGTGTGCTTCCTGGCCGATTCGACGATCTTGTCGATGTCGACGGGTGTCACATGTCCGGCCTTCGTCGCCTTGCGCTTTCCAACCCTTCGAGCGCCAGTTTCCGCGGTCAGGAGTATGCCGAGCGCCGCAAGCGTTCGAAGGATCAGGCCGGCATCCATTCTCGGCTTGCCGGCCTCGACCGATGCCAACCAGGCCCGGCTGACTCCCGCCCGTCGGGAGAGCTCGACCTGGGTGAGACCCCGGGTGCGTCGGGCCTGAACGATCAAGTTGACGATGTCTGCGGGTGTGCGCACTTCCACGCGGAATTACCTCCGGAGGTTACCGGGTCATTCGTGTCCATGATCGTAGACAGTATAGGCATGTCTTCGATCGTAGACAATACGACAATGTCCATGATCGTAGACATGACGGCGTTGTCTACGATCATGGGCAGAGTCGCGGACAGAGACGCCCCGGTCGACGGCCCGTCCGATGCCGGCAATTTTCTGACCCGCTCTCCTCGATCCCCGGCCCCCGTTCCGCTCAGTGCGGACGGGAATTCAGCAATTGGCGCTGGCCTGCCCGCGGCGGGGCGCGCTAAACCGCTGAACCAACGGAAATTTCATCAGGCAGGGGAAACGACATGGCAACTCTCGACCTCCCGGCGGGCGTGGCGATCGACGGCGCGATCAAGCCCGGCTTCGACAAGGTGCTGACCCGGCCGGCGCTCGAGTTCGTCGCCGACCTGCAGCGCCGCTTCAACGGCCGCCGCGAGGAGCTGCTGGCGGCGCGGGTCGAGCGCCAAAAGCGGCTGGATGCCGGCGAGAAGCCGGATTTCCTGAAGGAGACGGCGAAGATCCGCGAGAGCGACTGGACGGTGGCGCCGCTGCCCAAGGATCTGCTCGATCGCCGGGTCGAGATCACCGGGCCGGTCGACCGCAAGATGATCATCAACGCGCTGAACTGCG
>CAYZTJ010000261.1:0-3019 GCA_964481215.1 uncultured Nitrospira sp. | reverse complement strand
CCAGCGTCAGCGCGGCGACGCCATGCTCTTCGACGATCGCCTCCGCCGCATCGATAATCCGGTCCGCCGTCCCCGCCCGCGCCATCGGCTGTCCTTCCGGTACTGTACCGTCTGGACGGTATACTCTCGGCGCGCCGAATTCAAGGGATGGCGCGCGCGCTTTTCCGCCTGGTCGAACGATGCGGCGTCTCGCGGCCGATGCCGCAGGCTTTCTACAGGTTCCCGTTATCGCTAGATCAATATCCGCAAATGCAATAATCTCCCCTCCCGCCGCCGCAAGAACCGACACAGGCCGGCGTCGATCCGGCGTTTTCAGGGTGGAACTCCGCCAATATCGGGCAAGATGAGGGCCGGACGTGCCGCGCAAACCGCAAGATCCCTCGGAGTACCTGGCCACCCTGCTGCTCTTCTATGAGGAGGAAGTCATAGGTGAAGCCTTCTTTGCTGGCCTCGCCCGAAGATTTCCCGCGCCTCGTTCGGATCGAGCCATGCACCTGTTGTCGAAGATGGAGCGCTGCGTCGTTGATTGCGTGCGCCCGCTTCTTGACAAACATGGGCTGCGTCCGCGCAGCGATGCGGAGTTGCACAGGATCGGATCGCTTGAAGCCGAGCAGTGTGTCACATCGACGTGGCAAGACTACATGACAAGTGTCGCCACAAAGTTCCCGATATTTCTCGAGGAGTTTGCCGCCTTGCGGCGCGTGGCGCCGGAGTCGGATCTACCGCTGCTCAAGATCTTCGATGATCACGAAGTCGCCACCATCGATTTCGCCAAACGCGAGATCGCCGGCGACCCGGACAGCATCGCCTCGTTGACCGATTTCATAGCGGCATGTCAGCCAAGTCAGCTCGAGAAATAGACGGATCAATCTGATTCTGTGCGGCGGATGACTGACGGCCTAGGAATCAAGTCGGACCCCGGAGCAGTCAACGAGAGATACGAGTCCAGCAACAGGCTTGCAATCGCCATCCCGGTCCTTTCAATTCCGGCGATTGCTGAGACCACGGAGGCCTCCGAACAATGACCCGACAGATGTTTGGCATCGCGCCTTCCACGCGCCTGCGCCCCTCGCCGTTTTTCGAGGCGACACGGAACGACGGGGTGGCGAGTTTTACGATCTACAATCGGATGCTCATGCCCACGGGCTATGGCGATCCAGAAGGCGAGTACTGGCGGCTCATAAACGGCGTGGCGCAATGGGACGTCGCGGTCGAACGGCAAGTTCAACTGCGCGGGCCGGACGCGGGCCGGCTTGCACAGATTCTCAGCACGCGGGACCTCACGAAATGCAGTGAAGGGCAAGGCAAGTATGTTGCGCTCTGCAATCATGCGGGCACGCTGATCAATGATCCGATCATGCTGAAATTGTCCGATGACCTGTTTTGGTTGTCGATAGCGGACTCCAACATTCTGTTCTGGGCGCGCGCCGTCGCCGCCGAGAGAAAGCTGAATGTCGAGGTCACGGAGCCGGATGTTTCCCCCATGGCGGTGCAGGGTCCGAAGGCGGAGGCGGTGGTTGCCTCGGTCGTCGGCGAGTGGGTGCGGGGTTTGCGTCCCTTCTGGTTCCGAGAAACCAGGATCGAGGGCATTCCCGTCGTCGTCGCGCGGTCGGGCTGGTCCAAGCAAGGCGGCTTCGAGCTCTACCTCATGGATGGATCAAAAGGCACAAAGCTCTGGAATATCGTCCGGGAAGCCGGCAGGCCTTGGGGTATCGGACCGGGCAACCCGAACAACTGCGAACGCATCGAAAGTGGGCTTCTCTCCTATGGCGGCGACACCGACGACGCCACAAACCCATTCGAGGTGCGCTTGGGCAAGTATGTCAATGTCGAAGTGGCGGACGAGGTCATAGGAATTGCAGCCCTGCGCCGCATCCAGACTGAAGGACCGAAGCGTCATCAACTTGGGATCGTGCTTGAAGGGGAAGAGCCCGCGGAGCCACCCTTCGAATGGTTCGCGGTCAGGCGGGAAGATCGGAAAGTCGGCGACATGACGAACTGCGTCTGGTCGTACCGCCTCCGGCGGAACATCGGATTTGCCTTGGTGTCCACGAATTGCGCGCCCGGCGACAATATTGAGGTAATTCTGTACGGCAACGCCGTCTCGGGTCATCTCGTAGATCTCCCCTTCATCCGATGACGCATGCTGACCTGCCCCCCGAGAGTTTCCGCGTTGGGTCACGCTCAGCCGCCAGCCGAGCTTCCGGGCATGTCAGTTCGCGGGCATGAAACGGACCTGATGGCGGGCGTTTCCCGATCCTTACCCGCGGCGGTTGGCGAGGTCTTGCATGAAAGGCAGGCAATGGCCGGTGGAGGCCCGATCGACAAACGGGCTAGGTGTTACCATCGGTCCCGAACTGCTTGAGGTACACATGCTGCGCATGACCCTTCGGATAGTCTGGGATCGAGGCTTGCCGCAGATACCCAAGGCGCTCGTAGAAAGCGGGCGCCTGGAAGCTGTGCGTGAAGACCAGCGCCTGCGTGCATCCGCGGCCAATGGCCTCTTTCTCGGCTAACTGGAGCAGTGCGCGGCCTATTCCGTGTCGACGCTTCGATTCATGGACCCAGAGATGCACTATGTGGCAGCACCCGCCCCAGGTGTGGCCGTTTATGGCGGCAATGACGTTGCCGGACTCGTCCTTGATGACGCTGCTGAAGAGCCTTCCGTCGCCGAGCCCGGTACTCTGGACATTGAACTCGTAGATCCGCTCGTCAAGAAACGAGTTTAGTTCAGCTTCGGCTTCGCTGCTCTGTTCGATGATGTACGGGTTCATTTGTGGCACCTGACGATGAACGGATTGATCCGCATGAGATCCCATGAATGGCATTGCTGTCTATCCGCTGGATTGCGGGCTCCGAAAGGACCGCCAATGAAAACAAACATGGCACCAACAGACAGAAGTTATGTCCGGGTTGAGCCCATGCCATCGAAAGAGCCGGCGGCACATTGACCGGACGCCACAACCGAATCAAAGCCTGCCGGCCCTCGGTTCACGACTGCAACAACCGCCGCCATGCG
>CAYZTJ010000260.1:1704-3079 GCA_964481215.1 uncultured Nitrospira sp. | reverse complement strand
GCCGCGCTGGGCGGTCGAGGTCACCGGCTGCTGCGGCGTCGACATCTTCTCGATCGTCAACGGCGAAAGCACCTTTTTCTTGCTCAGCAGCGCTTGGGCATACTTCGCCAAGTCTCCCGCTGTGGAGAAGAGGCCCGCATGCCCGGCTACGCCTCCCATCCTCCGCGCCGTTGGGTCATGCACCACGCCGCGCAGCATCACACCGTTCTCGTACTCTGTGGGCGCAATGTCCGGGTTCCAGCTGGCCGGCGGCAGAAAGCGGGTCCGTCGCATGCCCAGGGGCGTGAACACGTTCTTCGCCGCATACTGGTCGAGCGGCATCCCGGACAGCTTCTCCACCAGAAAGCCCAGCATCTCGTAGTTGATGTCGCTGTAGACGAACTGCGAGTTCGCCGGAAAGGTCTGCTTCTCATCGTTGGCAATGATGTTGAACAGCGTCTGCTTGCCGCTCCACGGCTGCTTCAGGTCCACGTCAGGGCGGAGTCCCGAATGGTGGGTCATCAACTGGCGGATGGTGATGTCCTGCTTGCCGTTCTTGGCGAACTCTGGGATGTAGCGCGCGATGGGGTCATTCAGCCGGAAGCGGCCTTCTTCGAAGAGCTTGAGCACGCTTGGCGTCGTCGCCACCACCTTGGTCAGCGACGCCACGTCGAACACCGTCTCCAGCGTCATCCGCTCGGAGGTCGGCTCCAGCGACCGATAGCCATACGCCTTGCGATAGACCACGCGCCCATCGTGCCCGATCAACAGCACCGCACCGGGTATCTGCCTGTTCGCGATCGCTTCTTCCAGGACGGCATCCACCGCCTTCAGTGGGTTGGGTATCGCCTTCGCCGGGCCGCCTGTTCCCTTGGCGGGTGGGCGGGAGCTCGTCTGCCCCAGCAGTTCGGGATTCCAGACGACCAGACAAAGAAGCAGCAGGCAGGCAGCGGAGGTTTTTCGATGTGTCATTCGGGTCCCAGCAGCTTAAATCACTTTTCGGGAATAAAAAAGCGGGAGCCCGAAGGCTCCCGCAAGGTTGAAGCAGGTTGGCTGGACTAGAACACGAACTTCAAGCCCAGGTTGATGACGCGGCCACCGCCGTTCAGCTGCTTCTCGTTGAGGAAGTTTGCATCCGCAACGCGAGCGTAGCCCGCAGCGTTGATCGCCGAGTCATCGATGCCGACGACCGGGAACACACCGGGGTTCGAGAAGCTGAAATTACGGTGATTGAAGATGTTGAACATCTCCACGCGGAACTGGAGGAAGGTCTTCTCGCCGAAGTACGTATTCTTGAAGAAGCTCATATCCCAGTTGTTGCGTCCAGGGCTGCTCAGGGTGTTGCGTCCAGCGTTGGTCAGGGCGCCGGCACGAGCGCGGACCCAGCCCGCGTTCG
>CAYZTJ010000260.1:0-1604 GCA_964481215.1 uncultured Nitrospira sp. | reverse complement strand
TACACCCAGGAGATCGCACCCTTGTGCCGGATGTCCAGCACCGAGCGGCCACGCTCACGTTCCTGATCGTAGCCGTCTTCCGCACGACGCGGGTTGACCAAGCTGCTGAACAGCTCGTTCGTTCCGTTGTCGATGTTGTGCGCCCAAGTGTAGTTCGCACGGAAGGACAGGCCCTTCGTCATGCGATGGTTGACGTCGATCGAACCGGAGTGATAGATGCTCTCCGCATTCGTGGTAAAGCCCGTCACGCCGCCCAGGAATCCCTGCGCTTGGAACGGACGGTTCGCCGCGACGGCATTGAACGCCGCCAGCGTCGGGGCCGTGGCCGTGAACGTGGCCGGTACCGCCGAAGTGGCGAAGTACACCGGCAGCGGAGCCGCGCCGCGGGCAAATGCCGTCTGCGCGTTCAGCTGCGTCTGGGCGAACAACTGCGCGCCGCGGGTACCGAGGTACCGCACTTCCACGCTGGTGTTCTTGAACAGCTCGTGCTGGATGCTGCCCGTCCAGGTGTACACCTTCGGCTGTGTCTGGTCGAAGATGATGCCTTGCGTGGCACCACGAGCTTCAGCCTGGTTCGCCGGAGGAATGTTCACTTGGAGCAGACCGCCACCCGCCAGGAAGCCCCGGCCGGTGTTGCCGCCGCCTGCATACGTGGCGGAGTTGTAACCCGCGCACCATGCCGGACGGCTGGGCAATCCGCACGTGATGTCAGGATCCTGCTCGGACTGAAGCTGCGGAGGCAGCTGCAGGGACGGGAAGTTCTGCGCGATCACGTCGTAGGAGATGCCGAAGCCGCCACGGATCGACCACTTGCCGCTGCCGGTCGGATCCCATGCGAAGCCCAGGCGAGGAGCATAGTTGTTGATGTCCGACTTCGGCGTCACGAAATTGAAGCCCGTCGGAGTGTACTTGCCGATACAGGTGGGGCAGTTCGCAATGGCATTCAGGGGCTGCAGCTTGAGCATGTTCGGAATACCGAACCACTCATAGCGGACGCCCAGGTTCAGGGTCAGGCGCTGCGTGACCTTCCAGTCATCCTGGAAGAACCAGAAGAACGCCGTCTGGTTGCCATCGGTGGCGCCGCTGCCGGCTCCGCGCTTCGCGAAGTCGATCGGCACCGTATCGCTCACCAGGTTCGAGAGCGTCGAGTACTGCCATTCACCACGGCCACGGGGCAGGAAACCGCCCGGAGCGATCCAACGCCGTCCTTCGCCGCCGAACTTGAAGGTGTGTCCGCCACGCGAATAGGTCATCTGTTCGATGATCTGATACACGTTCTGACCACCGCCCTGCGGTGAGTTGCCTTCCGGTCCGATCTGGAAGTTGGTCAACTCGTTCACATAGGCGTTCGGGAAGTTAGCGAACGTTGCGGGAACGGTGAAAGCATTGATCTGGCGGGTATAGCCGAGACGGAAGTCGTTCACCAAGCGATTGGTGATCGACCACACATCGGTCAGGGCCGCCTTGTGCACGTCATAGGTGACGCTGCCGGAGAACGTCGGGATCGGAGGATCCGACAGGTTCGGCGTGCGCTGGCGGTTGTTCAGGTAACGGGTGCGGATCTGGTGCTTGCCCATCACGATGTCGCCATTCACCTGGTAGTC
>CAYZTJ010000259.1:0-3088 GCA_964481215.1 uncultured Nitrospira sp. | reverse complement strand
TTCACGGCCAGAAAGAGCGCGTTCCCCCGCCGCTCGATGAGCAGCAAGGCGTTCTGATCCTTCTTCAGCGACGAGCCGATCTGCTCGTAGTCTTTCACCGAGCGGACCGGCTGCCGGTTGATCTCTCGAATGACATCGCCCCGCTGAAGCCCGGCGCGCTCGGCCCGGCTGTCCGCTTCCACGTTGGTGACGACCACGCCCTGGGCGGCGCCTTTCAGACCCAGTTCCTTCGCGGTCTCCCGATCCAGCGTCTGCACGTCCACGCCTGCGAGGGCCGATCCGTCCCCGCCGCGGTCGGCCTTGGCGACGTTCGTCGGATCGGCCTGCTCGCCGACCGTCACCGTCAGCGTCACCGGCTTCCCGTTGCGGACGATCTGGAGCGGAGCCGTGGCGCCGACCGTCGAGCGGGCGACCTTCCGCTGGAGATCCGCCGGATCGTCCACGGGCTGGCCGTTGAAGTCGGTGATGACGTCGCCCTGCTTCAGGCCGGCTTGGTCCGCCGGTCCGCCCTCGACCAGATCGCTGACCAGCACGCCCTTGCTCCTAGCCAGCTCGAAGGCTTTGGCCAGATCCGGGGTCACGTCTTGGATGCCGATCCCCAGATAGCCGCGGACCACCTTGCCGTTCTTGATCAGGCTCTCCACCACGGGCTTGGCCATGCTGGAAGGGACGGCGAAGCCGACCCCCTGGTTGCCGCCGCTCTGCGAGTAAATGGCCGTGTTGATGCCGACCAACTCGCCGTTGGCATTGACCAGCGCGCCGCCGGAGTTGCCCGGATTGATCGCCGCGTCGGTCTGAATGAAATCTTCATACTGCGTGATGCCCATGCGGCCGCGTCCCAAGGCGCTCACGATGCCGAGCGTCACCGTCGAGTTGAGTCCGAAGGGGTTGCCGACCGCCAGCACATACTCGCCGACCTGGAGGGAGCCCGCGTCGCCCCAGTTCGCCGAGGGAAGACTCGTGCCGTCGATTTTGACGAGAGCCAGGTCGGTCTTCGGGTCTGTCCCGACGATCTTGCCGGTGAATTCCCGCTTATCCGGCAGGGTCACGGTGACCTCGGTCGCGCCGTCGACCACATGGTTGTTCGTGACGATGTAGCCGTCGGTCGACACGATCACGCCGGAGCCCATGCCGCCGCCGCGCGGTTCCCGCGGTTCGCGAGGCGTGCGCGGTCTGTTGGGGCCGAAGGGAAATCCGAAAAACTCCTCCATCTGATCCCGCAGCTCCCGCCGTCCCTTGGTCTGCGTGCCCTGGGCCGGGGTAATGTTCACCACGGCCGGCGTGATGGCCTTGGCCACGCCGACAAAGCCCGGCATGGTCTGGGAAGCCGGCGGCGCCGAGGCCGCGACCGTCGGGGCAGGGGCCGCGGAGCTGGTGGACGTCGCCACGTGCTCTCCGCTCCAGAACCCCACGAGCCCGAGCGCCAGCAGCGCGCTCATCAGTCCAACCTTATGCTCGGTCCACAATCGATTCATCGTACCCTCCTGTGAGTGAGTCAAGATGTTTGTCGCGCGATCTCCTGCATGCCGCGCGCACACCAGGACGGTACCGACCGAACGTGAGAAGGCAATTAGCGGGCGATTAGAATTCGTTAAGGAGATGCCGGCGCGAGGGGAAGAACGACGGTGAACCGCGAAGATTCGCCGGGAACGCTGTCGACTTCGATGCGGCCCTGGTGTGCGTCCGCGATCCACTTGCACATGGCCAGGCCGAGACCGGTTCCCTTTTTGGAATGGGTCCGCGCGTTCTCGGCTCGGAAGAAGCGATCGAAGATGCGAGGCTGCGCGTCGAGCGGAATACCGATCCCATGGTCGGCGACGGACATGCGGGCCATCGGGGCCTGTTTGGTGAGGGAGAGCTCCACGGTGCCGCCCGGCTGGGAATACTTCACCGCGTTATCGACGAGGTTCAACAGCAGTTCGCGCAGCCGCCACTCGTCGCCTACCACCTCGACCGGCTCGACCAATCCCAGCGTGACCTGAATCTGCTGTTCCTGTCCCAACACGGAGGCCTGGCGTTGGAGATCCGTGACCAAGGCGTCGAGCTTCACCGCCTGCCGTTCGAGCTTGACCTGCCCGAGATCGGCGCGAGACAGGAACAGGAGCTCGTCGACGATGCGGCTCAGCCGGTCGATCTCCTCCAGATTGCTCTCCAGCACCTCCTTGTACTCGTCGGCCGACCGGGATCGCCGCAGCGCCAACTCGGTCTCGCCCTTCATCACGGTCAGCGGGGTGCGCAGCTCATGGGACGCGTCGGCGCTGAATTGCCGGATCTGCCGGAAGGAGGCCTCCAAGCGCGCGATCATGTCGTTGAAGGTCGTGGCCAGCCTGCCGATCTCATCCCCCGACCCCGGTACCGGCAGACGGCGGGACAGATCGCTGGCGGTGATGCGATGGGCGGCCGAGGCGATTTGATCCACCGGCCGCAAGGCGCGTCCCGCCAGAAACCAGCCGCCGATGAGCGAGAGCCCCAATGCGGCCGGGCCGGTGAAGAACAGGACGACCAGCAGGCGGCGCAGCGCTTCCTCCATCGGGGCCAGCGACGTGCCGACCTGCACGATATTGACGAGGGTGCCATCCAGCACGATGGGGACGGAAATCAGGCGAATGGGCGACTCGCCGGGGAACTTGGCCGATTCGAACGTCGTCTTGCCCTTGAAGGCGGATTCGAGCGACGGCCGGCTCAAGGGAATATCGCGGGTGCGGAGATTCGGCGATTGGATCGTGATCCGGCCGGTCGGACTGAAGATCTGAAAGAACTTGTCGACGACCGCCAGCTCGGGAAACTGGTCGGACAGGTCTTCAAATTGAATGAAGGGGCCGAATCCCTTTTGCTGGAGCGAACGGACCGCGACCACGGCGGCGTTTTCGAGCTGCCGATCCACCTGCTCGCGGAGGTCCTTCGCCATCACGGCGTAGACCACGACGGCGAAACTCATCAAGACAGCCGCCAGGGCGGAGCCGTACCAGAGCGTCAACTTGATGCGGAGCGGCATGCCGGAAGCAGGGCGAGGCTGAGGTTCAGGTTGAGACATGGGAAACGATGAACGCGGAACGCTGAGCGCAGAACGATGATCCGGGGGCATGGG
>CAYZTJ010000258.1:0-3184 GCA_964481215.1 uncultured Nitrospira sp. | reverse complement strand
GACGTGCTCAACGTGGTCGACGAAGACGCGCTCAAGCACGCGTATATCTCGCCGATGATGCCGGCCGACTATCTGGATACCTACCGCCGGGAAGTGACCGAAGTCGCGGAGCAGGTCCTGCATGAGATGAAAGCCGAGTTGGAACCGTTGTGCCGGCATATCCGGTTGATTGCCGACAGCGGGGATGCGGCGGAGGGCATCATTCACACGGCGGAAGAATCGCAGGCCGATCTGGTCATCGTCGGCCAGCGTGGCATGACGGCAACCCCCTCGTTTTTGCTCGGCGGCGTCTCGCAGAAGGTGGCGACCTATGCGCCCTGTTCCGTCCTTGTGGTGAAAGCGCCGATGACGAAGCTGGAACGGGTGCTGGTCGCCATCGACGGATCGGAGCCCGCGCACAAGACGGTCGAGTTTCTTGCTCGTTGTCCCTTCAAAGGCTTGTCCGAGGTGACGATCGTCACCGTGTGGCCCTCGGGACGATCGGAGCGATGGGGGATTCCGTTCGGTATGCCGGAGCGGTCCGAGTTACAGCACGCGGTAGAGGAGAAGGGGCAAGAATTACTTCGGACTGTGACTGGAGAATGCGCGCGCAACGGTCATAAGATCGTCACGGAATTCCTGCATGGCGATCCCGCCTTTGCCATTCTCGATGCGGCGGCTCGGCACCAAGCGCAGATCCTCCTGGTCGGTTCACGCGGGGTGAAGGCGATCAAACGGTTCTTGCTCGGCAGCGTGTCCGAAAAAGTGCTGGTGCATGCGCCCTGCTCAGTGCTCATCGTGCGTTAAGGAAGAGGTGTGCTGATGCCCACGAAAGAGGAATTGCTCGCCAAGGCCAAGAAGCCGGCTGAAGAGTCGCGGCGCCTGCATGCTTTTTATAAGGGAAAAATTCAGTCGTTCCCCAAGTGCCCGATTCGCAACCTCGACGACTTCGCCCTCTGGTACACGCCGGGCGTGGCGGCTCCCTGCCGCGACATTCAGCAACAACCGGAGCTCGTCTACGAGCTGACGAACAAAGCCAACAGCATTGCCGTCGTGTCGGACGGCACGCGTGTGCTCGGGCTCGGAGATATCGGACCGGAGGCCGGGCTGCCCGTCATGGAGGGCAAGGCGCTGCTCTTCAAGTATCTGGGCGGCGTGGACGCGGTGCCGATTTGCCTGAGCACAAAAGATCCCGACGAGATAGTCCGCACGGTCAAAGTGCTGGAGCCTTCCTTCGGCGGCATCAACCTCGAAGACATCGCCATGCCGAAGTGTTTTCGTGTGTTGGATGAGGCGCGCCGCGCCTGTTCGATTCCCGTGTGGCATGACGACCAGCAGGGAACCGGCACGGTGCTGCTGGCCGCCTTGATCAATGCGTTGAAGGTCGTCGGCAAATCGATTGAGAAGCTCCGGGTCGCGATGATCGGCATGGGCGCAGCCAACGTCCCGACCTACCGTTTCTTGAAAGCACGGGGAGCGGAGCCGGCATCAATCGTGGCTTGCGATGTGGGAGGCATTCTCGGCACCCATCGTACGGACTATCGGGACAATCCTGCTTTTGCCGAGCAATGGAGAGTCTGTGTGGAAACAAACGGAGAGAGTCTCCGGGGTGGGATTCCTGAGACGCTCCGAGGGGCGGACGTCTGCATTGCCTTCGCGGCAGGAGGGATCATCAAGCCCGAATGGATCAAGACCATGGCGAGAGATGCTATTGTATTCGCTTGTGCCAATCCGGTTCCAGAAATCTGGCCGTGGGAGGCTAAGGAAGCCGGCGCCAGGATCGTCGCGACAGGCCGCAGCGATTTTCCTAACCAGGTGAACAATTCCCTCGTGTTCCCCGGCATCTTCCGGGGAGCGTTGGATGTCAGGGCCCGCACGATTTCCGACGAGATGGCGATGGCGGCGGCGTTGGAACTCGCCGCCTGCGCCGAAGCACGAGGCATCAGCGACGAGAACATCATCTGCACCATGGACGAATGGGAAGTGGTCCCGCGTCTGGCTGCTGCCACGGCCCTCAAGGCGCAGGAGCAGGGGTTGGCAAAAGTGAGCCGGTCGAAGGACCAGCTCCTCAAGGGGGCGGCTCAACGAATCAGCCACGTCAGGGAGACGGTCCGTCTCTTGATGAAGGAAGGGGGCATGTCGCCGCCACCGGTCTAGCATGGGGCATCGGGCGACATTGATTCCGTAGTGACCGTGACTACCTTAGAAGGGAAGGAGGTGGCCTGAGCCTAACGAGGTCGGCAGCCTCAAGTGTGTAACCCGCTTTTGTGCAGCCAACGTGCAGAGGGCAGGGGTGCTGCTTCAGTAGCGGGAGTGGGTTCAAGGGACGCGCCATCGATCGTCGGTGCCACTAGGCACGGCCGTAGATGCGAGCCCGAGCGAAGATTGAGGCGCGGGGTAATCAGCCTCATGCGACTGACGGATTACCGAATCCGATCCCGGCCGGTCGACAGGCTCCGTGGTCCACACAAGAGCGGGCCGTTTTTTATGTCCCCCACTAGCCAGCGGCGTTGCTTTTCATTAAGAGCCAGAGTGAGTGACGCCCCTTCTAATAAGTCTCAAGAAAGCTACTACCATAATAGGATCGTCCGGAGTTTATTTGAGAGGGAAATAAACCAAAGCGGAGGCGGGTCTAGAGAGCTTGCTTCGCATTGTGGAGGTCTTGGAGGGGCTTTAGACTTCCCGCTTGATACCCGCGGGCCTGCTCACCACCCCAGCGCTCGACCTCGATCTCCCTGAGTGTTCCTCTCACCGAGGCCTCCGCTCAAAAATCAGATAGCGCCGCTTCTTGAAGAATCAACGTCGCTCCGCACGGGGCGAGTGCCTGAGGAGCGTTTTGCCTTCTTCTCCTCGATGACCGTGCGCTCCCGCAATCGATGGACCAGCTCCTGGTACGAATCCTCACGGATGATCTTGGCGAACTGGCTCCGATAATTGCGGACCAGCCCTACGCCGTCGACGATGATGTCGTAGGCGAACCAGCGCCCCGACTTCTGGTGGAGACGATAGTCCATTCCGATTTCGACCTTCGTCGAACGGAGTCTCGTCCGGACTTCGGCGAACCCATTCGCCATCCGTTCTTCCAGATAGGAGACCTCCTCCCCGCTGTACCCCTCGATCTTGGCCGCATACCGATCTGAGAGGAAGGCCTTGAACAGCTCGACGAATTCCTGCCGCTCGGCGTCAGTCAACGGCCTCCAATGTT
>CAYZTJ010000257.1:0-3189 GCA_964481215.1 uncultured Nitrospira sp. | reverse complement strand
TTGCCCCCCCTCGGGGAACCTGATAAGATCGCGCTTTAATTCGCATTTCTCCTGGATAGGACGACTCTGTGCCGTCTTTTCCAACGACGCTGACCCGATACATCCTCCACGAGCAGGCGTCTCACCCCGAGGCGACCGGCGAGTTCTCCGCCCTCATGACCCAGATCGGCCTCGCGGGCAAGATGGTCGCCCATGACCTGCGCCGTGCCGGGCTCATCAACATCCTGGGCACGACCGGCGAGACCAACGTCCAGGGCGAGACGGTCAAGAAGCTCGACGAGCTGGCCAACGAGACGTTCGTGCGCGTCTTTCAGCTCAGCGGACTGGTCTGCGCCCTGGCCTCGGAGGAAATCGAGAAGCCGCTGTATCTGCCGGAAAACTGGCCTCGCGGGAAATATATCCTCCTGTTCGATCCGTTGGACGGCTCCTCCAACACCGACGTGAACATGCCGCTCGGCACCATCTTCTCCGTGCTGCGCTATCGGGGCCAGGACAAGCTGCCCTCGGAAGCCGATCTCATTCGTCGAGGGAGCGAGCAAGTGGCGGCCGGCTATCTCTTCTACGGCTCCAGCACCATGCTCGTGTTTACCGTCGGCCAGGGGGTGCATGGGTTCACGCTCGATCCGGGCGTCGGGGAATATGTCCTGTCGCACGAGCGCATCACCGTACCGGCCAAGGGCAAGCAGTATGCGGCGAACGACGGCAACTATCACAAGTGGCCGGCCGGCACCCGCCGTTACCTGGATTGGCTGAAGGAGTCGGATAAGGCCGGCGGCCGGCCCTATAGCGCGCGCTATTCCGGCTGCTTGGTGGGGGATGTGCATCGGATGCTCTTGGGGGGCGGGGTCTATCTCTATCCCGGCGAGACAGACAAGCCGGAGGGCAAGCTCCGCCTGCTGTACGAGGCCAATCCCTTGGCGATGGTGGTCGAACAGGCCGGCGGCCGCGCCAGCACGGGCACACAGCCGATCTTGGAGGTGGAGGCCACCAAGCTTCATCAGCGGGTGCCGTTGATCATCGGCAGCCGCGAGGATGTCGCCCAGGCCGAAGCGTTCATTCAAGGACGGACAATCTGATGTGGTTCTTGTCGCTGGCGCCGCCTCGTTCCTGGGGCGCAGGGATCGTGGAGCTGATGATCCGTTGATCCCTTGAACTGGTTTCACCCGCCTGCGCAGGACCTGCCCGCCGCATGGCTCCGGCAGGCGGGAGCCACGGCTGCAACGCCGTGGGGCTCCACATATCGATCAATCAGCCGGGCGAGACATGCTCCTCGCGCTTCACGAGCGACGAGAGACGAGCAACGGATGGGGAGGGAACGCATGAGCAACCGCATACGAGACATTCTCAGCTGGTATGGCAGCGACAATGCCGGGACGCGGACCAACATCGCCCGGATGCTGGACCATGGCACCCTGGCCGGGACCGGCAAGCTGGTCATTCTGCCGGTGGATCAGGGCTTTGAGCACGGTCCCGCGCGCAGCTTCGCGCCGAACCCGCCGGGCTACGATCCGCGCTATCACTATCAGTTGGCGATCGACGCCGGCTGCAACGCCTACGCGGCGCCCTTGGGGTTTCTGGAAGCCGGGGCCGCCGATTTCGCCGGCCAGGTGCCGCTGATCCTCAAGCTCAATAATCACGATGTGCTGCATGACGACAAGGACCCGCTGCCCTCCGTCACCGGCAGCGTGCGGGACGCCTTGCGGCTCGGTTGCGTGGCCATCGGCTTCACGATCTACCCGGGATCGGCGCATTGCAATGCCATGTACGAGCAACTCCGCGCGATCGCGGAAGAGGCCAAGGCCAGCGGCCTCGCCGTCGTGGTCTGGTCCTATCCGCGCGGCGCCGCCTTGAGCAAGGAGGGCGAGACGGGGATCGACGTGGTGGCGTACGCGGCCCAGATCGCGGCGCAGATGGGCGCCCACATCATCAAGGTGAAATTGCCGACGGCCCATTTGGAGCAGGCGGCGGCCAAGAAGGTCTACGAGGCGACGCAGGTGCCGATCAAGACCCTGGCCGAGCGAGTGCGCCACGTCGTGCAGAGCTCGTTCGACGGACGCCGGATCGTCATTTTCTCCGGCGGCGCCAAGAGCGAAGACAAGAACGTGTTCGAGGAGGCGCGCGCCATCCGCGACGGCGGCGGATTCGGGTCGATCATCGGCCGCAATTCGTTTCAGCGTCCCAAGGCCGAGGCGATCAAGTTCCTCAAGACGGTCATGGGGATCTATTCGGGGGAGATGCCCTAGAAACCCGTGAGCCGTGAGCCGTGATCGGTTGTCAGTGATCGGTGGAGGGCGGAGAAGCGTGGAACCACAGGGAGGGACAAGAGAGGCGAGCGGGCCGCGGGCGCGGTCGTTGGTGCTCGGCGCCGTCTTGGTGGCGGTCGGAGTGATCATCGGCCTCGTGGTCGCGTCGGACTTCGGCCTGCTGCCGTTCGGGCATGCGGTCCCTGAGGCCCCGCCGTCCAAGGAAGTCTCGGCTCCGGCGCCGACTGCCCCCGGAATCGGCGGCGTGCTCGGGGCCGACCGGAATTTCGTGCAGGTGGCCAAGGCGGTCACGCCCGCGGTCGTGAACATCGCCACCGTGCGTTCCGGGAAGATCGAGGGCATGCCCAACATGCCCTTCGACGACCCCTTCTTCCGCCGCTTCTTCGGCGATGAGTTTTTCCGTCGCTTCGAGGCGCCGCGGGAACGGAAGGAGCGCAGCCTCGGCTCGGGCGTCATCGTGGACGGCAAGGGGCTGATCGTCACCAACAACCACGTCGTGAATAAGGCCGACGATGTGAAGGTGTTGCTGTCGGATAAGCGCGAGTTCAAGGCCAAACTCATCGGCACCGATGAGCGTAGCGACCTTGCTGTGCTGAAGATCGACGCCGACAACCTGCCGACGGTGAAGATCGGCGGCTCCACCGACCTGAAGGTGGGCGAGTGGGTACTCGCGATCGGCTCGCCGTTCGGATTCGATCACTCGGCGACCGCCGGCATCGTCAGCGCCAAGGGCCGAAGCCTGCCGAACGAGAATTACACCCCGTTCATACAGACCGATGTGGCCATCAATCCGGGCAACTCGGGCGGCCCGCTGTTCAACCTCGACGGCGAGGTGGTTGGCGTCAATTCGCAGATTTTCAGCCGCACCGGGGGATTCATGGGGCTTTCCTTCGCCATCCCGATCGAAGTGGTGATGAACGTCTAC
>CAYZTJ010000256.1:0-3233 GCA_964481215.1 uncultured Nitrospira sp. | reverse complement strand
AGAAAGATTTGATGAAGCGGCCCCTCTTGAAGGGTAGAGGGGCTTGATGGCTATGACGAGGAAGACAGAAGTGGCTGGCCTCCGCCGCGTAGATTTCTCTGGCGGCGCCCCACGCGCTCGACGGCGCAAGGAACGAGGGGCCCAAGGGAGACCAGCCATGAGGACTGTAGCACTCGATCTCGGGGCACGGCGAGTGGATTTCTGCGAGATCAGCGAAGGTGGCGTGGTGGAGCGTGGAGTGGTGAGAGGGCTGAGCCAGCTGCACAGCCGCTTGGGCCCTTCGACCGCGCCGGCCCGGGTGGCGTTCGAGGCTTGCCGGGAGGGCTGGCACGTGGCGGAGCGGCTCAGCGCGTGGGGGCACGAGCCGGTGATGGTGGATACCACTCGGGTCAAGCAGCTGGGGATCGGCCAGCACGGGCGCAAGAACGACCGAATCGATGCCGAAGTGTTGGCCAGCGCGCTGCTGTCGGGGCGTATCCCGCAGGCTCACATCCTGTCTCCTGCGCGGCAGAAGCTGCGGATGGAGCTTTCGGTGCGGCGGTCGCTGGTGGCGACGCGCGCTCAATACGTCACCTCCATCCGCGGGATGGTGCGAGCTCGCGGCGGCTGTATTCCCGAGTGCAGCACGCGCGACTTCCTCGCCAAGCTTCGGGAGGTCGCGCTGGATCAGCCGGCGCTGCTGCTCATCGAGCCGCTGCGAGCCTCCTTGGAGGTCCTCACGCCGCAGATCGCCGATATGGACCTGCGGATCGAGGAGTCTTGCGAGCAAGAGCCTGTCATCCGACGCCTGATGACGGTGCCGTGTGTCGGCTCGGTGGTGGCGGCGAGTTTCGTCTCAGTGATCGACGAGGCCGGACGCTTCCGAAACGCACATCAGGTCGAGTCGTACTTGGGGCTGGTCCCCTCGGAGGACAGTACCGGCGGGCGGCGTCGGCTGGGAGCGATTTCGAAAGCGGGTAACCCGTATCTGCGGTCGCTGTTGGTCGAGGCCTCATGGACGCTTCTCAGGAAGAAGGACGGTGATCCGCTGGCGCGGTGGGGACGCCAGGTCGCCCGTCGGCGCGGCCCGCGGATCGCGGTCGTCGCGTTGGCGCGTCGGCTCGCCGGTGTCCTGTGGGCGGTCTGGCGCGACGACACGGTCTACGACCCGCAGCGGGTGGGACTCAAGAGCGCCGAAGGCGTCTCGCGCCATGCACAGGAACGCGAGTTCCAGGCCCAAGCGCTTCGGGCCGCGGCCGACAAGGCGGCCACGCGCATTCGCCTGGCCCGTCGAACGCTCGAGAACAGGAAACAGGATTCCTAGTAGTGAGGTCACGTCACGAAGCACTCCGTGGGTGAGCACCTGATATGGGAGCGAGAAAGCGCGCGTTGTCCGTGGAGCTGCAGCCTGGCCTACGGCCGCTGCAAGTCGTGAGAAAGATTGCGCCTCGCTCCCGCCATTCGGAACCAAGACTGCTGCCGCGACCCGTTCGCCCTACATCAAACAGGGGGTCGCTGAGCGCGAATAGTCGATTGAGAGGTAGCTCGATCCGGAGTCAGTGCCAGTCGCGGCGCAACGACAACGGCCCGCCGCAAAGGGCTTGACACGGGGGCCGCTTCATAGTCGGACAACGGGGAACGGGGAACGGGGAACGGGGAACGGACAACGAACAACGAAACAGCTGGAGAGCAGCGGGGGGGCATCTCGCCCCCCCGAGCCCCCCGAGACGACCCGAGCCCCCCGAGGCGACCCCCGAGGCGACCCCGAAGTCTAGGGTTGCAGTTCCGACGTGACTACGGCGCCGCCCATTTGCGGGAGGGTGGCGCTCAGCTTCACGACCTTGCGCGAGTCCTTCGCGACCCAGATCGTGGTCTGGCCCGGCTCGCCCTCGGCCGAGGCGATCTCGACCTTCCATGCCTGGAACGTGCCGGCGGGCACGGTCACGCTCTCCGCGCCCGTGACCTTGGCCTGCTTCATCTGCACCTTCTGCTGGCGCACGTCGAAGTTGCGGTAGGTGGTGCTGAAGCCCTCGGCGAGAGGCAGCGAGGCGATCGCTTCGTTCGCGCCGACGCCGTCGGCGAAGAGATCGCCGCCGAGGTCGACCGAGACCGGCTTCGGCTCGCCGCCCATGGCGACGGTGCCCGTGGCCTTGCCGTCCGCAAACGTCAGCTCGATCGCCGCCGGCCCCTGCTTGATGGAGCGCTTGCGCGGGACGAGCGTCGCCTTGTCGAGCGTCGTGATGTCGACCGCGTCGCCCATCGGCATCTTTGCCGTGCCGGTCACGACCCAGTGGCCGCCCTGCTCCTCGATCGTCTGCGTCGTGGACATCGGGATCGTCTGGCCGCCGGCCTCGATCTTGCCCGAGTAGCTCGACTTGCCCGCGCTCCACGGGAAGGCGATCCTGGGCACGCCCACGCTGGCCGTCTCGACGGGCTTGGTGAGCACGACCGTCTTCGGGTCGACGACGAGCTCGGAGAGTCGCTTGCCGACTTCCGGTGTCATCTCCTCCTGGAAGCGCCCGCCCAGGTGCTTGGCGAAGAACTTCTCGGACGCGGCCCACAGCGCCATGTTGTTGACGGGGCGCTGGAAGCCGTGCCCCTCGTCCGGCGCCAGGATGTACTCGACCGGGAAGCCGCGGTCGCGAAGCGCGATCACGATCTGCTCCGACTCGGCCTTCTTGACGCGCGGGTCGTTGGCGCCCTGCACCACCAGCAGCGGCGTCTTGATCTTCTGCGCCGAGTTGAGCGGCGACTGGCGCATCAGCTGGGCCTTGCCGTCGGCCGTCTTCGGGTTGCCCATGCGCTCGTAGAAGATGATGCGGCCGGCCTCCCAGTAGGGCGGGATCGAGTCGAGCAGGGTGATCAGGTTCGAGGGCGCCACGATCGCGACTGCCGCGCCGTAGAGGTCGGGCGTGAAGGCTACCCCGGCGAGCGTCGCGTAGCCGCCGTAGGAGCCGCCCATGATCCCCGTGCGCCTGGGGTCGGCGATGCCCTGGGCGACCAGGTACTTGACGCCCCAGGTGACGTCGTCCTGCATCTTGTCGCCCCACTGCTTGTTGCCGGCGTTCAGGAACTTCTTGCCGTAGCCGGTGGAGCCGCGGAAGTTCGGCTGCAGCACCGCGTAGCCGCGGTTGGCCATGAACTGCGCGAGGTTGTTGAAGCCCCAGCTGTCGCGAGCCCAGGGCCCGCCGTGTGGCAGCACGATCGCCGGCAGGTTCTTGTCCTCGAGCTCGACCGTAGCGAGTCGACCCTCC
>CAYZTJ010000255.1:1907-3260 GCA_964481215.1 uncultured Nitrospira sp. | reverse complement strand
CTTCTCGATCACGGAAGGGACGCAGGAATCCCGTGCGACAGTCACGGTCAAGGCCAATGTGGAAGACGCGCGCTCGGGCAAGGTGGTCTGGTCGCAAGCCGCTACGGCCTCATCGGAGTTTTTCGTCACCAATGACCTCCAGTTCAATCGCGTCTTGCAGACACGGGCGCTGGAGCAGGCCGGTCGGCTGATCGCCGAGGACCTCGCCACGCGATTTCTGGTGTTCCTCGACGCGAAGCGGGCCGGGACCGTCTCGGCGCCGGGCGAGGCGCAGGACTTGACGCCGGCCCCGCTGCAGCCCGGCGCGGATCGCCCCATGGCTCGGTAGTCTGCGATGAAAGCGCTTGATCTCGCCACCACGCTCGCCACGCAGGGGCTCGCCCCCCTCTACCTCATCATGGGGGAAGAGGACCATCTGCGCGATCTCGCCGTGGCGCAGCTGCGCGCCGCCTTCGGCGCGTCCAACGGCGAGGGGCTGGACGACTTCAACAGCGAGCTCTTGTATGGGGATGAGTGCGACGCCGCCACGATCGCGTCGCGGGCGGGCGAGCCGCCCGTGTTCGCCGCGCGGCGACTGATCCTCATCAAAGCCGCGGACAAGCTCGCGGCCAAGCAGGGCGAAGGGCTCATTTCCTACCTCCAATCGCCCAATCCGACCACCACGCTGGCGTTCGTCTGCCCGAAGCTCGACGGTCGGCTCAAGTGGACACAGGCGCTGAAAGAGCAGGCCTTCTTCGTCGACTGCTCCTCGCTCATCGAACCCCAGTTGAGCGCCTGGCTCGCTCGGGAGGCGGAGACGGTCGGCGTTCGCTTGACGCCGGAGGCCGCTCAAGGCCTCAAGGAGTATGCCGCCTCGTTAAAAGAGAGCGCGGGCGGGTCGCTAGGATTGGTTCGGCGCGAATTGGAGAAGCTGGCGATCTACGTGGCCGAGGGGCATGCGGTCACACTCGAGGAGGTCTTGGCCGTGCGGGGCACCGACGCCGGCGCCTCGGTTTTCAAGCTAGCGGAGGCGATGGGCGCCGGACAGCGGGCATTGGCGCTCCGCATTCTCCATCGCAATCTCGAAGCGGGCGAGCAGCCGCTGCGCATTCTAGGCTCGCTGGCCTGGCAGTATCGGCAGATCTGGAAGGCCAAGGACGCCTTTGAAGGGCGCCGCTCGGAGGCCGAGGCGGGCCGGCTGCTCCGCATGCCTCCGTTCAAAATCAGGGGTTTTCTCGCGCAGTTCACCAATGAGGGGCTGCGCCTGGCTTTTCAGAAGTTCTTGGAAACCGATGGGGCCTTGAAGGGCGGGAGCACCGTGTCACCCGCGGTGCTGCTGGAGGATCTTGTGCTGGAGCTCAGCCGCCCGAGGGG
>CAYZTJ010000255.1:0-1807 GCA_964481215.1 uncultured Nitrospira sp. | reverse complement strand
GTTGACTTGATGCGCAAGCCGAGAAATCCGACGCGAGGCGGTGTTGGGCTTCATCAGCCCCTTGGAGACGGCCTTGGCGAGGGTCGCCGTGGCTTCCCGCAGGGCGGTCTTCGCTTCGTCGGCCTTCTTGGACTCGACCGCCGTCGCCACGCGCTTGATCTGGGATTTGACCTGGTTGAGCGCCGCCCGGTTCCGTTCCCGACGCTTTTCCGCCTGGCGGGCCGCTTTGATCGCCGATTGATGTCGTACAGCCATGGAACAATCTCCTCAAAAAAGAGAAGAGCTTATAACACCCCCCTGCCGCGTGGGTCAAGTCGGCGACCCAGGTCGCCCGGGCGATCCGCCCGCGCAGCCTGGTCGCTCCTGTTCGCGCTGAGCGCCCTGATCGGCTGTGCCGTCGCCAAGGAGCCCTATCTCGCTGATCATGTGGGACGGGCCACGGAGCAGGAAGTTCGCGCCCGACTGGGCGAGCCGTTGTTCATGCAGCCGGGAGAGGGCAGCGGGGTTCGATGGATCTATCGCGAAGGTGACATCTGGGTCACGAAGCAGCCGGCGCAAGGCCGCGCCGCGTCGGACTGCCTGGAATATCATTTGAACTTCGACAGCCGCAAAGTGCTGACGGATTGGACGAAAGCCGCATGCTGACCGTCGACGCGCGGGATCGATTGATCGTCGCCCTGGACGTGCCCTCGGCCGAAGAGGCCGTCCGGCTCATGGAGCGGATGGCCGGCGCCGTGCGCTTCGTGAAGATCGGGCTCGAGCTCTACACGGCGGCGGGGCCGCCCATCGTGAAGCGCGCGCTGGCGCTCGGCAAGCGCGTCTTTCTCGACCTCAAGTTTCTCGACATCGATGAAACCGTGCGGCGGGCGACGGCGCAGGTGGCCGACCTCGGGGTCGATCTCTTGACCGTGCACGCCAACCGCAAGGCGCTGCAAGCGGCCGTCGCGGGGCGGGGCGTGAAGCCGCTCAAATTGCTCGCCGTGACCGTGCTGACCAATTTCGATTCGGCCGACCTCCACGATATGGGCATTCAGTGGAGCGTCGCCGATCTGGTCGTCGCGCGGGCCAAGCTGGCCGCCGAGGTGGGTTGCGACGGCGTGGTCGCCTCCGGGGAAGAACCGGCCGTCATCAGGAAAAATATCGGCCCCGCCCTCACCATCGTCACGCCGGGCATTCGCCCCGCCGGCAAGGGCGTCGACGACCACGCGCGCGCCACCACACCGTCGCAGGCGATCTCGGCCGGCGCCGACTATCTCGTGGTCGGGCGCCCGATTCGAGATGCGGCCGACCCACGCGCCGCCGCCGACCTCATCGTCGCCGAGATGCAGAACGCGTTCGATGCCCGCAGCCGGTGAGGCTCCGCAGCGGGACGGGCGCAAGGGGCGAGACTGGCGAGAAAAGCGGGACAAGCGCGACGAGTCCTTCTATTTTTCCTCTTTTCCAGCCCGTCACGCCTTTCGCGCCTGTCTCGCCAGTCCCGCCTGACCGTTCCGCTTCGCTCGTCCGGCCTTTCCCGCATGTCTCACCCATCAGCCTTTCCCGCTCGTCCCGCCTTTCCCGCCCGTCTCGCTACCCCCCGTCCCTTGCCGCATCTGACGCAGGTTTGCTAGGATACTTTCCCTCGTTTACACCAGGATGTTCAAAAAGGCCTTCCAGCGAGGCCGCAGTGAGTGAAGAGGCGAGGCGTACTCTGTGCCGTACGTTGAGCCTCTGAGCGACGCGAGAACGCCGCTGGCGGACTTTGTCAACAGCCTGCTAGCTGGTCGTATGGAGCCAGATGCCGGCTAGGTTAAGCCTTCTTCAAAGC
>CAYZTJ010000254.1:0-3271 GCA_964481215.1 uncultured Nitrospira sp. | reverse complement strand
TGAGAGCCAGTGGCCACGCAGGATGCTCAAAAAGGCCGTCCAGCAAGGCCGCAGCGAGCGAGCAGGTGAACACTGAATGATGAACGCGGAACGCTGACCGGCAGATAAGGACTCTTCCGTTCATCGCTCATCGTTCATACTTCAGCGTTTCCCATCTGGCGGACTTTTTCAGCATCCTGTTAGCGCCACTGACCGGAGCGAGGCGCCATGAGCAAGGGCGAGGGATTGGCGGACTTGGCTCGCTCTCCCCCCACCCGCCCCAGCAGATCATAGGCCGTGGCATCGGTGATCGTGACCTTCACCAGGTCGCCCGCCGCCACGCGCGCCTTGTTCAGCCTATTCACATACACCACCCCGTCGATCTCGGGCGCCTGGCCTTCGTGCCGGGCCTCCCAAAGCCCATCGGCTTCTTCCGACGGCCCGTCGACCAGCGCCTCGATGGTGCTCCCGATCTTCGCGCGGCTCTTCTGCAAGCAGATCCCCTCTTGCAGCGCCAGCAGCTCGTTGCGCCGGTCTTCCATCACCTGCCGTTCGACCTTTCCGTCCAACGCGGCGGCCGAGGTGCCCTCTTCGTCCGAATAGAGAAAGACGGCGACTCGATCGAACTGCGTGTCGACCAGATACTGCTTCAGCTCGTCGAAGGCCTGATCGGTCTCCCCGGGAAATCCGACGATGAAGGCGGTTCGGAACGTGAGGCCCGGAATGCGCTGCCGCAGGCGCCGGACCAGCTTGGTGATGAAAGCCCGGTCGCCGAGCCGGTGCATGCGCTTCAGCATTCCGTCGTGGATGTGCTGCAGGGGCATGTCGATGTACTTAGCCAGCCGTTCTTCTCCCGCATAGAGATCGATGAGGTCATCCGTCACCTGCTGCGGGTAGAGGTAGAAGGGGCGCACCCAGCGCAAGCCGTTCACCTTGACCAGCTCGCGCAGCAACGCCGCGAGCCCGTCCCGCAGCCCGAGGTCCACGCCATAGTTGACCGTGTCCTGCGAGATGAGGTTCACCTCTTTGACACCCTGCGCGGCTAGCTGTGCGGCTTCGTTGACGATGGATTCGATCGGCCGGCTTCGCTGCTTGCCGCGCATGAGTGGGATCGCGCAGAAGGCGCAATTGCGATTGCAGCCTTCCGCGATCTTCACATAGGCCGTGTGCGACTGGCCCAGACGGATTCGCGGCGCCAGTTCGTCGTAGAGATAGGGCGGGGGCGACATCCAGGACCGAGGCCCGGTCCGCGAGGGATCGAGCAAGACCCGGCAGATATCGGCGATGCGGCCGATCTCCCCGGTTCCGACCACCGCGTCGAGTTCCGGCAACTCCGCCAATAACTGATCCTGGTAACGCTGTGCCAGACAGCCCGCGGCGACGAGTACGCGGCAGGCCCCGTTCTTCTTGAGCCCCCCATATTCGATGATGGCATTGATCGATTCTTGCTTGGCTTCCTCGACAAAGCCGCAGGTATTGATGACAACGACCTCGGCCTCGTTCGACTTGGCGGTCAGGGCAAACCCATCGGCGACCAGGGCGCCCAGCATCACTTCGGCATCCACCTGATTCTTGGTGCAGCCCAGGTTGACGAACCCGATCCTGGGTTTACTGGGACTGGCTCCCGCCGGCGCGTGAGGCAAAAGCCCGCGCCTGTCCCCTTGGTTGTGCATGGGGAGGGTCTTCTTCCGCATCCGGCCAGTCTACGGGCCTGTTTCCGTCACTGTCAATTCATCGATGGGGGGATCCAGCAAAAGGCTTGCCTCGATCGCCCATCTTCCGTACAGTCGCCCCATGCTCCGGACGTTCCAAGGCATCCGCCCCACCATCGCCGGTTCCGCCTTTATCGACGACACCGCCGTCATTATCGGCGACGTGGTGATCGGCGAGGAATCCAGCGTCTGGTTCAACACCGTGGTGCGCGGGGATGTCCATTATATCCGGATCGGCCGGCGCACCAACGTGCAGGACCTCTGCATGCTGCATGTGACCCACGACACCCACCCGCTGGTCATCGGCGACGAGGTGACGGTGGGCCATCGCGTGGTGTTGCACGGCTGCACGATTCAGAACCGCGTGCTGATCGGCATGGGCGCGATCGTGATGGACGGCGCGGTGATCGGCGAGGACAGTGTCGTGGGCGCAGGCTCCCTGGTGACCGAGGGCATGGTGGTCCCGCCCAAGAGCCTGATCTTCGGCTCGCCCGCCCGCATCCGCCGCCCGGCGACCGACAAGGAAGTGGCCTGGATCAAGGAATCCGCCGCGAACTACGTTCGGTACTCCCGCCAGTATCTCTCGGGCCCCGAAAAGCCGCCGACGGGGTTTCTCGTATAAAGCTTGGGGTCGAAAGTCGGAAAGTCGAAAGGTCAAAAGTCATCGGACCACAATCGCGCAAGCTTCACCCGTGACGGTTGACCTCTGACTTTGAGACGTTCGACTTTCGGACTTTGGGACCATTCCATTTCGACTTTGGACTTTACGACTTTTTGACTTTCCGACTGACTTCCCCAATCCGGAGAAAACAGATTGGATCGCCGACGATCGGGGCGGGATAGTCCCGTCGGCCGACCTGGTAGGAGATCCGACGGCGGTGGCACCACTCGGCAATCCACATCACTTCCTCGGTCGAGGTCGTCACCAGCCCCGGCAGCATGAGCTTGCGCAGGCAGCGATCGACCAAGCGGCGGACGTCGCGCCGTTCGCCCGAAAAACGCGCGGGATCGAAGGTCAAGGGCAGGGCCCGTCCGTAGGAGAGGGCGGACAAGTGCGGGAATCGTTCCGGATCGTTCAGCACGCTCACCATCCAGAGATGATCCACCATGCTTGACGCCAAGCCCGCATCACGGGCCAGGAACCGGAGCGGGGTCCCTTCCGCGGCGCGATTCAACAGCCGCACTTCCTCCCGGCGAAGATTGTACGCAGCCGCCTCGCGGTGCAGCTCCCTCGCTTCCATCATGAGCATCGGGAGTTCCGCCACGCCCGCCCCGACGTAGAGACTCCGCCCGCCTGGTTGCAGCAGGCCTTTCAGCACCCCTGCCAGCAGTATCCCCCACCGCTGGCACGGCCCGCGTTTCGCCCGCCAGAAGGCGTCACCCCCGTCATGACAGTAGATGCGCCCCAGCGCCGGGTAGTCCAACCGCGCAAAGAGCGTCCGGATCGCCGAGACCGTGGCGGGATGCAGCGCTCGGTTCATTCGCGTGCTCCCCTCAACACCCGAGCCGCTTTCATGACCGTCCTGGCCACCTTTGCCATGAAGTCGAGGTCCAAGGTCTCGATCGTATCGCTTGGCTGA
>CAYZTJ010000253.1:0-3347 GCA_964481215.1 uncultured Nitrospira sp. | reverse complement strand
TTCCCGCCGGTATCGGTCGCCGTTCCCGCGGCGATGGCCCGCAGCGTCAGATCGCTTTTGCGTAACTCCTGGTCATACTTGAGCCGCTCGAGTTCCGCCGCCGCCCTCGTGGCGAAGATACTCAGCGTCGACATGACGAGCTGCTCATCCGGCATCGGGGCAGTGTCCATCACGGCCAGGTGGCCTAAGATCTTCCCGGTGGAATCGACCAATGGCACACCGCAGTAACTCTCGACAGCGATATCTTGAATCAACTGGACGTGCGGATAGAGCTCCCGAAGCCGGTTGGGGTGGTGGACGCAATGGCGCGAGAGCACGGTTTCACAGGGACCGCGCGCGGGGACGTCAAAGGGGGGCAACGGCTGGCCCTTGCCCCAGCCGGCTTTCGAGACAAATCTGCTGCCGTCTTCAGCCAGGTGCGAAATGTAGGCGTAGTCGACGCCGAGGGCCGCGGCGAGATTCTTCACCAGCGAACTGAAAAAGTCGCTGCCCACTTGAGCGACCGTGCCTTCGGCGATGACCCGGAGCGTTTCCTCCCGCTCTCGCAATGAGGTTTCAATCACTTGGCGGTAGATCTCCACGCCGGCTCGCTCGCCGAAGAGCTTGAACACCTCGATCTCGTCCGCCGTCAGCACCATGGGCTTCACGTCCATCGCGACCAAGTGGCCGAGGACCTCGCCCTTCGGATCTTTCAAGGGGACGGCGAGGTAGCTTGACACTCCCAGATTGACGAGATCCCGATCGTGGGGGAACAGTTTCTGGACGTCGTGGGCGTAATGGCAGGTGTCGCCTTGGATCACCTTCGTGCAGGGAGTCCCTTCCAGGCTGTACTCGACCTGGTCCATGTACCCGTCGCCTTTCCAAAAGGCGAGTGTTCGGATGCGCGATTCAGGAAGCAGGTAGCCCACGAAGGCGTAGCGGATACTCAAGGCCGCGGCGACGTGTTTCACCAGTTCACGGAGGAAGTCGCCGCCGGTTGAGGCGACGGTCCCTTCGACAAGCGAGCGGAGAAACTCGTCTGCTTTATACCGGGCGCCGAGGACCGGATCCTGCTTGAACGTGCCCTCTTCGAGCCGCTTGCGTGTGCGCCGCAACTCCAGCTCGGTTAGGACTTCGCTGGCCAGCACCTGCAATGCATCCCCTTGCTCTTTCGTCAACTGGCGCGGAACGCGATCGAGCACGCAGAGCGTCCCGAGGGCATGGCCCTCCATGCTCTTCAGAGGAATACCGGCATAGAACCGTACCTGGGACGATCCCGTGACCAGCGGATGGCTCTTGAACCGTTCGTCCTTCGTGGTGTCTGGCACAACGAACAAATCGGACTGGCGGGCCGCCTGGCCGCAGAAATCCGGAGTGTCCGGCGCATCGACCTCCGTGAATCCGACCCTGGCTTTGAGGAATTTCCGAGTGCTGTCGAGAAAGGTGACGGCAGCGTAGGGGGTCCCACAGAGTTGCGCGGCGAGCTTCGCCAGACGATCGAACGCTGGTTCCGGCGGGGTGTCGAGGATCTCGTACGAGCGGAGCGTTTCCAATCGGTGCGGATCGTCCAAGGCAGAAATGTTGAGGGCCATGTCGACCTTTCCCGTTTCTCACGAGGTAGAACTAGCTAGGTGCTGGGAAACGGCGGGATCGTGAGGCAAAAGTCTAGCACCATGCGGGAAATGACTGCAACGGCAGGAAAGGGGTGACGGACAGAGCATGGGACTGTGGCCGGCGCCGCTACTCTTCGCGTATCCGCCGGTCATGCAACGGCTGGATGGGGCGCGCGTTCTGGCCGATCACTGCGACGAACTGCGCGAGTTGTTCAGGGGAAATTGCAATCGGATCGCGCAGGACGATCCATTGAACCCCTTCAGTGCAGGGCGGCGTGGTGAGCGAGCCGTGGTAGGAGAAATGATGATGATCGGCCGGCAAGAGTGATCGTGGATCAAAGGACCGTTCCGGACCCTGTTCTCCCGCTTTTGCGGGAAGCATGGACCAGAGATTCGTGAGCGACTGGTTCGACGGGCCAGCTTCAACGAGCACCCCGATGACGGCGATATGGCCCCTCGAGTCCTGGTGCACGAAATGAATCTCCATCGGATAGGCGCGCCCATCGACGTGGTGTTCGCTCGGATCGTGAAAATGAAATTGACGCAGGCGGTAGGTCTGGCCGTTCAGATGCAGTTCGCTCCCAGCCGGCACGTTCACTTGGATCGTGTGGCCGTTGTCCCAGGCGCGGATGGAAGCCGGGTGATAGTGGAATGCCAGCCGCTCTTGGGTCTTCGTGTGGCGCGGCATCGAGATGTCGATCGGCGACTGGTGCGAGCCGGCCTCGCAGGCCATGTAGGCAGGACTCAGCATGGCCCAGTGCGTGGCGCGCTCCTGGCCGTCGTAACTCCAGTGCGGCGTGTCCTGTTCGTCGACAGCCCACCCCGTCGTAATGCTGCCGATCATGAAGAGGACTGCCAAGAGGAGGCGTGACATGATGCTCGACCGTCGAGGAACGTTACGAGTGTTCAACTGCCGCGCCGCAGCCGGCGCAGCGGACCTGGAGCGGGATCTCCGGTCGGGTTGCAGCCACGACCGCTGGTGCCGGTATCGGCCCAAGGAGCAGCCGGGCGACTGCGCTGGTCCTGTACTTCGTGAGGATCTTCGGCATAGCCAGGAAGAACGCGACCATCACGATCCCGCCCGCGATCAGGGGCCACTGGGCGCTGACGACGCTGCTGCCGAGATAGGTAAAGGCGAACGTCGGCGGCGCCATACCGAAGAAGGTGGCGAGCGCGAAGGTCTTGAGCGAAATGTTCGTGAGGCCGGCCCCGTAGCTCACCACGTCGAACGAAAAGATCGGGATGAACCGCGCGATGAACATGGCGCCCATCAGCTGATGATCCGTGCACATCTGGCAAAAGGTGTTCTCGGTCTTCATAAAACGGGAGAGGGCTTCGCGGCCCACCGATCGCGCAATGAGGAAGCAGAGGATTGCGCCGATCTCCGCGCCGATCACGGCGTACAGCGCTCCATAGAACGGCCCGAAGGCAGCCCCGGCGGCCAGATCCAACGGCAAACTTGGGATTGGTGGAATGATCACGGCGCCCACCATGCCGCCGATCAGCAGCAGCGGTCCCAGCGGACCGGCATCGTTCAACCACTGCGCGATGGCGTTCGGCGAGAGAAAACGCTCATAGTCGATGGAGGCGAGGCTCCACCAGCCTGCCACGATCGTGGCGGCGGCAAGGCCCAGCTTGATCCAGGTCGTCATCATGCGTGGGGCTCCGATCGCAGCAAGAGTTGCGGTGGTCATGGTGACACAAGTTGGATCGCGTGACCATCGGGGTCACGAACGAGCATCGCCTTCTTGAATC
>CAYZTJ010000252.1:0-3394 GCA_964481215.1 uncultured Nitrospira sp. | reverse complement strand
ACGTCGGCAATTTCGTTCCCGGCTGCCAATTCGGCCTCGATCAGCGACCGTAAGGCCGAAGGCAACCGCGCAACATCGGCGGCGAACCGTGGTGGCAATGATCCGCTCATGATCCTTCTTTGGCCGCCGCCTCGTATTTGGCGAGCGCCAGTCGGAAGGCCTCCGGGACATCCTGCCTGTATCCTAGTTCCGTCAGCATCATTCGATGGACGGATTGGCCGAACATCTGCTCGTCCTTCCAATCTGCGCCTCGTTCGATGAGGAGCCACATCGCGCGCCACGCCTTGTGGTACGCAGCCCAAGCGACTGGCCCCCCCTCGCTGTCCCGTATCTTGATGTCGGCGCCCCGATCGAGCAACAGGCGCAACAACGTCAGGTCCTCATCGTTGGCAGCCGACAAGACTGTCCACCAGACGGGCCTCGTCCCATCACGCGCGTTCGGATCGGCGCCGGCATCCAGCAGCACTTGAGTAACGCGTTGACCTTCAAGAATGGCAAGGGTCAAGGGACGGGCCGGCGGCACATTCGGATTCGCCCCCGCAGCCAACATGGCGCGAACGATCTCGAGCGACGCCTCCGACTTGTCGGAATTCGACATCGCATAGTCGAACAACGTCGTGCCCTGCTTGTAGGGCTTGTTAAGATCGCCTGCAGCGGGAATCAATCGGTTGACCTGCTCCAGATCGTGTTCATAGATCGCGTTGGCCAGTTGCAACTGCTCGGGCGCGGAGAAGTAATCTGCGCCGCGCCAGCCTCGCTCCCAGCTTGCACGCTTCATCGACGTGACGATCGGCCCCAGCGCCAGCTGAACCAGCGGCAAGAGGAGCAACAACGTATAGGCCAGCCGCGCGGTCGTCGACTCAGTACGGGCGAACAACCAGGCTAGTACCGCCCAGATGATCGGCGGGATCATGAGTATCCAGGCGCCGACCAGCCCCTCGGGCCCGCTTGAGCCTGCGCGAAAGGAGAACATCAATAGGACGACGAAGGCGACCGCTTCAATCGTCAGCAGGGTCCAAAAGATCTTGGCGATGGGAAGTTGAGAGAGATCCATGGGGGACAGGGGGATGCAGCCGTTCTCCGTAGGAAAGCCGCCGGTAGGCTATCGCTCGTGCTCCTGCCTGTCAACCGGAGCAGACCGATGACAAGGAAGGAACACCGCTACGAGCGTCGACGCGGCCTGCGGCGAGGGTCGGCCTCGGAAGCGAACCCTTTGCGGCCGTATAACAGAAATCCCGCGCCCGCCATACTGAACAGGATAGGCAGACTCCACTGTTCCGCAAAGTTGAAAATTTCCGCCTGCTCGGGATGATCTGCCGGATAGACCACCGTGACGGGCATCCCTACCCGCCAATGGGTATCCGAACCTTCATATTGGCGGCTCTCCAGTTCCTTGATTTGCCCATCGAGCTGATAACGGACGACGAAGGTACTATAACGATTGTCGCCGACGATCCGGTCCAGCCTGCCCTCGACCCGCACCGCCGTCATCGCCGTCCACACGGCTTGGGCCGTGAAAGTCAGAGCCGCCAGGATGCAGAGCGCGCCGGCCATGAGGCAGAGGCGAGCGATCATCATCCCTCACTTCGGCGCCGACAGCGCGTCCTGCGCCACATGGCCGGTCTGCGACTTCTCGACGAGGTTCTGCTGAATCTCCTTGGCGATCACCAACGCCAGCTGTTCGGCGGTCAAGGCGCCCATTGGCAGGTTCTTCGTATCCGCGGAAAACGGATCGTCCGGCGCAGCGGTACGGAAGGCGTTGACCAAGATCGCGGCCGACTGGATCCTGCGGCCGGCTGCCCCGACCGTCACCGCCTTCTCGGGCGGCAGCACGCGCGTCCTCGTCGCCCAATCACGCTGATCGATCTTGACGAAGGTGACGGTCCAGATCGCGCCGTTGAGCACACTCTTCACCGCCAGCGGCATCTTCTCCATAAAGGAGGGTTCGCGCACGATCTGCTGGAGCGCCTCACGCACCTTGATGTCATACCACTTCGTTGTAGAGTCCGGCTGGCTCGGCGGGACAAGCGACCTGCTGCCGGTTTCGTAGTAGGACTGGCCGTCCAGGCTCCGTTGATCGTCGATCGTGCGCAGATAGGTGTCGAACAGTTGCTGAAGCAACAGCACTCGCTCCTCGCCGGAAAGCGCCTGAATCTCTTGATCGTTTCGGATGGGCGCACGAGCCAGATCCCGCTCGACCACGGCGGCCGCCTGCTTGGGACTCGTATCCGCTTTGCTGACCACCCATTGAAACTCACGGGCCAAGACCGGCGCCAACTTGTCCGGCGCACCCAGATAACCTCGCTCCTTCAAGAACGCAGCGCTGATCAACAGTCGAACCTTTCCTTCCTCCGCCGTCCGGGCCACGAGAAATGGAAAGGCCTTGCCCTCGCGGTTGATCACCGTCGGCTCGATCATCACCCGCTCCAGCAGATCCTTCTGCACCGTTTCGTCGAACCGAGAATACTCGCTCCGATGCTGAAGCAAGAGCGCGAAGGTGCGCTGCACCGTCTCGATCGCCGCGTCCGCCTGCGCGTGATCCAGCGATCCTCGTGCCGAGCCAGACATGCCTCGATCCACGAACAACTTGAACGGCATACCAGGCATTTCCCGACCCGGTCCTTCGAGGCTGGCTGCTTCGATCGTCGCATGGCCTTCGTGATCCCCTTGCGCTGCAATGGCTGTATGAGGAGCACAAACCAGGAGCGCCATGATGACAAACGGCAAGCGGCTCAATTGGAGTGGCGAACCTGGCATAGCTGCCTCACTCACAAAGGGCAGGACACTACATCAGGTTAAACGGAAACCACGGCCGATGCTAGCGGGCAATGAACAGGAATCCTGCCGGTGGCGGGAGGCGTCAATCACGGAAATAGTCGTCGCGGGTGATTATCATCCCGGCCGCAAGCGCCTGATGAAAGAGATCCGAACTCGGCGCAATCTCCTTCTCTCCCTGGCCGTAGAACCGCCGAAAGACCTTCCAGGTCGCCTGCTCCCGACGAAACTTCGCGCTCTCGTAGGGAAAGTCGAGGTAGACATCGCCGGTCAGCAAGGCCTCCATTCTGGATTCACTCATGGAGGACAGGCTACTGACATAATCAAATGGAGTCAACGCGGACTTGCAGCGGTGAGAACAACAGATCAGATGCGGCGGACGGAGGGGCAGGAAGGCGTGCCCATTCGCGGTACTGATCGTCGAGATACTGGAGCAGGCCTTCTTCTGACAGCTCAGACGGCACAACCACCTCCGACACCAGCCGTTTCTTCCCATCGTTTCCAAGCAGAAACATCTGCCACCGACCATCGGCTCATACGCATACATCATGCGAGCACAAGGGGCCATCGGATCGTTAGCTGCTCCTTCCAAGCTTGCTCGTCCTTCTTCCTTCCCAGG
>CAYZTJ010000251.1:0-3435 GCA_964481215.1 uncultured Nitrospira sp. | reverse complement strand
GGCCGCCCTGTCGGCGCCATGCACAACGCGCCGCCACCGACCGGCTCGCCCCGACTCATTCGGGTGCCGATGCCGTCGCGGCCGGAATCAACAGATCGACGCCGGGCCCGACAAGCCGCCACCCGTCGTCCTTGTGCAGGAGATGATATCCGTCTCCAGCCGTCCCGGCGCTGTCGCCATCGCACTCCCCCTGCACGAGTTCCACGTCCGCCAGCGCGCGCCAGGCGGCGAAGCAGACGGACACCAGCGGCTCATAGGCGAACTCCAGCGCCGGCCCTTTCAGCGTCATCAGCCACATCTGCATGACATCGCCGAACATCTCGTCCGTGCGGGTCGCAAGGAAGCGCCGCCCCTCGGGATCCGGATGGGGCCGCTCCGCGACCCTCGTCTGCCTGCCATCGCGCCGGTCAATCAGCAGGTACTCGTCGCCTTCGTAATAGTAGATCTGGACCAGGAATGACTTCAGGTGTTCCACGGCGTCCTCGAAGGAATACCAGATGCAGCCGTCGTGGTCGCAGTCGTCAGGCGACCTGACGAGCACGACCCGTTCCCCGTTCGCCGCGCGCAGCACCAGAAGCTCGCCATAGCGCCCGACCCGATCGGCAAAGGGCGCGATCCGCCCGGCCTCCTCCTCGCGCGACTCCGAGACAGACCGCGCCATGCCCGCGGCGGGTGCGAGCAGCATGGAGGCCGCGCCGACGAGAGCCGCCGCATGCAAGAGGCCTGCGGCCACCCGGAGTCGTTGTTGAACTTTCATGCCGATGTCATCGGCCGTTCCAAGGAATCACGAAATCCGGTGACCACCACTGCACTCCCTGTCGCCTATAGCTTCCAGCCCTCAGCTTGGATCAATCCAAGGAACGTGATGTGAGGCACTTTCTCCTGGCCACATACGTAAGGAATTTTTGGATTTTCCGCGCTACCGGGTTTCTCTCCGCTTATCACCGTCAGAGCTGGATTTACGCTCTTCGCAAGCCCGACCACGAACGGGTCCGCACCGTTGATCCCTTTGTCCGGCCTATCGGGATTGAAGTACTTGTCCATGAGTGCTGTGACTAGGTCCTGTACCAGTTCGCTGTCCTCGACAAACAACGCCGGATGATGCTTGGCCCACTCAGCCAAGTCGTCGTCCTGCCGCTTCAACTCCTCAAGGACCTCCTTGGACGCCCTCAAGTCGCCGGCAGCAACCAGTGCCTCAACGTGCGCTGCCAGCGTCGGAAAATTTTGCGGAGGATAGAAGCGGACCCACCAGTCGACGAGAGCGCTTGTATCGATGCTGTCCTTCACGGAGCAGCCGCCATCCCTCCGCCTCTTATCATTCGCTCGACAGTCGGCAAGTGCTTCGCTCGCACGCCGAGGTATTGCGCCGCGTCGCTCAGCGGTATGCGATCTTGCTGATAGGTCTCGAGCACAAGCTCGGCGAACGACCTGCCGTAGTTGCTCACCGCTTCCTGGGGTAGGTTTCTCTTGAAGTCCGCCGCCGGCTCTTGTTCCCGCTCTGCGCGCCTGTACTGAGCCAAGAATTCCTGCCGCTTCGCACCGTAGAATTCCGGCGTCGTGCGATTGAGAATCAGCAGGCGTCGCAGCACAACCTCACGGCTGACGGCATACCGACGCGCGATAGCATCGAGATCATTGTTGCTCCACTCGTGGCGTCCCTCGCCCTTGTTGAGAACGATCGACTCTCTTAGCAACTGCTCTCTGGGCACGAGAGCCGCCCCGGCGACGTGGTTGCAGAAGACTTCGACGCGCTGCTCCTGCGGTGGTCGCAGAGCGTCTTCGTCGAAGTCGCAGAGCCCGCTTTCATGCAGCATCAGGTGGGTGAACTCATGCAGCAGCGAGAAAGTCCGGCCGTTATGTCTGTCCTTCACGTTCACCGCTATTACCGGCAGCAAATTCTCCGCAATCGAGAACCCCCTCATTTCCTCCGTCGGGATTCCGACCACCTGGAAGACAAGAACGCCTTTTCTTTCAATGGCACGACGCCAGGTGTTGTAAGCTGTACGACTGTCCCGCCACTTGACCTGATCATCGTATGTGATTCCCAGCGCATTCCTTGCGTGCCCTGCTGCCTCCTCTGGGTCATCGCCGAGCGTCGCCCGCAGTGTGAAGGGCGGCGCGCTCTGCTCTAGCTCCTCCAGCAACGTCAGCGCCACTTCACGCCGTTGATATGCCGCCCTGATCTCGAGGCGCAGTGTGGGCGAATAGACAAGTGCCACCTCTCCAGGCTGACGTCGGAAATCGTGCATCACGCCCGGATCACGCGGCGGTTTCGAGAGATAGAATATGCTGATTGGGCGCTTGAGGGCCCTGGAGAGCATGCGAAGCTGATTCATTGTCGGTCGATCCGCGCCCGATTCCCAGTTCGTGACCTGGTCGGGTTTGACGCCGACCTTTGCCGCCGCCTCTTCCACGGTCAAACCGGCCGAAGTCCGTCCCCACTCCAGCAGCTCAGGCTTTACCTTAGCGCGGACACTCGCCATGTATCCCAATGCTCCTGTCTTTCGCGGTTAATTCTACAGCAGTCTTCATGTTCGCCCAACCATATCGGGGCTGTTCACACCACCCCCTGGTCGTCATACCGGATCTCTGGCATCCGCTCGTCCCGCTCCTCCCGCAACCCCATCGCAACATGCTGGAACGCATCCGCTCACACACGGTCATCGGCTACGCCCCCGGCAACTTCCTTGATGTCGGCACCTCCCTTGCCGTCTACGCTAGTTCGTGAAAGGAGACGGGAAATTCTGTGACTGTCACCGCAATTCCCAGGCTACATTGCGCTTCGGCCGCCGCAGTCTCGTCGCCTTCGTGCCCCCCGGCTCCGCCCGCAGGGCGGCCCGCGGACAAGCTTCGCGCCTTTGCGGCGAGCCTTCCCGCATCCGCCGCAGCGGCGCCGGAAAGCGGCCTCATGATCTCGCGGAGCGCATCGGTCGGCCGGGAGAGGTGGGGACGGCAAAGCGCAGACACACGACTCCATCCCATAATATTTGCACTTTTAGGGCACCCCTCCAAATCTTGTCAAGGCAAAATTTGCGCGTTGCGTCTGTTCTCACGGAAACTGTCGCCGGTCTGTCGCGGCGATCCCGCGTAAACGACGCCGTGCCCCGCAGCGGTGATCCCGACGATCCAGATACCATACCATATCGCGTCAAGACAATCGACAGAGTCCGTTGATTTTTCTGCCTTTTGTCCTCTTCCCTTCATGCGTAATTAAACCTTACGCATTCTCTGCCGCAGACCCCTTGTGTTCGTCTCCCGTTTCCTCTATACTTCGCCCCTTCCCCACCCCAACACAAGGAGCGAACGATGACCCCCGACGACCTGATCATCCTTGCCGACCGCGAGGCCGCCGAACTGGGCGCCATGGCCGGCCCGGCCGCGCTTCTGGCCGGCGCCGCCGACGACGAGGCCGGGGCCGAGGTGCGCGCCGACCTG
>CAYZTJ010000250.1:0-3455 GCA_964481215.1 uncultured Nitrospira sp. | reverse complement strand
AACCGATGTTCTACGCCCCGCCCCAGCCCGCCTTGCCGGACAAGAACTACAGCGCGGATCTGTCGTCGAATTAGGGGCCACCGCACTCAAACCGCAATTGTCCCGTCGCCCTGCAGAACGGGCAGAGGGATGCAGCATCCGCGTCCGGCGGATGCTGCGGGGTGAGTGGTCTAGAAGCTTGAGCCGTCGCGTCACGATCGATCGCGTCGCATCGCGTGCCCTGTCTACACTCGCTCACCCTAACCCTCTCCCCCACTTCGTAGGGGGAGAGGGGATAGTGTTGAAGTTCAGCCTACCGTGCCCACTTAGCAGGGCACGCGCGCCGACGGGTGGCCGCAGGAGCCCTGGCCGCTGTCGACGAAGCTTTCATCGGTGTCGGCCTTGTTCAGGATCTTGGCGACCTTGTCGGCGGCTTTCTTGCCGCTGGTATGGATGGTGCCTGTCTCGCCGTCGGTGACGATGTAGCCGGGGCCCATAGGATCCTCCTGCACCATCCACTCACCCGCCAGCACGACGGCCGGGCCGGTAAGCGCATAGACCATGGCAAGAAAGCTTGCACCCTTTGAAGTAATGCCGCTCATGACAATTTCTCCAATTGCGATTGACGGCTCAGCAGAGCACGCCGGACATCGGATCGCCGCAGGGGCCCTCGCCGTTGTCGACGAAGCCTTCGTCGGAGTCGGCCTTGTTGAGTATCTTTGCGATCTTCTCAGCGGCTTTCCGGCCCTTGGTGTGGATGGTGCCGGTCTCATCGTCGGTAACGACGTAGCCGGGGCCCATGGGGTTCTCCCGAACGACCCACTCTCCAGCCAGAGCCACGGCCGGCGCGCTGAGCGCATAGACCAAAGCAAGGAATCTCATGCTCTTCGGGATGATGCCTTTCATGTTCAAATCCTCCGATCGCGGATGTGTAATCAGCAGAGCACGCCGGATTTCGGATCGCCGCAGGGACCCTCGCCGGTGTCGACGAAGCCGCTGTCTTCCTTGTCCTTTGCCAGCGCCTTGTTGATCTTCTTGGCGGTGCGGTCCGCTTCCTTCTGCGTGGCGTCCAGCGGGATGAAGGTGTTCCCCTCGCGGATGCCATATTTCGTGCCGTCATAGAGATAGCTGCTCCAGGTCGCGAACGCCGCGCCGGGGAACAGGGCGAGCGCGGCCGCCAGGGTGAGAACAGCAATAGTTCCGGATTTCGTTCGGTTCATTTCTTCCTCCTTCGCCGGAGACGTTCGCTAGGTCTCGCGGCATCTGTGACAAAGGAGGCGGAAGATGCGCGCGCCGGGTGTTTGATAATGTGACGCGCAGCACAGGCGCGAACGAATTAACGGCGCCATTCCGATAGCAACGGAGTCTTTACCGGCGATTCACGGTGGCTTCACGGAGGCTCAAAAAGCCAGGGCGGCTTTGAAACCCATCCGCAAATTCATTCCTTGGTTCATCGCCACAAAAAAGAAGAAGGCCGCACCGTTGCCGGTGCGGCCTTCTCCGTCCCGTGCTCGGCACCATCTCCTCACACCGGCTCCGGCGCCTTCAGGCGCAGGAGCTTGTTGAGGAGGGCGTCGAGGCCCTGGGCTTCGCCGGCGTGGAGGTCGATGCGGCCGACCTTCTCCACCAGCTTCTCGAGGCTCTCGAGCTCCTTCAGCCGCAGGAGGATCGGGTTATCCTCCATCAGCTTGGCGGTGTTCAGGAGCGAGCGCGTCGCCGCGGTCTCCTCCTGGCGGCGGATCAGGTTGGCCTTCGCCGTCCGCTCCGCCTCCACCACCTTGTTTACGAGCTCGCGGATCTCGCCGGGCAGGATCACGTCCTTCACGCCGAGCTCCGTCACCTCGATGCCCGTCTCGGCCAGTCGCTCGCGCACGAACGTACGCAGCTCCTGATCGAGCGCGCCCTTGGCGGAGAGCACCTCGTCCAGCGTCCGCGCCGCCACTGCCTCGCGGATGGCGAACTGCACCAGGCGGTACAGCCAGCCATCCACATCCGCGACCGCGCTCGCGGCGCGCTCGGGATCGACGATGCGGCGCAGCGCCGAGAGCGTCACGCGTAGGGCGATGCGATCCTTGGTCAGCATCTCCTGCGCGGTGATCTCCAACGCCTGCGGCCGCAGGTCCACGCGCTTGACCTCGACCTTGCGGTTGACGGTCCAGTAGGCGTGGCGGCCCGGCGCCAGGCGCTCCACGAGACGGCCCTCGACATAGAGCAGGCCGGCCTCGTGGTTCTCCACCACCGTCTCCGCGAGATAGACGCTCCGGGCGCGGTCGAGCAGCGTCAGGTGCCGCGCGGCCACGCGGGGCTCGCTTGCGACGTCGATGCGCTCCACCTCGACGGCCGTGGCCACCTTCCAGAACACGCGCACCTGCCACGGACCGGCCAGATGGACCGGCCGGCCGTCGAGGCTGACGATGGCGAGCTCATCGGCCCGCGTCTCCACCGCCTCGAACAGTTCGGCCGCCAGATCCGGCCGCTCCGCCTTCATCACGGCGTAACGGTCGGCCGCGAATTCGGCGCGCACGACCTGGAAGATCTCGGCCTTCAGCGCGTTCAGCGGATCGAAGACCCGGTGACGGCCCGGGCCGAGCACGCGCTCGTACCGGCCGTTCCGCGTCAGGAGGGCGCGCTCGCCATCCTTCACGGTGACGCGGAGACTGAGATAAAGCCTACTCATAGTAACCTCCACACTTCGGCCTTGCGGCCATGCCGCAAGACTCTGCTGCAACTTCGAGGATACGGGTTCCGGACGCGTCTTCACGAAAGACCGGCGGGCCGGGGCTTGAGCCCGCGGGGATCAGCGGGCGCGCGCCGGCGCGCGCCGCACCGAGGTGCGGCGAACGGCAGCCGAACCCGACGATCCGCGTGGGCGATATCCGCCCCGGCGCAGAGCCGGTCTCAAGTTGTCTGGTACGTTCGGAAGGCCTTTCGGCCGAGCGACCGGACCGCGACTGAAGCGCGCGTCCGGTTCCCTAGAATGGGTTTCAGTTTTTCAGGCTGAACCGGAGCGTTGGAGCGGGACTCGAACCCGCAACAGGATGCTTAACAGGCATCTGCTCTTACCATTTGAGCTATCCTCACTTGGGCGTTCGGACGGAATCGAACCGTCACTTCCGGGGACAATCACCAGCGCTCTGACCTCAGAGCTTCGACCGCGTACTTCATCAGGCGGTACACGGACACGCAGAGCGCACCGCGCCAGCCGGGACATCAACGAGCCCGGACACGGGGCCGAACGAAGGAGCGGGCTTATGCGCCTGATGGATTCGGAATTCAAGCGGAATATTGCGCGGCTGGACTGCGCGCGAGATCTTTTGCGGTGCCTTGTGGCGCGGCGGCCACAAGATGCAGTGCGCGTCGAGTTAACTGCCGGCGGCCGCCTCCGCGACCGACTTCATCTGCGCCAAGCCCTTCTCCATGGCGCCGCCGAGCATCTTGTCCATGTCGACGAACAGGCACATGGCCTTGCCGATGAA
>CAYZTJ010000249.1:1219-3475 GCA_964481215.1 uncultured Nitrospira sp. | reverse complement strand
ATGAGCGCGCGACGCATGGGGTAAATCCAGGTTAAGGTTGAGGTTCAGGTCAAGGACTGGACAACAGAAGGGCGACGCCGATTTTACTCGACCTCAACCTTAGCCTCAACCTGTTCTACAAATCGGGCCAGGGCGTCCTTCCAATGGGGTAGGGTGATACCTACACGAGCCAGTACCCGATTGGCAAGTATGCTGTAGGGAGGCCGTGGGGCCTTCAGATTGGCCTCCGCCGTCGTGATGGGAATCACCGGTGTCTTGAGGCCGGCGAGGGTCACGATCGCTTGGGCGAACTCATGCCAGGTACAGTCGCCCTCGCCGACCGCATGGGTCACCCCGGTCAGTTCTGTCTGGATTACTTGCGCCAAGGCCCTTGCTAGGTCGCCGGCGTGGGTCGGACTCCCGCGCTGATCGCTGACGACGCGCAGCTCCGACCGTTCCCTGGCCAATCGGAGGATGGTTTTGACGAAGTTCTTGCCGTGCTGGCCATACAACCAAGCCGTCCGGACGATCAGCGTGTGAGGGCAACGCGCCAGCGCCTGCACTTCCGCGGCTCGCTTGGTCTTGGCATAGACCCCAAGCGGGTGCGGTTCATCGGTTTCGAGATAGGGCTGCCCCTTCCGTCCATCGAAGACATAGTCGGTGGAGATGACGACCAGGCGAGCCCCGGCCTTGGCGGCGGCTTGCGCAACACGCGCCGTGCCCTCGACATTGACGGCATGGGCCTTCTCCGGTTCTCGCTCCGCCCCTTCGACGTCCGTATAGGCCGCCGCATGGAGGACGACCTGTGGCCGGGACTCGACGATCTGGTCCTCCGCCGGCGGACTCAACAGATCGAACGCCGGGAGATCGGCGAGGACGAGGTCGTGCTGGTGAAGGGTGCGCTGAAGTTCATGCCCTAACTGGCCTTGCGCGCCTGTGAGAAAAATGCGCATGGCGATCTATACAAGGGATACGGGGGTATCGGGGTACCGGACTCTCTGCATTCGCTTGTCACTAGCCCGTCATCCCCTACCCCACTACCCCTTTACCCCCTTATCCTTCTTTACCCCGCCTCAGCCTGCTCCGCGCAGCCGCTGCCCGTAAGCCTGCTCGTAGTAGGCCTTGAATTCGCCGCTCTTGATCTTCCGCCACCATGATTCATGGGTGTGGTACCACTTCACGGTCGCCGCGAGTCCCTCCTCGAACGGCATCTCCGGCTTCCACCCCAAGGCGCGCACGCGCCCGCAGTCGACCGAGTATCGCCGATCATGCCCAGGACGGTCCTGCACGTAGCGGATCAACGAGGTCGGCTTGCCAAGGTGCCGCAGAATCTGTTGCGCCACATGGATATTCTCGCGCTCATTCCCTCCGCCGACGTTGTAGACCTGCCCGGGCTCACCCTGGCGAAACACCTGCTCGATGCCCGCACAGTGGTCGGAGACAGCCAGCCAGTCCCGCGAATTCCGGCCATCGCCATAGAGGGGGAGGGGCTGGTCGTCGATGGCGTTGGTGACGAACAAGGGAATAAATTTTTCGGGATACTGGTTGGGGCCGTAGGTGTTGCTGCCCCTCGTCACCACCACCGGATAGCGGAAAGTCGTCCAGTAACTCAACACGAGGAGATCGCCCCCCGCCTTGCTCGCCGAATAGGGGCTTCGAGGCGCGAGCGGATCTGTTTCTTTCGAGGAGCCGCTTTCCACGCTGCCATAGACTTCGTCCGTACTGACCTGGAGAAAGCGTCTGACCCCTGCCTGCCGCGCGGCTTCGAGCAATACGCCCGTGCCGATCACGTCCGTGTGGGCAAAAGCGGCTGGATCGAGGATCGACCGATCGACATGCGTTTCCGCCGCGCAGTTGATCACGCCCTCGATACCCTGCTCACGGAGCAGGGACGCGACCAGCTTGGCATCGCCGATGTCGCCGTGGACGAAGGTATAGCGTGGATGCGTCGCGACGTCCGACAGATTTTCCAAATTGCCCGAATACTTGAGGGCATCCAGATTCACCACCCGTTCGCCTTGCGCCAGCAGGCGCCGGACCAAATGGGACCCGATGAACCCTGCGCCACCGGTGACCAGGATATTCATAGATTGAGGTTCAGGCTAAGGTTGAGGTTGAGGTTGAGAGCGTTCCGAGGAGAACCCATTTCATGCTTCTCATCATCCGCCCTTAACCTCAGCCTCAACCTTAGCCTCTCAGCTTGTTCGCGCCCGTCTTGGCGACCAGTTGATTGGCGAGGTGCAAGGAGGCGATGGTGCCCGCATCCGTCCACCAGCC
>CAYZTJ010000249.1:0-1119 GCA_964481215.1 uncultured Nitrospira sp. | reverse complement strand
GCCAGTACCACTCCCTTCATGAGCACCTTCCAAAGGTTAAGGTTGAGGCTAAGGTCGAGAGCCGGAGGAATGCAGGTTCGTCTGCGGCAAAGCTGTGTTCCCTGCCCGCGATGTTCCTCAGCCTCAACCTCAACCTAAGGCTTTCCGAAAGTAGGCGATCGTGTTCTTGAGCCCCGCGTCCAACTGCACCTGTGGTTCCCATTTCAAGAGCGCCCTGGCCCGCCGAATGTCTGGACGACGCACCTTGGGATCGTCCACCGGCAAGGGGCGATGCTCGATACGGCTGGACGAGCCGGTCAGCGCGATCACTCGTTCGGCGATTGCTTTGACGGTCAGTTCGTGCGGGTTCCCGATATTGACCGGATCATGCACGCTATCCCGTTCGCCCGGCGCGTGTTGATACAGGATTTCCGAGCGATCGGCCCGCTCCCCGCCGGCGCGATCAGGCTGAGCCAGCAGCAACGCGACGATTCCCGAGACCAGATCGCTCACATAGCAAAAGCTGCGGGTCTGCGCCCCTTCTCCGTAGACGGTGAGCGACTCTCCCTTGAGCGCTTGCACGATAAAATTCGACACGACCCGCCCGTCCCTCGGGCGCATCCGCGGGCCGTAGGTGTTAAAAATACGTACGATGCGCGTATCCACCCCGTGATAGCGATGATAGGCCATGGTCATGGCTTCGGCGAATCGCTTGGCCTCGTCATAGACGCCGCGCGGGCTGATGGGATTAACGTTGCCCCAATAGGACTCCGGCTGGGGATTGACGAGGGGATCTCCGTACACTTCCGAGGTGCTGGCGAGCAGAAACCGGGCGCCTTTGGCCTTGGCCAGCCCCAGGGCCTTGTGCGTGCCTAACGCGCCCACCTTCAGCGTCGCGATCGGCAACTCCAGATAGTCGATCGGGCTCGCGGGCGAGGCGAAATGCATGACGGCGTCCAGCGGCCCATCGACATGGAGGTAGTCGCAGACGTTGTACTTGGTAAAGCTGAACCCGTCGCGCCCCAGCAGATGCGAGATATTCTCGACTCGGCCGGTGCTCAGATTATCGACACAGACCACCTGATGCCCCTGCGCCGTCAGGAGGTCGCACAAGTGGCTCCCCAGAAACCCGGCTCCGCC
>CAYZTJ010000248.1:0-3506 GCA_964481215.1 uncultured Nitrospira sp. | reverse complement strand
CGCACCCCGTACCCCGCACCCCGCTACCCCAGCTTCTACACAGCCGGCTCGCCGACTGGCTTGAGCGCGGCTACCAGGCCACCATGGCTTGGCTGGAACGAAATCCAGCTCGCCGGACCGATCCGAGTCGGGTCTTGCCAGGGTGCCGATCCATCATCTGTGTGGGCGCCAACTACTTCACCGGCCACTATCCCGACGAGACGCCGGAGCACGGGCGAATCGCTCGCTATGCCTGGGGACAGGATTATCACGACGTCCTCATGCCGAAACTGGAAGCGCTCGCCGCCCGTATCCGGGCGCTCGCGCCGACGTCGCAAACCCGGTGTTACGTCGACACGGGACCGGTGATGGAAAAGGCCTGGGCCCAGGAAGCCGGGCTGGGGTGGATCGGCAAACATTCCAACCTCGTCTCCGGGCGTTTCGGCTCCTGGCTGCTCTTGGGAGAGGTCCTCACGACCCTCGACCTCGACCCCGACGAACCGGGGCAAGACCTCTGCGGCAGCTGCACCCTCTGCATCAAGGCCTGCCCCACGGGGGCGATCGCCGACCCCTACGTGGTCGACGCCTCGCGGTGCATTTCCTATCTCACGATCGAGCGGCGCCAGCCGGGGCAAGACATCGATCCGGCCCTCCGGCCGCGGATGGGCAACCGCATCTTCGGCTGCGACGATTGCCTCGACGTCTGTCCCTACAACGCCCAGGCTCCCGCCACGCAAACTCCCGCCTTCCAGCCCTCCCGGCTCGCCCTCGCGCCGAAATTAGCCACACTGGCCCACCTTTCGCCCACTGAGTTCGACGACGCCTTTCGGGGCAGCCCGATCCGCCGAGCCCGCCACGGCGGTTTCACCCGCAATGTGCGCATCGCCCAGGCCAACGAATCCGCCACCCCCGGACGCGTGGAGCTGACAGGATAACCCTTCCGGTGCCCTTGTGGACCGGCACCGGTTTCACTTATAGTGCATGCGACGGGCCTCGCGGCCCAGAGTTTCATCGGAGGCGGGTGCCCCCATGCCTTCGGCGACCGTGCTCATCATCGAAGATGACGCGCGGATGCGGCGCGTCCTCGAGCTCGTGCTCAGGGGAGAGGGCTATGACCTCCTCCTTGCCGGCTCGGGCGAAGAGGGACTTCGCCTCCTCCAGCAACATCCTCCCCTCGATCTCATCCTGACGGACTTGCAGCTCGGCACGCTCTCCGGCCTCGATGTGCTGGATCACGTCACGCGCCTGCGCCTCGACGTGCCGGTCGTGATTTTGACGGGCTCCCAGTCCGTCACCGCCGCCGTGGAGGCGATGAAAAAGGGCGCCTACGACTACATCGTCAAGCCGGTCGACAACGACGAGTTGAAGCTCACGCTCGCGCGGGCGCTGCACACGAGGCGGCTGGCCCAGGCCAATCAGTCCTTGCGCGCCAACCTCGGCGATCGATTCGGGTTCGACCGCATCGTCGGGCGCTCGCCGCAGATGGCGGAGATCAAGCAGCTCGCCGAGGACATCGCCCGCACCGACGCCACCGTCCTCATTACGGGCGAAAGCGGCACCGGCAAGGAAGTTCTGGCCCGCGCTATCCATGCGGCGAGCCCACGGGCGCCCGGCCCCTTCGTGGCGTTGAATTGCGCCGGCATTCCGGAATCGCTGCTGGAATCCGAACTCTTCGGCTATGAGAAGGGCGCCTTCACCGACGCCAAGCAGTCCAAGAAGGGACGTTTCCAGCTCGCCGATCACGGCACGCTCTTCCTCGACGAGATCGGCGAGATGAGCCTGTCCGCGCAGGCGAAATTCCTGCGGGTGCTGGAAGACCGGACGGTCGATCCCCTCGGCGGCGTGCAAGGCGTGAAGGTGGACATCCGTGTGATCGGAGCCACCAACCAAGACCTCCGCGCCCTGATCAAGCAGGGTCGGTTTCGCGAAGACCTCTACTATCGGCTGCACGTCTGCCCGTTGCATCTCCCGCCGCTTCGGGACCGGCGGGGCGATGTCCGGGAATTGCTCGACCATTTCCTCGAAACCGCCTGCCGGGAACGGGGCGCGCGGATCAACCAGCTCTCGCCGGAAGCCTTGGAGTTGTTAGCGCGCTACGCCTGGCCGGGCAACGTGCGCGAGCTCCACAATATCGTCGAATGGCTGACGATTACCTGCCGAGACGAGGTCATCCAGCCCCAGCATCTGCCCCCGCACCTTCGCCAGCCGCAGGCGCAGGATCAGGCTGACCCCGCCGCCCTGCCGAAGGTCTCGCTCCTCTCGCTCGGCATGTCGGTGGAAGACGTCGAGAAGAAACTGCTGCGGGAAGCCTTAGAGAAGACCCGTGGGAACGTGTCGGAGGCCAGTCGCCTGTTGAAGATCACCCGCAATACGCTGCGTTACCGGATGGCGAAGTATCAGCTCGGCTAGCGGGGCTATTCCATCTCCACGATCGTCACTCCATCTCCTCCTTCCGACCGATCTCCGGGACGAAAGGTCCGCACGTAGGGCGAGCCGCGCAGGTACTCGCGGACGACCGTTTTGAGACGGCCGGTGCCATGGCCGTGGATGATCCGGAGCAGCGCCGTATCCCCTAAGGCCGCGCGATCGAGCGCCGCCACGGTGAGCTCGAGCGCTTCGTCGGCCATCTTTCCTCGGAGATCCAGCACAACCAGCGTGTCGCCGACGGGCCCGGCATGCGCAAATCGTCTCGGAGAACCCGATGGCGCCACGCCGGCCGGAGCCTCGCCCTGGGCGTGATCGGGCAGGCCGATCAATCCGTCCGTGGCCACGGACAGTTCTTTGTCCCCGACTCGCACGCGGACGCGGCGTTTGCCCTTCGCGGCTTCCAGGAGCGTGGCCTCGGCGCCCAGGCTGGCAATCTCGACACGAGCCCCGGCGTCGAGCTGATCGAGCGGCACCGACTCGACCGGAATCGACAGTTGCGCCCTCATCTGCGTCTCGAGCTCCGCCAGTTTCTGCTTCGCCGCCTTGGCCTTCACGACGGTCCGGTCGGCCTTCAGCTCGTCGAGAATGGCCTGGACTTGCGCCCGCGCCCGCATCAGCTCGTCGGCCAGTTTGCGCTTGGTCCCCTTGCGCTGCTCCAGTTCGCCGCTCCGCAGCCGCTCGGCGGTGTCGGTCGCGTCTCTCGCCGCCCGCTCGGCCTGGACGCGCGCCGTCGAGGCCTGCGCCACGTCCTCCGCCAATCGATGCTGCTTCTGCTGCAGGTCTTCCAGCATCGACTCGACCTTGGCATCATCCCGCGTCAGCAGGCTTCGCGCGTGATCCAGCAGCGCGTCGTCCATCCCCAGCCGGCCGGCAATCTCGATCGCCGAGGACCCGCCGGGAATACCGAGAAAGAGCCGGTACGTCGGCGAGAGCGTCGCCACATCGAATTCGACGCTGGCGTTTTGAAACCCGATCGTCGTCTGAGCGAGGGCTTTGAGCGCGTTGTAATGGGTGGTCGCCACCACCTTCATGCCCAACTCGCCGAGTCGCACGAGGAGCGCTTCGGCCAAGGCCGCGCCTTCGGCCGGGTCGGTGGAGGT
>CAYZTJ010000247.1:0-3516 GCA_964481215.1 uncultured Nitrospira sp. | reverse complement strand
CCAGCACCAGCACCGGGCCGTCCATCGCCTCCACGGCCTCGCGCTGCGCCTCGTTCAGGCGCTCCATGTAAGGGCGCTGCGGCGGCGGGGCGGCTGTGGGCGCGGACGCTGGCTCGTCGGACATGTCGGCGGCAATTTCCTGCATGAATTCTATATAGCACCCGAGTCGCGGATGCTCACCCCCGCTGTGGGGACGGATTCCCGATCAGTTTCGCATGGGTGGCAAGCTCGCCGCACCAGAGATAGAGCGCCAGCAGCGGCGCATCTCCGGCGCGCGTGGCATGCGGCAAGTTCGGCGGGTGGTAGATCACGGTACCGGGCGGTTGTTCGCGCCAAGGTCCGTCGCCGCGCCACCACTCGGCGCTGTTCAGGGGAATATAGACCTCGGCGGCGGGATGGTGGTGCAGCGGGTAATGCGTGCGCGGACCCAGCAGCAGGACACCGAAGGCAAGTTGGTCATGGCGGGCGAGGGCCGGCGGTCCGTCCGCGGGACCCGCCAGCACCGCATAGCCGTAGTTGTCGAGGAAGTCCGGCGAGGGCGGCGTCCGGCGGTAGTTGGGGTTCTGTGTCCAGGTGAGGCGAGGTGTCAGCGCAGCGAAGGCGGCGCAAAGGCTGCTGACATTTGCGCCGGCTTGGCCGAGCGCCACGGACCAGAACCGGCAGACCGGCAGAACCGCCGCGGCCCTATCGCCCGAGCCATTCGCAAGGCCTCGCTCCAGCAGGTCACAAAAAACGGCAAGGTCGCCATTGCGCTGCGCCGCGGTGGCCAAGAGCTTCGAGGTTTCCATGACAACGGCAGACAGGGCCATGCTGATGATCGCTCCCGTCCCATTCTGCGACGCAAATTCAAGTTCCGCCATGGAAGGCCGTTGGTCCGTAAACCTCGGAACGGAGAAATGGCGGAGTGGGTTCATCGACAATTGCATCCATCCTTAACGCGCGCCGTTCGCCGAGGAAAGGATCGCGCAGGAGCGCCCACGGCCGCCGTCAATGTGCGCTGTATGGAGGGCGTCGACGTCATGAGCCTGCCGTCGACGGCCGGAATTTCTAGCGCGGCATTCCTTCGACCTGAACGGCTAGGCGGCCGGCCCGCGCCGCTGGCGCGGCCGGACCTCGAACTCCGCCAGCGGATGGGCAACACCATTGACGAGAAGGTCGATCCGGTGCCGGCCGGGATAGTGGCGCCGGGTCGTCAGATCTTCGAAAGAGATCCTGCTGCCCAATTCCGCGCGGCCCGCCGGAGGCAACTCGAGCTTCCGGAGTTTGAAAACCTTCGGCCGGGTCGTGCCGTTCGACTTGACGAAATGCACGGCGTAGTCGATGAGCAGCTCCTGGGCTCGATTGCTGGTGCTGATGATCTCGAACGAAAAGCGAAGCAAGCCGCCGATCCTGACATCAGCCGGAACGAGCCGGACTCCGGCGACGCTGATCCTGGGTTTGCCGGAGACACCCAGAATCTTCAGAGCGCCGGGATGCGCCTTCTTCACGAGGGAGCGCAAGGCATGCTTCACGATCCACCGGCGCGCCGGCGGCGCTTCGATCAGCCACTCGCGGCAAACCTCGACCGCAAGCTCGGGGTGATCCTTGGCGATATCGTTCAGGCTGTTGGCTACGGAACGTTGGACGTAGCGTTCGGGGTCATCCTTGAGCATTTCCAGCAACGCGATCACGGGGCGCGGATCTTCCTGGAATGCGCGCAAGCGCGGCGCCCACGGCAGCCGCGGCCGCGTGCCCTCCGACACCAGCCGCCGCACATGGACACTGTCATCGCGCGCCCAGGCGAGAAGGCGGGTGTAGGTCTCCTCAGGATGCCTCTCGAGGAAGGGGCGGATGCTCAATTCGGCCGAGAACCGCTTCGTGAGTTCATACTGCGCGCGCATCGACGCCTCGAAATCGCCGAGGCCGTGCTTCTGGACGAAGAACACGTGCGGCAGATAGCGGAAAGGTTCGAGGCCGAACGCGTCTGTGTGTGTGAGCTCGGGCCCCAACGACGCAACCAGGATATCGGCGGCAACGGCGAAGGGGCGCGGCAAATGGTCGTGCATGGCGTCCGCGATGTGCCAAGCCCGCGCCGTAAGTTCGAGGCGGGATAGCCCGCTAAGGCACGCGGCGACGAAATGGCGCTCGCGAAACTGCGGATGGGCGCGGCGTAGATCCTTGGCGATAGCGCAGACGATCCGCTCCCCGAAAAAATGCTTCAGCTTCTCGGCCATCGCTACTCGTAGGTTTTGATGTGCTCGAAGCTGAGAACGCCCATGTCCGGCAAACTCTCGTCCGGCGCTTTCATGATACTGACAAACTCCAGGCACTCTGCGGACGTCTGCTCGATGCCGGCGACCCGATCGGCATCTGCCTTGCTTTCGAAGAACACCAGATCAGCATAGCCGCCATTCTTCCCCTTCAACAGCAGGCGTTTCACGATGCCTTGCTGCTTGCCGACGAAGCCGGCTTGAAAGGCATCCGACGCCTGCAAGAGCGCGCGCTCGTCGACGCCGTCCCGCAGTTCGATGGGGGCAAGTTGGACGTACATTCGATTGATCATGTCGGCCTCATGTTCGCTGAGTTTCCCCTGGGCCGCAGCCTACTTCTTTATATGCCATTTTATGGCTTATTTGTTCCATGCGCCACGCTACCTCCTCCCGGTTGCATCGGCTGGAGCAGCTCAAAGGGCTGCTCAAGGCCCATGAGCATGTGACGGCCGCCGAGCTTTCCGCTGAACTCGGCGTCAGCCTGCGGACGCTCAACCGCGACCTCGAAATCCTGCGCGACAGCGGCGTTCCCATCGACGCCGACCGCGGCCGGGGCGGCGGCCTGCGGCTGCAGCGCAATTGGGCCCTCGGCCGGCTCCATCTCAGTCCTGAGGAGGCGATCGACCTGCTGCTGAGCATCGCGATCGCAGAACGGATGAACTCGCCACTGCTGCTGCAGCAACTCGCGCCGATCAAACGCAAGATCGTCGCGGCTTTCCCTGAAAGCTATCTTCCAAGGATCAGGTCGCTGCGGAAACGCATTCTCGTGGGCAGCCCGGCATCGGAAAAGGTCATTGCCTCCTTCTCTCCGCCTCAGCGCAGACCCCTGGCCGCCATAGCCGAGGCCTTTTTCAACACGCGGCGCATCACCATCGACTATATTGACCAGAAGGGCATGACGACATCGCGCGATGTCGAGCCGCAGTTCCTCTATCTCAGCATACCCATTTGGTACGTCTTGGCATGGGACCGGCTGCGCAGCGCTATCCGCTGTTTCAGGATCGACCGGATAAAATCAGCCGAACCGCTCGAAGTGAGATTTCGCCTTGTCGATCCGCGCCCCTTTCTGGCCGAGGCCGAAGAGGGTATCGAGGCGCTCTAGCAACCTCACCGCGGCCTTTTCGCCTTGAGGTCGATCTTGCGGCCGACTTCCGGCGGCAGCGGCAGGCGCGAGTGGACGGCGTGGATCTTTTCGAACGCCTTCAACGTCTGCTCCGGCCAGTTCGTCACCTTGCGGCTCTTCAGGTCGACGCAGAGGATCAGCCAC
>CAYZTJ010000246.1:0-3591 GCA_964481215.1 uncultured Nitrospira sp. | reverse complement strand
CAGGCCGCATGCTATAATTCCGCGGCCCGGAGAAGCTCTCATTCAAGGCATAGGGAGGGATCTTATGAAGGGAAGAAAAAATGGTTCAGGGGCTGTGGCGGAAGTCTTTGTGACCGCCTTTCAGGCCTTGCCGAAAGCAGAACAACACGAGGTCGTCCAGCGACTTGCGGCCAACAAGGATTTCCGTGAAGACATGCTGGATCTCTCGGTCTTTGAAATGAGAAAGGGCGAAGCGGCTCGACCGTTTCGAGAGTACCTTGCTGCGCGGGCGAAAAAGAAGGCATGAGCTATACACTCTTTATTCGCCGTTCCGCCGAGCAGGAACTGGATCGTCTCCCTTCTCCCCTACACGGCCGACTGAGTGCATGCATTCTTAGGCTGGAAGACAACCCTAGGCCCCAGGGCGCCAAAAAGCTCTCCGGACGATCAGAATATCGACTTCGGGTCGGTGACTATCGGATTCTTTACCTCATCGAGGAAGACCGCAAACGAGTGGAGATTGTTGCGGTGGGGCATCGGCGTGACGTGTATCGATGAGCGGATCGATCGTCATCAAAGGGGCGCGCGAACACAATCTCAAGAATCTCGACGTCGAGATTCCGCGGGACAGGCTCGTGGTCATGACCGGCCTCAGCGGGTCCGGCAAGTCCTCGCTCGCCTTCGACACGATCTATGCCGAAGGCCAGCGGCGCTATGTCGAGTCCCTCAGCGCCTACGCCCGGCAGTTTTTGGAGCAGATGGGCAAGCCCGACGTGGATTCCATCGAAGGGCTGTCGCCGGCGATTTCCATCGAACAGAAGAGCACCAGCCACAATCCGCGTTCGACGGTCGGCACGGTGACGGAGATCTATGACTATCTGCGTCTCCTCTATGCGCGGATCGGTCGCCCGTCCTGCCATCAGTGCGGGCAGGAGATCACGGCCCAGACGGTCCAGCAGATGGTCGATGCCATCCGGCAACTGCCCGACGGGACGAAGTGCCTCCTCTTGGCGCCGATCGTGCGGGGGCGAAAGGGGGAATATCGCAAAGAACTGCTCGACCTGCGTCGCGCCGGCTATGTGCGGGTGCGGGTCAACGGGCGACTCGTCGATCTCGACGAGGACATCAAGCTCGACAAGCAGCGCAAGCACACAATCGAGGTGGTGATCGATCGCATTGTGATGAAAGCCGGTACGGCCGGCGATGCCCTCAGCAAGCGGCTGGCCGACTCGGTCGAGACCGCGCTGAAGCTGGCCGATGGCCTCGTCGGTATCTTGCCCGAAGGCGGCAGCCCCCTCCTGTACAGCGAGAACCTGGCCTGCATTCAATGCGGCGTCAGTTATCCTGAGCTCACCCCACGCATCTTTTCCTTCAACAGCCCGCATGGCGCTTGCCCGGTCTGCGACGGCATCGGCTATGCCATGAGTCCCGGCTGTCCGATGGAGGACATGGAAGAGGACTTCACTCTCCTGGAGCGCTGTCCTGCCTGCCAGGGGGCGCGACTGAAGCCGGAGAGCTTGGCGGTGCGGGTGGGGAAGCGCTCGATCGCCGAGGCGACGGCGCTCTCGGTGCGGGCCGCGGCGGACTTCTTCGGGTCGCTCACGTTGACGGCGCGGGAGGAGTTCATCGCCCAGCGAATCTTGAAGGAGATCCGCGAACGCTTGGGCTTCTTGGTCAACGTCGGCTTGGATTACCTCACGTTAGATCGCGCGGCAGCGACGCTCTCGGGCGGCGAGGGGCAGCGCATTCGCCTGGCCACCCAAATCGGCTCAGGGCTGGTGGGCGTGCTGTACATTCTGGACGAACCCTCGATCGGACTCCATCAGCGCGACAATCGCCGGCTGTTGCAGACGCTCGTCCGACTGCGCGATCTGGGCAACACGGTGGTCGTCGTCGAGCATGATGCCGAAACCATGCTCGCGGCGGATCATATCCTGGATCTGGGGCCGGGCGCCGGGGCGCACGGCGGGCATCTGGTCGCACAGGGGACCCCCAAAGACATCATGGCCAACCCGAAGTCGCTCACGGGCCAATATCTCCGCGGCGATCTGACGGTTTCGCTGCCGGCGCGCCGGCGCAGCCCGAAGGGCTTTCTGACCGTGGAGGGCGCACAGAAGCACAACTTGAAGAATCTGACGGTCCGCATTCCGCTCGGCCTCCTCACCTGCGTGACCGGCGTGTCGGGCTCCGGGAAAAGCACGCTGGTTCTGGAAGTCTTGTTCCATTCGCTCTCGCAGATGTTAGGCGGACGGTTTCGAGTTGCGAGTTCCGAGTTTCGAGAAAAACCCGAAACGCGAAACGCGAAACGAGCGACGCGCCGGGAGGTTGTTCATCTGGACGGCTGTAAATCTCTGCTTGGTGTCGAGCGCCTCGACAAGGTCATCGACATCGATCAGTCGCCGATCGGCCGCACGCCCCGATCCAACCCGGCGACCTACACCGGCCTCTTCTCGTTCATCCGGGATCTTTTTTCGAACCTGCCGGAGTCCCGCGTCCGCGGCTACAAGCCGGGTCGCTATAGCTTCAACGTGAAAGGCGGCCGATGCGAAGCCTGCGAAGGCGACGGGCTGATCAAGATCGAAATGCACTTCCTGCCGGACGTCTATGTGACCTGCGAGGTCTGCAAGGGCCAGCGCTATAACCGAGAAACGCTCGAAGTGCTGCACAAGGGACGGAGCATCGCGGACATCCTGAACATGACCGTCGACGAAGCCCTGGAATTCTTCGAGCACATTCCGTTCATCAAGCGAAAGCTCCAGACATTGCACGATGTGGGGCTGCACTATATCAAGCTGGGGCAGTCGGCGACGACGCTCTCGGGTGGCGAAGCCCAGCGGGTGAAGCTCTCGCGCGAATTGTCCAAGCGGCCCACCGGCCGGACGCTCTATATCCTCGACGAACCGACCACCGGCTTGCACTTTGCCGATACGCAGCGGCTGTTGGACGTATTGAATCGCCTGGTGGAGGCAGGGAACACGGTGCTGGTGATCGAGCACAATTTGGACATTGTGAAGAATGCGGACTGGCTGATCGATTTGGGTCCAGAGGGGGGCGATCGGGGCGGGGAGATTGTGGCGGAAGGACGACCGGCGGAGGTGGCGCAGGTGGGGCGGTCGTATACGGGACAGGTGTTGCGAGAGGCAGGGGTGGAAGAAGGTTGAGGCTGAGGTTAAGGTCAAGGGAGGAATTCGCAGATCATGTTTTCCCTAAGCCTTAACCTCAACCTGAGCCTTCAACAGATCCTGTTGTGCGGTTGGCCGCGCGACTTCACGGAGTAACAGAACGGCGCGCGGCGCCCTGTTCTGCAACAGAGAGGGCCATGGCCGCCATGCCAGACGCTCAAAGCCCGAGGCTTCCGGCCACCTCCTAGAAAAAGGGAGGAGAGGGGGTGCAGAGAAGATAGCGCGGGTGGCGACGTCGTATGCGGGACAGGTGCTGAGGGAGGCAGGGCTGGAAGAAGGTTGAGGCTGAGGTTAAGGTCAAGGGGGGGTCCCCTGATCCTCATTCACCCGCCTGCGCAGGAAGCCACGGCTGTGAAGCCGTGGAGGAATGCGGGGCGGGTGTCCGCTGAAGCCTTGGCGAAGGCGGACATGCTTCGGCGGGTTTCGCCGA
>CAYZTJ010000245.1:0-3595 GCA_964481215.1 uncultured Nitrospira sp. | reverse complement strand
CGTCAGCCGCTGGTACACCCGCGGCAGACGCTCCGGCAAGGCCCGCGCATCGTCGACCACCAGCGAGTGCACGTCCCCGTACATCCGCGTCACATAGGCATCCGCCGCGTGATCGACCGTGAGGCAAAAGGGATGGATCCCCTTCGCGCGGATCTCCCGCAGCGCCATCTTCGTATCTTCCAGCGCGTACTCGTCGGCGTAGCCTTCATCCAAGGGGCGGCCGTCGCTGAGGAGCATGAGCACCTTGGTCTTGCTCCCGGCACGCAGCAATTTGCGCGCGGCATGTCGAATAGCCGCGCCGTCCCGGTTTTGATGCAGGGGAGCCGCCGCTCCCAACCGAGCCGTCGCGCGGCCGCGGCCGGCTTCGTCGAAGTCCTTGAAGACCACGAAGTCGACGCGCGCGCGGCCCTGGCCGGAATAGCCGTAGACGGCGTAGGCGTCGCCGAGCGCGTCCAAAGCCTCGCAGAGCAGGACCAGCCCTTCTTTTTCCACGTCGATGACGCGCCGTCCCTCACCCTCGAGCCGGCGGCTGGTCGAGCCGCTGAGGTCCACGAGAAAGGCCACCGCCACGTCCCGGTCCCGTTTTTCCCGACGCAGATAGACATCGTCGCGCGGCTCCACACCCGCCGCCAGATCAGCCCGGCGTTGCACGACGGCTTCCCAATCCACGCTCTCCCCATCGCGCGCCCCGCGCACCGTGCGAAGCCCGGGGGGCTTCATGCGCTCGAAGGAGCGGCGGAGCGTGCGCACGGCCGCCCCGCCGTGGCGAGTCAGGACCTCTTCGGCAAAATCCATCGCCGACTCGGCGGCCAGCCGTTCCGTCACGCGACACCAGGCCGTCCGATAGTCTTGCATGCTCCCATCCCACTCGTCGTAGACCCAGACCGTCGCGCCGGCCGGTTGATCGACGTGTACGGGCGTCCGTTCATCCTCGATGGCCAAGAGCTGATCCGCCAAGGAGTGGGCGGCCGGCGCCTGTGCGCCAGCCTCGCCGGCCTGTTCGCGCGTCTGCGCCTGAACCGCCTGGCGACGACTCGGTCGATCGCCCCCGCCGCCGAGTCGGCCGGGCGCGCCTGCGGCGCCCTCTGGCGATCCGGCCCCCATCGAGCCGCCGTCGACCGGCTGCTCGACGAGCTGGGCCGCATCCATCGCGCCCCGATAATTCCAATTTTCGACGGGTCGATACTGGTCCGACAGGCTTTCGGCCGCAGCGGGACTTTCCATCGAGGAGGGCGCGGCAGCCTCTTCTCGCTGTCCGTCCATCGCCCGCGCGTCCGCCTGCTTCGCCCAGGCTTCCAGCCGGACGTAGAGCTGATCCGCCAGCCGCACCGCATCGGCCGCCGTCGCCTCGACGCGAAACAGCGGCTGACAGTCGGCCCACAGCTGGTCCGCGATCTCGCGCACCACCTCGGGCAGGATCAACGAGTCGGGATCCGTCGTCGTCATGAGCAACAGACAGTCCACCGCCAATTCGCGCGCGGTCATGCCGTGATTCAAGGAACGGGTCTTCACCGCCTCGCGCGCCAGTTGCGCCAGATCCTCTCCCAAGCCCGGATAATCCCGACGCAGGCGCCACTCGACCCGCGCATCTTCCAGGAGCATCCAGAGGTCTCGGATCAGCAGGGGTTGGGGATAGAGGGCAAACACCTCTCCCAATGACCGCGCCGGCGCCGGCGAGACGGGCGCGAAAGGCGGGACGGGGGAATGATCGGGCGCGCCCGGCGCGTCCCGCCGCGCTCGTCGCTCGTCGATCGTCGCTCGTGGCTCGTCCCGCGTTTCCCGCGCGTCCCGCCCGTACCGCGCCCGGACCGCTGCGACGAGATCGGCCAGTCCTGCGAGCGACAGGGCAAAGGTGCCGTATTCCAGGTGCCCTGCTTCGTGCGCCGTCATGACGTGGTAGAGGCGGAGATTCGCCTCGTAGGAGGCGGCGCGGCGGATCAGCGGGGGCAAGGCGATCGTGCGCCCATCGGCGCTGACGGAGGCCCGAGCCGGTTCCTTCTCGGTCGCGCTCATCTCCGGCTGGACTTGAATGGTGACGTCGCGGCCGCAGAGCGCCTGGGCGAAGAGCTTGAGCGGCCGCGCCACCTGGCGCAGCGCCACCCCGTTCATCGCCTGCTCGATGGACGCGAGGGCCTTGCGCGTCTCCGCGGCGAAGTAGGCGCGCGCCCCTTCGACGCCATAGGCCAGGACCTCCATGCCGCCCTTGAACCAGTCTTCGAACTTCGCGTGACGATCGGCCCCGTCGCCCAACAAATTCAGCACTTCCGGCGCGCGACGGAGATAGGCCAGCGCCGATTCGGCGTCGCGCTCCGCCACGAGGCCGCCGTACTGCAAGACTTTTCGCGGCCAATCGCCGCCGGGCAGGGCCCGCAACAGCCGCGGCGCCTCGGCGATCCAGGCCAAGGCCGGCTGGGGCGACGGCCGGCTAAACTGGACCCCCAGATCGAGGACCAGCCCGCGCGCATCGGCCGCATCGATATCGCCGAGGATCGCGGGGCTGCGCCGGAAGAACTCCAAGGTGGCCAGATAGTCCGGCTTGCCGAAACTGTTTTCGTTGATCAGACCCATGCCGAACTGCACCCACGTCCGCAGACGCTCCCACGGAAGCAGGCCGACGACCGCCGGACTCTGGCGCAGGAACTCCACCGCGACCACGAAGTCGACACGGGCCAGCTCCTCGCCCAACCCACCCCAGGCGGCGAGATCGGCGCCCGGCGCCACACGCAGGAGTTCGGGCGCATTTCGCACGATTTCCAGCGCGACGTTCGCATCCGACTCCGACATCTCCTGAGCCGCAGCCAGGACGGTTCGTCGGCATTCGGGCGCCAAGAGCCCCAGCAGCAGCGGGCTCTCGCGCAGATAGCGCATCGCCGTCGCCCCCGAGGCTTGCGCCAGCGACACGGCCACATCCAACCAAGGCACGACCAGCTCCAGACCGAGACGCCGGTCGAGGTCGGGCAAGGCGCCGACCGCCTCGCGCATGACTTTGGCGGACGCCTCCCGCAGTTCGTCAAGGAGGTCGGCCGCAGTGAGCGCGGTGAGATGACTCCCCCCGGCGACGAGGCCCTGCGCCAGTCGCGCAGCCGTGTCGGGACCCAACGGCTCCAGCAGAGCCGTCAGTCGCTCCTGCGGCGATGGGGGTGTCGGGGCAGACGCCATAGAACTACGCAAGCACCATCAACAAAGTGCCGGATTGTAAAGAACCCCTCAGGGCTTGTAAACTGGGCGACCTTACGTTCGCAGGCGAGGGGGCTTGAGGCACTGGGCTCTAGCCGAATCCCGCCAGAAATCGCCCATCGCCGATCGCCCAGAATCCCGAGGACACCGCCATGAGCGAACCGAGCCACGAGAGTCTGGAGAAGATGCGGAAGTACGTGAAGGGCTTTGCCGAGAAGAGCGGCACCACCATGCATCCCAACCCGGCCGTGACGGAGGCCGTGGTCAAGGGGCTGGCCCTGCACGTGGACGAGCTCGGGAAGCCGCTCTGCCCTTGCAACTTCTACCAGGACAAGCAGGCCGAAGCGAAACTGCGCCGTTGGATCTGCGCCTGCGACGAGATGCAGATCTACAAGTACTGCCACTGCCTGCTGTTCGT
>CAYZTJ010000244.1:0-3623 GCA_964481215.1 uncultured Nitrospira sp. | reverse complement strand
GGAGGTCAGACCATGCCACGAACACAGACGGAAGCGGATGTCATTGGACGCGCAGTGACCAAGTTGCACGCCGGAGTCTTGGCGAGCGTCTCGGGCATGATCAGCGGGCTTGCGCTGTTTCTCATGACGGTGATTCTCGTGCTGCAAGACGGCCCGCAGGTGGGACAACATCTCCAATTGTTGAGCCACTACTTCATCGGCTACTCGGTGACGTGGGGCGGGAGCGTCGTCGGGCTCTGTTATGGGGCGATGACCGGGGCACTGTTTGGATGGGCCGTGGGGTATATCTACAACGTGATCATCGGGCTCCGCGCGAGGGCGTCATAGTCGATGGCCGCTGCGCCTCCGACGTTCTCGATCATTATCCCGACGTATCGGCGGGCGGACCAACTGCGGGAGTGCCTCCGCTCGCTCGCGCATCTCGACTATCCGCATGATCGGTTTGAGGTTCTGGTCGTCGACGATGCCAGTCCGGTTCCCCCGCGCGGTGTGGTGACGGAATGCCAGGCGCGCCTCTCGGTTCGCCTGCTGGAACAACGCCACGCCGGCCCTGCTGCAGCTCGGAATACCGGCGCGCGGGCCGCGAAGGGCGACTGGTTGGCGTTCACGGACGACGACTGCCTCGTCGCCCCCGGTTGGTTGCGCGCCCTGGAAGATCGGTTGCGTGCGGCGCCCAACGCCCTGATCGGGGGGCGCACCGTCAATGCCTGCGCCGATAACCCCTATTCCACGGTGAGTCAGCTCCTGATCGACGGCCTCTATGCCTACTATGACCGTCATCCGCAGAGTCTTCGGTTCGTGACCTCGAACAATTTGGCCATGGCCCGATCGCGGTTTCTCGAGGTCGGGGGGTTTGATGAGAGCTTTCCGCTCGCGGCTGGGGAGGACCGAGAGTTCTGCGCGCGATGGACCCGCCACGGACTTCCCATACGGTTGGAAGCGGGCGCACTGGTCCGGCATCGCCACTGCTTGACCCTGGGTGGGTTCTGGAAGCAGCAGTTTGGCTATGGCCGGGGCGCCTACCGGTTTCGCCAAGCCTGTCTCCGCGCCGGTCAGCGCGGCTATGCGATCGGCCAGGAGTTCTGGGCGGAGGCTCTGCGGAGCTGCCTTCGCGCGACAGGCCCTCGTGAGCGGTATCTGTCGGTCACCTTGCTGGCGACCTCCCAGGCGGCGGTGTTCGCTGGCTTGGTTGCAGAGTACCTATACACCCGCCGGTCCGCTTCCGCTTGAGCCCTGAGCGCGAGCCGCCGGGGGGCTGGCGGAAGGGCGCAGACCGACTGCCTGCCTGGTCCTTCTTTCCACTCAATCAAGTTCGAATTCTGTCCGATAACGGTGGTTAGTGCCTTAAGCCCGGGGCGAGGTCTGTCTCGTGCCGGGCATCGGCTGAAAGTGGTCCGCTATGCGTCGAATTCTTTTTGCCTACCCAGAGGTCTCGCCGCTGTACGTCAACGGCGGGATCGGGACCTATGTGTGTGAGGTTGCGCACCTGCTTGCGGAGGCCGGATGGGACGTCGATGTCTTGACGGACTTTGCCTATCCGCCAGCCGGGATGCGACCGGATTTCTCCAGGACAGTCAAGGCCTTTGCGAAAGCCGGGATTCGGCTTCTGGATCTCGATCGAGTGGACAAGGCGACGATCGGCTGGGGGCTGCCGGATCTTCTCCGGTCGGAACGATACTGGCGCACGATGGCGAGACTGCATGAGGCGATGCCCTATGACGTCATCGAGTTCCCGGACTGGCGGGGTCCCGGGTTTCACGCGGTCCGTCACCATCGGATGGCAGGGGCGCTTCCCGGCGCGCGGCTCGTCGTCCATCTGCATTCGTCCACCAAGGACGTCGCCGAGTGGCATCACGGCGCCTTGGTCCAACGGGCCGAGCTCATCACCCACTTCATGGAACAGTATGTGAAGGCCCATGCGGATGTCGTGCTGAGCCCGACTGAGTACCTGTTGGCGCCACTGCGATCCGAGCGCGCGGGACGACCGATGTTCCGCAGCGGCTATCCCATCGTGACGAGCCCTGTGCCGCCGGATCGGCCGCGAGTATCGTCCTGCGCACAAGCGGCCGCCATCACGGTGGCCTGCATCAGCCGGTTGGAGCGGCGAAAGGGGCAGGATGTCCTGGCTCGCGCGCTCGTGTCGATGGTCGCGGCCGGGTCGTTGGGCGCCGACGTGCGCTGGGTCTTCTGCGGCCACGACTCCGTCGGTCTGCCCGGCGATCGGAGCATGGCCGCCTCATTGCACCGATTGCTGGCTGAGGTGCCGAACTGGACGATTCAGAACGCCATGCCCCGGCCGAAGCTGTTGGCCTGGCTGGCGACCGACGTGGACCTCTGCGTCGTGCCGTCCCGGGGGGACAACTATCCCAACGTCATTCTGGAGGCCGCCGGCGCCGGCTGTCAGCTGGTGTGCAGCGATGCCGGGGGAATTCCGGAGGTGATTCAAGACTATGGCATCCCGGCCGCCTGCTACCCATCCGAAGATCATGAGGCGCTGGCGCGGGCGCTTCTCATTGCGCTCGATCAGCGACGGCGGGAGGGCAGTCAGCGTGAACGGCTTCGCGCCGAGTTTGCGCAGGCCTGCCGAACCCAAGGGGCGCGGACACGGGAGACCTATGACTCGATCGCAGCCCTTGCGTCGTCCGAAGGGCGAGCCGCCACCGTCAGGCAGCCGCCGGTGAGTGTCCTCCTGGCAGCCGATGGGGATGACCACCGCACGGCCGAAGCGCTGGAGGCTCTGCGCGAGTTGGACTATCCCCATGTCGAGATCCTGTTGGCGTTGCCGCCGCAGGCCAACGCGCCCTCCGTGGACAAGGCGGGCGGGAAAACGGGCAAAGGGCATCCTTTCCACATTGTCCAGGCGGAGCGGCCTGGGCTCGCGGCCGCGTGGAATGCGGCGTTACAACGTGCCAAGGGAGAATTCGTCGTGCCCCTGGACAGGCGCATCCGTCTCGATCGACGATTCTTGGGACGCTGCGTCTCAGCGCTCTGTGCTCGCCCGGACCTGACCTATGTGACGACCTACGGACGAGCAGACGGCGAGGCGCACGGAGCGGGAGTTACAGGCGAGCTGCCGGAGCCGCTCGGGGCCGTGGAACCCCTGCTACTCCTGGAGAATACGTTGGGAGCGGGAGCCGCGATGGTGCGACGGGAGCATCTGGCGGCCATGGGAGGGTTCCCCGAGCACCTCGTGACACGACCGCAGTGGGATCTGTGGCTGACCTGTCTTCGGCAAGGGCGGCAAGGGGAGGTCATCCCGGAGCCGTTGCAGGCCGTGTTGGCCGCACCCGCCAGCGGGGCGCCGCCGATGGAACAGGCCGAGGCCGATGGCATTGCCCACGCGGTCCTTCATGCATACGAGTCCTTGCTGAAAGATCACGCCGTCACGCTGAGCGCGCTGCTCATGCGGGAAGCGAAGGGCGTAGGCGATCCGGTGAAGGGCAACCTGCTTCGCGCGGCGCTTTCCGGCGTGACCCTGTGCGCACGCTATCCGGGATGGGCGCTGCGCTACGCCGGGCAGCGCTTGTCTCGCGCGATTGGCTTTCCGACGTCGTCGCCCACCGTCCAGCATCGGAGGGAGGCGGCATGAACATCGCGCTCCTGTCCTATGAATACCCCCCGGA
>CAYZTJ010000243.1:0-3626 GCA_964481215.1 uncultured Nitrospira sp. | reverse complement strand
TGCAGACCGATGCCGATTGGACGGTGCAACCGATCCGGGTGAGACGGCGCGCGTCGATCGGCAGCGGCGCGGTCATCCTCGGTGATGTGACCATCGGCGCCGGCGCGGTCGTCGGCGCGGGCGCGGTTGTGACGAAGAGTGTGCCCGCCGGGGCGGTCGTCGCGGGGAATCCCGCGCGAGTGATTCGACGTATCTCCCCGGGCAGGAAATCCAAAGGGCGCACCACCGCCAGGCCGGGCGCGTCCCGCCTTTCCCGCACGTCTCGCTCGTCACGCGCTCTGTTGAGTTCATAATGCGTGTCGGAATCGACGCCAGTTCTATCATCGGTGATCGAGGCGGCGTCGGCGTCGTCACCTCTCACTTACTACGGGAGTTACCCCGTCTCGATGAAGCCTTGGAAATAGTCGCCTACGTGGCGCCCGGCACGCTGTGCCGGGGAACTCTTGAGGGCTGGCCTAGCCACTCACGATTGCGCTGGGTTGAGGCGGGCCGTTGGCAGATGCGAGGGCGGGGCAGGCAGGACGGGTTGGATCTCTTTCACGGCCCCAACTATAAGATGCGAACGACGGGGCGTTGCGGCGGAGTGGTGACCATTCACGACCTATGGCTGGAGCGGCATCCGGAGTATTCGACCAAGCTCCTCGGGCAACGACTGTCGACGTGGCGCACCTCCCGAACGGCGCGGCGGGCCCGCAGAGTCATCACGGTCTCCGGCCACGCGTCGCGGGAGCTTCAGTCGCTCTACGGCCTTCCCGAAGAGCGTATCCGCGTCGTGCCCAATGGCGTGGCTCCAGAATGGTTCTCTCCGCCTGGCGCGGCCGCTATTCAAGCCGCGCGGGATCGATTCGAGATCGGGGATCAACCCTACATCTTATTCGTCGGGGGCGCCGATCCTCGCAAGAATCATCGTGTGCTGGTACGGGCCTTCGCGCAATGCCGACAGGAATTGAAGAACTATCTGCTCGTGTTGGTCGGAGATGCGGCGCATCGATTCGGGAACTATCAAGCGACGGTTCAACAGGAAGGGCTGGGAGATCGTGTACGATGCCCGGGTCGCGTGACGTCTCGGGAGCTGCACGCGCTGTACGCAGGGGCCGCCGTATTTGTCTTTCCCTCGCTCTACGAGGGATTCGGTATGCCGGTACTGGAAGCTCTGGCATCCGGCACGCCTGTCGTGACGGCAAAGACCACCGCCTTGCCGGAAGTTGCGGGAGATGCGGCTCTGCTGGTTGATCCGGAAGACGCGGTTGAGCTTCGCATGGCCCTCATGCGCCTGGTGCGCGACGAGGCATTGCGAGGAGAACTTCGAGAAAAAGGGCTATCCCGCGCCAAAGGCTTCACGTGGGACCGTACCGCCCGCGAAACCTTGGCGGTGTATCGGGAAGTGTGCGAGGAGCGGAGCTAATGGCCGATGGCGTATGGCTTATGGTTAGGAAGGATCCGAGCATTGCTCGTGCCATAGGCTAACAGCTATTAGCCATCAGCTCTTATCCCATGCAGAACATTCTCGTCATCAAGCTGCGGTACCTTGGCGATGTCTTGCTGGCGACGCCGGTGCTCCAGGCCTTGCGAAAGGCCTGGCCAGAGGCGAGGCTTACTGTGGCCGTGAATCGAGGCACGGAGGCGATCCTTGCCCATCATCCGTGCGCGGATGAGGTCCTCGCGGTTGACCGCTTGGGGTGCCGATCGCAGTGGGCGTTCTTGTGTAGTCTGCATCGACGACGATTTGACTGCGTGCTCGACCTGTCAGACAGCGATCGATCTGCGGTCCTGACCATGGCTACGGGCGCCCCGATTCGTGTCGGATTTAATTGGGAACATCGGTGGCGCGGGCTGGTCTATACCCATATCGTCGATGCGGCCTACGGCGCCGTACATACGGTGGACTATGATCTGGCTGCGCTGAGTCCCCTCGGGATCGTGCCGGTGAACGGGCAACCGTCCTTGCACACGGCGCCGGAGGATGATGCGGTTGCCGCACGACTCTCGGCCGAAACGGAACTCGCGGGTCGGCTCTGGGTGATGATCCACCCCGGCGCGCGCTACTGGTTCAAATCGTGGGCGGACGAACGGTTTGCGGCCTTAATCGATCAATTGGCATTGCGCGGGTTGCCGTCCGCGCTGGTGGGTGGCGCGGGAGAGCAGGACAAGGCTGCATGCATCTCCGCCTTGTGTCGTCAGCCTCCGGTCAATCTGGTCGGCCGTACCTCCGTGCTCGAGCTGGCGTCCCTCATGAAGCAGGCGGCGCTCTTCGTGGGGAACGATGCCGGTCCGATGCACATGGCGGCGGCGCTGGGCGTGCCGGTGGTGGGGCTCTTTGGCCCGTCGGATCCACGCGTCTGGGGCCCGCGGGGGGCGCGTGTGGACGTGCTGTACAAGGGGATGGATTGCCGGCGCTGTTTTCATCCGGCCTGCGAGCGCGGTGCGGAGAGTTGCATGAATCAAATTGAGGTCGATGAGGTCATGCAGGCCGTCGATCGTGGACTGACGCGGCAAGAGGTGGGCAGTGGGCGCCGCTGAACCCTTGGTGAGCGTGGTCATCCCAGTCTTCAACGGGGCGCCGTTTGTGGCCAAGGCGGTGGAGAGCGTTCGCGCGCAAACCGTCAAGGATGTGGAGATTCTGGTCGTCGATGATGGGTCGACCGACGGTACCCAGGCGGTGCTGGATCGCCTGCAGCAGACGCACGGTATCACCTGGTTTCAGCAAGACCATGGAGGACCGGCTCGATCTCGAAATCGCGGCATTGAGGCGGCGCGGGGGACCTGGGTGGCGCTCTTGGATTGCGACGATGTCTGGCTGCCGGAGAAGCTCGAGGCGCAGCTCGACCTGGCTCGCGCGCGGCCGGAGATCGGCGTGGTGCACACGGACTTCGACGTCGTCGATGAGCAGGATGTCGTCTTGCAGCATGGGCGCGGGTGCGGGAATGCCGAGCCGCTGGTGACGGCCTTTGTGGGAGGGCACACGGCGCTGCCTTCCACTCTCTTGATCCGTCATGACCTCTTGCGCAAAGTTGGAGCCCTGAACCCGGCGCTCTACGGGTCGGAGGATGCCGACCTGTCGATCCGGCTGCACGATGTGACGCACTTTGCCTGCGTCGATCGGCCGCTCGTCAAAAAGTTGCAGCGAGGACATGGCTATCGGGACATGGCGTTCGACGAGGCCACGCATCGCGACAAGGTGCTCTCCAGCCGGGAGCGATTTCTACAAGGCCTTGAATCGAGACCCCACCTGACCGCCGCTCAGCGGCGAGCGCTGGACTATGAATGGGCCAATTGTCTCCTGATGAGAGGGTGGGCGGCGGAGCGTTTCGGCCGTCCGACTGAAGCCCGCGGGTATTATGCGCGTGCTATCGGCCGGGCTCCCTTCCGTCTGCGCGGCTATACGCGATGGCTGAGGACGCTGGTGGGTGGGGGCGTGTCTCCTGCCTGAGGGGCGCCTCGCGTTCTCTCTTCGCGGCTTGCATGGCTTTGTCGATGAATCAGCGATCCGTACAGTGGGTTGAGGAGGGGAGGGGGCATGAGCAGGACCGTTTCTGGATCGGAGCCTGTCCGACCGGGCGCGAGGTGCGGCGGCATCCTTCTGGCCCGGTGTTGGATATCGGCTGCGGGGCGCAGAAGCAGCCGGG
>CAYZTJ010000242.1:0-3650 GCA_964481215.1 uncultured Nitrospira sp. | reverse complement strand
TTCTGGCTCTGGCGCATGGACGAGCATTACGAGCACCGCGAGCATGTGGTGAAGACGAAGATGCCGCTCAAGCCCAGCGACTACTTCAAGCGCCAGTGCTACGTGTCGATCGAGGCCGAGGAGACGCTCGGCAAGACCACGGTCGATTATGTCGGCGATTCCAACATCGTCTTCTCCACCGACTATCCGCACGAGGACAGCCGCTACCCCCACTCGCTCGAGACCTTCGACCAGCTGCCGCTGACGCCCGCCAACAAGCGCAAGATCCTCTGGGACAACTGCGCCCGCCTTTACGCATTGCCGTGAGCCCTGTGCATTTTTTTCCTTGACGCCCACTGAAAATATAGGATAAAATTCAAAAATTATGGGATGGGTTGGTGCGTCCGGGGCGTGCCAACCCATTTTTCATGCCCCTTGAACAAATTCCTTGACATGCCCCGCAGTTTCGGGCAACAGCACACACTGTGAAATGGATCGGTGCGCCCCGGCGGACCGGTCCATTTGCTTTTCCGCCCTCACCCTATCCCTCTCCCACTCCGTGGGAGAGGGGACTCGATCAATCAATCCGAAAACTCGTGTCCCCTGTCCCGCTTGCGGGAGAGGGTTAGGGTGAGGGTCTCGCAGGCGACGGCAACGTCGTCCTGCAACTCCTTGAACGTTCAAGACCACCCGGTCCCGGCTGGACGCAGCCGGATGGCCCAAGACTCGTAGAGGCGCCAACCAACGTCGCCCCGGCTCGCCACGCCCGGCCCGCTTGCGCCCGGCAGAACACAGGCGAGCACCTCCTGCCCCCCACAGGCGCATCATCGCGACAGCGATGCGGCATGGGGTCGTGACCAGCCCGGTCGCCTCGACTTCGGCGCACTGGCCCGGATCGGGCGGTCAATTCAAGGCGAGCTTCGCTCGTCCGTGCTCGGCATGCGCGAGCCCGCAGCGTCCGTTGCTGCGGCATCGCCGGGTGTTCAAGCGTCGTGCCGGCGCCGTCCGCTTGCGGCCCCGGCCTCCAGCAACCGGCCGGTTGCGCCCTTTTTGGGACTGCACCACCGCAGAGACCAGCCATCGCCTCGAACAAAGGACCGTCGATGACATCATCCCCACCCACGGCAAGGCCGTGGCGCCCGCGCCGCACCGCGGGCCGGACCACATAGCCGAAAACAAGCCCTACACGGCCCGCGTCACGCCGCCGTCGACGAGGAAGCTCTGGCCGGTGATGTAGCCGGAGTCGTCGGAGAGCAGGAAGGCCACGGTCTTCGCCACTTCCGCAAACCGGCCCGTGCGCGCCATGGGGATGGTCGCCAGCACGCCCGGCGGCGCCGGCCAGTTCTCCATGAAACCCGGCAGCACGTTGTTCATGCGGATGCCGTCGCGCGCGTAACGGTCGGCATAGAGCTTGGTGAAGCCGGCGAGCGCGAGGCGAAGCGACGACGACACGGGATAGGTCAGCCTTGGCTCCGGCGCGGCAAAGGAGGAGATGTTGACCATGGCGCCGCCGCCCTGCCGCTGCATGATCGGAGTCACCAGCCGCGCCATGCGCACGACGTTGAGGAACACCAGATCGAGTCCGCCATGCCAGTCCTCGTCCGGAATATCCAGCGGCGTCGCCTGCAATTCGGGATCGTAGGGCGGACCGGACGCCCGCACCGACCAGGGCGCGTGACCCGTGTTGTTGACCACCGCATCGATCCGGCCGTAGCTGGTCATCGTCAGGTCGACCAGCTTCTGCAGATCAGCGATTTCGGTCACGGACCCGTTCATTCCTACGCCATCGAGTTCCCTGGCCAGTTCAACGCTGGCGCCCGATGGCGACATGAGCGCCACCTTGTAGCCGCGCTGCGCCAGTTCCCTCGCCGATTCCGCGCCCATCCCCTTGCCGGCGGCCGTGACGATCACCACCTTGGTCATCTGCGAGACCTCTTGTCGATCCACCGTCGCGCCTTGTACTCGCTGCGTTGAAGGGTTCCCGGCTCCACCAGCTCGACCTCGAAGCGGATGCCCAGGCGATCCCGGATCCGGCGGCCCGCCTGTTCGATGAACGAGGCAGACTGCTCAGGCGCGAACGCCTGCTTCGGCATGATGCGCACGGTCGCCACATCGGACTCGGTCGCGGTGGACGTGAGGACGACCTGATACTCGTCCACCTCCTTCAGATCGAACATCACGTCGTCCAGCGCCTGCGGCCAGATGTTGACGCCCTTGACCTTGACCATGTCGTCCATGCGGCCGACCGTGCCGATCTCGATGCCCGAGAAGGGACGCCCGCAGCCGCAATAGGCGGGAGCCCGATACACCGCCCGGTCGCTCATGGCACAGCGGATCAGCGGCGACTCCGTATGCACGAGGCTGGTGACGACGATCTCGCCGGCTTCGCCGTCCTTCACCTGCCGTCCGGTGGCGGGGTCGATCACCTCCAGCAGGAAATAAGGGTCGATGCAGTGGAGCATGGCCGGATGGGCGCGCGTGCCGATGCCGCGCTCGCACGGGAACATGAAATCGACCCGCGTCTGGGTGGCGCCGAAGTGGTTGAACACCGGCGCCTGCCACTGTTCCTGCAGGCGCTCGAACCAGGCGAAGCCGCCACCCTCGCCGCCGCCGAACAGCGCCTTGACGCCCGCCTGCGGCGGCAGCCGGTCGCTGGCCGCGGCGATGTGGCCCAGATAGGACGTGGTCGCCATGATCGCGTCCGGCCGGAACCGGCGCATCAGCTCGAGCTTGCGCGTCACGTCGTAGTTGCCGACGGGATAGACCGTGAGGCCGTAGCCTTCGAGGCCGTTGAGCTCGATGCGCCCACCGCCGAGCAGCGTGATCGGATAGTTGAGGAAGACGGAGTCGCCGCGTTGCAATCCCGCCCAGCGAAAAAGATAGGAATAGACCCGGTTGGCGGCCTGCGCCTCGGCGACGGTGACCGCATGGACCTCCTGCCCCTGCCCCGTGGTGGCGCTGGTGGTGCAGACCACCAGCGGCGCGCCGGTCGAGCGGACATGGGCATGGCGCCGTCCGAACGGCGGGTCGCGCTCCTGGTCGGCCATGAAGTCCCGCTTGCGCACGACCGGGAACATCGCGGTGAAATCCTCGATCGAGCGGACTCGCTGCGGATCGGCGCCCGCCGCCCGCCAGTGATCGCGGTAGAAGTCGTTGCGCATCCAGGTTGACTCCAGCAGCGACGTCAGCCGCGCCAACTGGTGGGCACGAATGGCGGCGACGTCGGTCCGCTCGAACTGCGGTTCGAGGGTGCGCAGCTCGGTCATGGAGAAGCCTTACTCACACCATCGTCAGACCGCCGCTGACGCTCAGCACCTGTCCGGTGATGTAGTCGGAATCGGGCGAGCAGAAGAAGCTGATGGCAGCCGCCATTTCCTCGGGTTTGCCGATGCGGCGGAACGGGATCAGCCGGGTCATGCGCTGGATGAGATCGGGGTTCTCCTCCATCTCCGCCTTGAGCAGCGGCGTCTCCGTCGGCCCCGGCGCAATGCAGTTGACCTTGATGTTGTAGCGCGCGCATTCGCGGGCCAGGCTCTTGGAGAAGCCGATCAGCCCCGCCTTCGTTCCCGCATACACCGCCTCGCCGCTGGTGCCGACCCGCCCGGCGTCCGAGGAGACGTTGACGATCTTGCCCTTCTTGCGCTCGATCATGCCGAGCAGGATCGGATGGG
>CAYZTJ010000241.1:0-3658 GCA_964481215.1 uncultured Nitrospira sp. | reverse complement strand
CAGATCTCCGTGCAGACGGCACCCCAGCCGCCCTCCGCCTTTATCCCCCGCATGGTCGCGTGTGCTCGCGGCAGGACGTTCCCGAGGCCGTTGCAATGCGGTACCTGATAGAAGCGGTTCTTCATGGTGACCGGGCCGAGGCGCACCGGCTCGAACAGGATGTCATGGCGGGGATCTCGGGGCATGGTGCGTCTTGTCCTCCCGTGGGATACGGAGTGAAGGGACTGGCGGCCGGTCGAGTCGCCCTCAGGGCCCTGTGGATCGTCGTTGGGACTTGGCGATGGCTTTCCAAACGGAACAGGGCGACAGCGGCAGCTCGAGATTGACGTCGCCATGGGAACGGAGCGCGTCGGCAACGGCGCACACGACTGCCGCCATCGCCGGAACTGCCCCAGCTTCGCCACCGCCACGCGCCCCCAGGGGATTTGACTCATTGCGGGTTGGGAGAAACCCGGTCTTGAAGGACGGCAGGTCGGAGGCGCGGGGGAGACCATAGTCGAGCAGCGTCGGACTGAGAGCCTGCCCGGTTACGGCATCATAATGGAATCGCTCTGACAGCGCCTGGCCGATGCCCTGGCAAATGCCGCCGTGTAATTGACCGGCGGCGAGGGCGTGATTGATGACCCGCCCGAAATCGTCCGTTGCCTGATAGCGAAGCAACGACACCGCCCCGGTCTCCGCGTCCACAGCGACTTCGCAGATGTGGCATCCATAGCTGAAGGATGTGATGTCATCGGCCGCTGCCCGGGCAGAGACCGACTCGCCGCTTTGGCGGGCAATGTCGGCGAGACTCAAGTGCCGATCCGTCCCGATGATCGAGAAGACACCGCCAGCATAGCGAAGATCGGCCATAGCGACCTCCAGCCCCGCGGCCGCCCGCTCACGGCACATCTCCAGCAGGGCCTTGGCGCCGCGCAGCAGGCTCGTGCCGGTGGTGCAGATAGCACCAGATGCGCCGGTGCCGGGCCCGACCGGAACAGCGTCGCTGTCACCCTGGACGATGTCTATTTTTCCGACCGGTATCTCCAGTGTGTCGGCGATGATCTGGGCATAGGCGGTCGCATGGCCCTGCCCGTTCGCTTGCGTGCTGACACATGCAGTCACTCGGCCGTCCACGGTCAGGACGAGGTCCGCATTCTCGCGACGCCCCATTCCATTGGCCTTTGCATAGAGGGCGATGCCGACGCCTCGCAACCGGGCATCGGCTGGCTCTGCGGCATGCGAAAACTCCTCGACGGCCCTCTCGAACAGCCCGAGGGGGTCGCCCGACTGCAGTGTCGCACCGGTCGATGCCCGATATGGCATGTCTGTGGGGGACAGCAGGTTGCGCCGCCGAATGTCCAGTGCAGAGATCCCGAACCGTCGGGCCCCCGCGTCGAGCAAACGCTCGACGGTGAAGGCAGCCTCGGGAGCTCCGGCGCCCCGGAAGGGAGCAGTTGGGGTCGTGTTGGTGTAGACGGCCGTCACCTGGAAGGAGAGGGCTGGAATGCGATAGGGCCCGGAAAACCCCAGGAGCATGTACGACGTGGGCGTGAACCGGCTCCCGGGGTGAACATAGGCGCCGACTGCGCAGCGGGTGTGCACCCTCGCGCCGACGATGCGGGCCGACGCGTCAAAGGCCATCGCGGCGCGTACCCGGTGGTCGCGCGCGTGCGGTTCGGCAAGCATTGACTCCGTGCGGTCTGACCGCCAGCAGATGGGTCTGCCGATCTTCCGGGCGGCTGCCAGCAGAACCGCATGCTCCGGGAGGGCATGGATGCGCATCCCGAACGAACCGCCCACATCCGGCGTGATGACGCGGACATGCTCGACGGGCACGCCGAAGTAGAATTCCGCCAGTTCGCGCCGCAGTGCATGGACCCCCTGGCTCGGCGCATGCAGCGTCCAGCGCCCCGTTGCAGAGTCGAACGTTGCCCGTGCCGCCGCGGGTTCAAGCGGTGCCGCAAGGATCCGGGGAATGTCCAGTTCGAGTTCGACCACCGCGTGCGCCCGCGCAAGAGCCGAGTCCGCGGCGGCGGAATCGCCGGCTCTCCAGTCCAGACTGATGTTGTCCGGCGACATCGCATGCAAGGGAGGTCCGCGGCCGTCGACCCGTGTGACCGCCTGCATTTCCGTGGTATGCAACGTGATGCTCCCGAGTCCGTCGGCGAGCGCGGCGGTCGATTCGGCAACAACCACGCAGATCGGCTCTCCGACAAATCTAACCCGGTCCCGGGCGAGCGCCGGCCGCGCCGCTGCCGTCGCAAGCCTCCCATCGGCGATCGCTAGGCTGTCGAGCGACGGTGTCCCGCCGACGATGATGTCGTCGAGGTCGCGTGCCTGGAACGCGGCAACGACTCCAGGAACGGCGCGCGCCGCGTCCAGATCGACGGAATGAACCTCGGCATGCGCCACCGAAGACCTGAAGAAGCCCGCCATCAGGTCGCCCGGTCGCCACAGATCGTCGCAGAATCGGCCCAGCCCCCGAAGCAGCGCGTCGTCTTCGATCCGGGATTGACATGTACTCGGCGGCACCGCTCGCTAACCGTTCATTGCAAGAGCCAGTTGGTATCCAGGCAGTCTGCCGACCCCAGCGAAAGTCTGCTTGATAGACGATACCGGATATTGTATACAATACATTGAATGGACTTGGGCACAACTGTCGTTCGTCTCCCCGACGTGCTGGCGCGTGAACTGGCGCGCGCTCTGGAGTCGGCCATCATATTCGGCGATCTTCCGCCGGACGCGCGGTTGACCGAGGAGGAACTCGCACAACGTTACCGGGTGAGTCGCTCGCCAGTGCGGGAGGCGCTGCGCTTGCTCGAGCAGGACGGTCTGGTACTGCGGGAGGCGCGTCGTGGCTTCTGGGTTGCGCCGGTGTCCCGGCGCGATCTCGACGAAGTTTATTCCTGCCGGGTCGCCCTCGAGGGTTTGGCCGCCGAACAGGCGGCCCAGGCACGCACGCCAGCGGGAGTATCGGAGTTGCGGCGTTGCCTCGGTGCGCTGGCAAAGGCCGCCGGGCACGGGGACGTACGATCGTACTTTCGCGAGAACGTGCGAATGACCAGCCAGATCCACGCGATGGCTGGCAACGAGACGCTACGGCGCCTGCTCGACAGCATCGGGAAGCAGGCTTTGCGCTATCGCTTTCTGGCTTACTCCAGGTCGCCTGAACTGATCGCCATGTCGCTCGCCGGCAACGAACAGATTGTCGAATCGATCGCGAAGGGGCGTCCGGAAGCAGCGAGGTTGGTGACGGAACGGTTGATCCGTCGGTCGTGGAAAGCCATGACTCGGGCTTTTTCGGCAAGCGTAGCGTCGAAGCAGGCTGGTTGACGAGCGCAGGAGCTGGGAACCATGGGAATTGAGGCAGAGATGGTGATGGCCAGTGTGCGGAATTCGGCGCCGAGACTGGGGCGCCACGGTCGGTACTCTGCGAACGAGGTTGCCGAGATCTCCGCCGGAAAGGCCTGCCTTCCCGGCGGGCTGCTCGGCGGCAACACTCTCGCCGATGACGCGCGGTTCGTGTTCCATCACGCCGAGGGCGCCCGTTTCTGGGACGTGAGCGGCAATGAGTATGTCGATTACTGCATCGGCTCCGGTTCGCTCATTCTCGGCCATGCCCATCCGGCCATCCAGCGCGCCTTGCTGGCGCAGGTTCCCAAGGGAACGCATTACT
>CAYZTJ010000240.1:0-3680 GCA_964481215.1 uncultured Nitrospira sp. | reverse complement strand
TCGCGCTGATCGTGCGCCGGCACGGCCATGATGGCGCCCGTGCCGTAGCTCATCAGCACATAGTCGGCGATCCAGACGGGGAGCCGCTCGCCGTTCACGGCGTTGATGGCGTACCCGCCGGTGAAGACGCCCGTCTTCTCCTTGTCGAGCTCCTGCCGCTGGAGATCACTTTTGCGGGCGGCCGCCTCCCGATAAGCCTGCACCTCTCGGCGCTGATCCCCTGCCGTGAGGACCTCCACCAACGGATGTTCCGGCGCCAAGACCATATAGGTGGCGCCGAAGAGCGTATCCGGCCTGGTGGTGAAGATGCGGACCCTGCCGGCGCCGCTCGCCAGGGCAAATTCGACATCCGCGCCGATCGAGCGGCCGATCCAGTTTTTCTGCATCTCCAGCGTGCTGGCGGGCCATTCGACGAGCTTCAAATCTTCGAGCAGGCGGTCGGCGTAGGCGGTGATCTTCAGGACCCACTGCCGCATCGGCTTGCGGATGACTTCGAAGCCGCCGACTTCGCTGCGGCCGTCGACGATCTCTTCGTTCGCCAAGACGGTGCCGAGCTGCGGGCACCAGTTCACCGGCACGTCGGCCACGTAGGCGAGGCCGCGCTCGAAGAGCTTGAGAAAGATCCACTGGGTCCAGCGGTAGTAGTCCGGATCGGTCGTGCTGAGTTCCCGCTCCCAGTCGTAGGAGAGCCCCACGCGTTTCATCTGCCGTTTGAACGTGGCGATGTTCTGCGCGGTGGTCTGCGCGGGGTGGATGCCCGTCTTCACCGCATATTGCTCGGCGGGGAGGCCGAAGGCGTCCCAGCCCATCGGGTGCAGCACGTTGAAGCCCCGCATCCGTTTATAGCGGGAGACGATATCGGTGGCCGTGTAGCCTTCCAGGTGGCCCACATGGAGGCCGGACCCGGACGGGTAGGGGAACATGTCGAGGCAGTAGAATTTCGGGCGCGAGCGGTCGTCCGCCGCCCGGAAGGTGCGGTGTTGCTCCCAATAGGCCTGCCACTTGGTTTCGATCTGATGGTGGTCGTAGGCGCGGCTCATGGGTTCGCAGTCGGAACGTCGGAAAGCCCGAAGGTCACAAGTCGGATTGAGCGGCCCCATCGGAGGCCGCGGCAGATGTGGCCGAAGATCGCGAGGGAATCTAACACAGACCCTGTAGGGCCACAAGGCAATGGGGAGCTTCTGCGGATAGGCTTGTGGTGCATATCCCCGCGGCTCGGCTGGAACGGATGCGCGCTGAGGGCAGGGGGCTCGCGGAGACGAGATCTGAGTTAGCCTGACAAGGTGTCGCGAGCCGATCTGTTGGCCTCGAGAGGCGAGCGACCAACCGAAAGACAACGCGCGGGAGCATCAGCCTCACGCATGAGGCCACCACCGAGGCGGGCGCCGTTCGTCAGCCGAGCCGCCTTATGGATTGCTGTCAGGCGGGGAATGGCACGAAACGCTAGGCTAAGCCGCAGTCTTTGCTATACTGAACACTGTCCATGGGGTGGTACGCCAATAGAGTCTTTCCCCATCTGATGGAGTGGGTGATGGGGAAGGAGGAATTTCAGCGGCAGCGCCGCGACGCGCTGGCGGGCGCCTATGGCGCCGTGTTGGAGATCGGGCTGGGCACGGGCCTGAATCTGCCGCACTATCCCGCGCGGGTCACCTGGCTGACCGGCGTGGACCTCCGGGTGCAACTCCCCAAGACCCTGGAGGCTCGGAGCATCGGGCTCTCCTTCCCCGTCGAAATCCTCAAGCTGGACGCCGAGCGGCTTCCCTTCCACGACGCGCGCTTCGATTGTGTCGTCAGCACCTGGACCCTCTGTTCCATCCCCAATGTGCTGGCCGCGTTGGCCGAAGTGCGCCGCGTGCTGAAGCCGGGCGGGACCTTCCTGTTCCTCGAACATGGCCGCAGCGAGGACCCCAAGGTTGCGCGCTGGCAGAACTGGCTGACGCCCGCGCAGAAGCTGGTCGCTTGCGGGTGCCATCTGAATCGCCGGATCGACGAACTTGTCCGAGCCGCCGGCTTCTCGATCGAGCTCTTGGAGCGGTATCAGATGGAAGGGTTGCCCAAGCCCGGCGGAGCGATGTATCGGGGGCGGGCGATTCCGACCGTCGCCGCATCGCGCAAGCCGATCCGAGCCGCGTCCTGACCCTCACGCGCGCCCCGACCGCCGTTCTCCACCTCCTTATTTGACACAAGGCATCCAGGTCCGCATCGGCCGCCTCGCGGCCTCTCTCCGCCTTAGGGCCCTTCCGTTAGCAACCGATACAGATGGGTCGAACTCTGTTCGCCGCAGGCATTGGTCTGCCTCGGGGGACCGCTCGACCCACGATGACTTACGACGGATATCAAGAACTCATCAAGCGGCTGGAGCTCTACGCCAAGCAGTACCCGAAGGCCTACAAGGCGCGGGTCGTTTTGCTGGCGCTGCTCGGCTATGCCTACCCGCTGCTGATGTTGGGCCTTGTGTGCGCCTCCATGGGCGGGGTCATCTGGACGCTGGGGCAGGGCTCGCGAGGTGCGGGCTTCCTGCTGGGCCAGCTCGCGCTCGGGCTTACCTGCTTGGCACTCATCATGCTACGCGCGTTCCGGGTTCGCCTGACGCCGCCGTCCGGCCGGATGGTGACGCCGCAAGAGGTTCCCGAGCTCGTTGGACTCCTCGATCGTCTGCATCAGGCGCACCGGGCGCCGCGCTGCCATCGCGTCCTGCTCACCGCCGACTTCAACGCTGCCGTGATCCAGATGCCGCGACTGGGCTTCCTCGGCTGGTCGCGCAACTATTTGGTGCTCGGCCTCCCGCTTATGGAGGCGCTCTCGCCGCCGCAGTTCGAAGCCGTCCTCGCCCACGAGCTCGGCCACCTTTCGCGCGCGCATGGGCGCTCCGCCGCCTGGGTGTACCGGGTCCGCCACACCTTGGGACGACTGGTCGTGGCCCTGCGGGCCCGCCGGCATTGGGGCGCCGTCCTCTTCGAACGGTTCTTCGCGCGCTACCTCCCGTACTTCAATGCCTACTCCTTCGTCCTGGCCCGTGAGCAGGAATATGAGGCCGATGCCCAATCCGCTCGGATCGCCGGATCGATCCCGGCGCGGGAGGCGCTCGTCACCCTGTCCGTCGTCGGGCGGTATCTGGATCGATCCTTTTGGCCGTCGATCGCCCACCTCGCCGTGAAACAGGCGGCCCCGCCCGAGCATCCGCTGGCCGATCTCGCCCGCGCCCTCAAGACCGGCTTGCCGCCCGACGACGCGCGCCGCTGGTTGAAAGAAGAAATGTCCCGGCTGACCGGCTACGCCGATACGCACCCGTCGCTCAAAGATCGGCTCGCGGCCCTGGGCAAGGAGTCCAAGCGCACCGGCGATCCGCGCGACCTCGCCACCTGGCCGCACCTGCGGGCCGCGCCGCGCGTCACGGCCTTGGACCACTACATCGGGACGCCGCAACAGCGCTATCGCGCCGAGCTCGAGGCCGCATGGGTCTTGCAGACGGCGGCCGAGTGGACGGCGCGCCACCAGGCGGCGCAGGAGGGTCAGCGGCGCCTGCTGGCCTTGGCGCAGAAGGCGGTCTCGAAACCGCTCACTGTCGAGGAGCAGTGGGAGCAGGCGCGCTGGTCGGAAGAATTGAAGGGCGAGGGCGAAGCCTTGCCCCTCCTCAAGAGTTTGCTCACGACGGCCCCGCACCATGCGCCGGCCAACTT
>CAYZTJ010000239.1:0-3688 GCA_964481215.1 uncultured Nitrospira sp. | reverse complement strand
GCCACTCGGCCGCCTGGTGCACATCGGTCTGTGACGCCAGCGCGCTTTCGAACGATCCGCTCGTATCGGTGGTCAGCACCAACCGCCAACGCCCTTTGTAGGCCGGCTCCTCCTGCACGTTCATGATTTCGATAAAGGGGACCGATACCGATCGAGCCGGCAGGATATATCCGAACACAAGCTGTCCGTCTCGATGCTCCAGCCTCGTGAATCCACTGAGCGCTGAGAAGTAGAACGAGGAAAACACGGCCAGCCCGATCAGCGCACCAAGCACCATACTGGGCAGACGGCTGACTGCACGACCGAGATCCAGCGATCCCATGCTGAGCAGCCGATGAGAGATTTCGTAGATTCCCCAGCCAATGCTGACCGCGAGCACGAGGAATACCGCTGCGCCGATCATCCATCCGGTTTCATCTCCGAACGACCAACTCATCGCGTCACTCCTTTCACATCAAGTGTAGCAGGAGTACGTGCACATCCCCGGTCATTGCATCACTGTCTCCATTGGCCTACAGGGCGTGTCTCTTCTCTCCTCCACCTACACACCTACAGCCGGTTTCTGCAGATGGACTGTCTGCAATCTCCACCTGCAATGCGGGGCTTGTCAAAATCCAGGGGAATTCGCACATTTTCTCAGCAGCACAGCTTACCCATCTATTGGCACGCTTATTGACATTGGCTCTTGCGAGCGATCACACACCGCTCCGCATCTTCGCCGCTCAAACATACAAGCACTGTTGTAATAAGGAGGCCCTCATGCCACCCGTTCACAGGACATGGCCGACACTCGCGTTGACTGCCGCACTTTGCTGTGCCACTTCCACCGGTGATCTTTGGGCTCAGGATGACAGCGGAGGGCGCAACAATCTCACGGTCACCGCCCCGACAAAACCCCCGGGGTCGGACGAAACCTTCAGCCGCATGTTCCCCGGACTTCCGCCCTTTGCGCCGAGTACCGACGAGGCGCGCGAACGGGCGCGCAAGCTCGGAGAGAAGGACGGGCTCATCGACGCCAAGGATCTGCTGACCGATCCGATCCAGTCAATTCTCAATCAGCCGGTCTTCAGCCCGAACAACCCCGACAACCCCAACATGACGGCGGGCGTCACATTCTTCGGTCAGTTCGTGGACCACGATCTCACACTGGATCTCAAATCCCCCCTTCTACAAGCGCGCGATCCGCGACGCACGACGAATTTCCGCACCGCCGCCTTCGATCTCGATTCCGTCTATGGCGACGGTCCGACCGGCTCTCCGGAGCTGTATGATCGAAGCTCCGGCGACATCAAGTTCCGCGTGGAGGCGATCCCGGGGTCGGAGACGGTCTCGCGGAAAAGCGCGGTCCGATACGACCTGCCGCGCGACGCGAATCTGACCGCCATCATCGGGGACAGCCGCAACGACGAGAACGTGATCATCAGCCAGTTCCATCTGGCGATGCTACGCTTTCACAACGCGGTAATCGATCGGTTACGCGCCGATCCCGCCACGTCGAGGCTGGACGCCGACACCCTCTTCCGGCGGGCCCAGCAAATGGTCCGCTGGCATTATCAGTGGATCGTCGTCAACGAGTTCCTCCCCTTGACGATCGGCGCCGACCGCGTTGCCGATCTACTGGAAAAGGGCCTGCGTTTCTATCGCGTCGACGACCGCCGGGCATCGGATTTCCGGAACAGCAGCAACCGCCCGAGGATTCCCATCGAATTCTCCGTCGCCGCCTACCGCTTCGGGCATTCACAAGTCCGGCCAAGCTACCGCTTGAACTTCGGCCCGGACGGCGGCCCGCCGTTCTTTGCGTTCGCCTTCGACGACGCGCAGGACCCCAATGATCCGGACCCGAGCGACCTGCGCGGCGGCAGACGCGCGCCGCGTCGCTTCGTCGACTGGCAAACCTTCTTCGACTTCCAGGACGGCAATGTGCGCAACAACAAGAAGATCGACGGCAAGCTGTCGAGCAATCTGATGCTGTTACCCGGCTCACGCGGACCGGCGACGGCCTTGCCGTCGGACGGTGTGCAATCGCTTGCCTCCAGAAATCTGATGCGCCACGTCAACTTCGGCTTGCCGTCCGGACAAGTAGTTGCCCGAGTGATGGGCGTGACGCCGTTGACGCCGGACCAGTTGGCCGACCTGCGCCCTTACGGCATGGATCGCAGCACCCCGCTGTGGTTCTACATTTTGAAAGAAGCGGAGCTGGTGGAAAACGGATTGCGACTCGGCCCCGTGGGAAGCCGGATCGTCGGAGAGGTGTTCATCGGGCTCTTGAAAGCGGATCGCACCTCCTACCTCTCGGCCAAGCGCGACTGGAAACCGGTGTTGCCATCCCAAACGCCGGGGGATTTCCGAATCACCGACCTGCTGACATTTGCGGGTGTCGTGCCGCCGCTGAACTGAATGGCAAGCGCCCTGCGCCTTGGAGTCTGCGCCGGGCATACACCCGGCGCAGCAGAGGAATCGGCTGCTACGAGGCTAGAAAATGAACTTGGCGCCGAACAGGATGTTCATGCTGGAAGCGTCGAACGGGTCTTTGCTGGTCACCTGTCCGCCGGTCTTGGTTTCGATGCTGCCACGGTTTCTGTTCACGGCAAACTCGGCGTTCAAGACGAAGTGCTGCGTGAGCGGGAAATCGACGCCGCCCGCGTTGCGCCAGGCGAAGGTGTTCCCGGCGCTGAAAGTCGTATTCGCCCGCTTGAACGCATCGGCTTCGCTGGTGGAATTGATGTTCACGCCGATACCGGTGGAGAGGTAGGGCTGGATCTTACCCCAATGTCCCGGCCGATACTCCAAATAGAGCGGCAGTAAGGTGATAGTGTTAAGCGTGGCCAAATCCGCCTTGGGCTGCTGCACATCGATCGAGAGACGCTGCCACGTGAGCATCATGCCCACGTTGAACCACTTGTTCACCCCGTAGATCGCTTGAAAGTTGATTGCGGGGCCCAGGCTGGTATCGGAGTTGTCCACGATCTCCTGCGTGTTGATGGCCATTCCGGCGCGGAACCCGACAGTCACCTTGCCCTCCGGCGCCGTCCCTTCGTGCTTCCAGGACATGTCTTCGGCGGCGCCAGCCAGGCTCGAGAGGCTGAACACCGCAGCCAACACCAGCCCTGCGCCCAAACCAGCCTGCTTCGTACCATAGCCCTTCATAACATCCTCCTTGTGATAAAACTCTCAAAGACGGGAGGCGCAGTATAAAAATACTACCTAATGATAGCAAGGCTTGCCGCCTGATCGGCCAACATGTCATCGCATTCACATCCGAGCAAAGCCATTCTCGACGCCGTTTTCAAGGATCAATACAACGTGCGAGCCTGATTCCCCAGGGCCGCGCTTTCCCCTCTTTCCCAGGAACCGACCTTTGCGCTACCATGCTGGCACTCGCAACGAACCTCCGGCGTTCTCTCCATGAGTGAACCAGTGCTTTCAGATCCTGTGGCGCAAGGTTACTATCGCCAAGGCGAGCAAGAGATATCCTCCCTGCAATCCGCCGACGAAGTGTTGCGAAAGGCCGATGCGCTGGCCCGGCACGATACGCGAGCCGACGGCATGCAGGCGGCTTGTTATTACCTCGCCGCCGCGCATTTTCTCGAACGCCGCGACCTCGCCAGAGCGTCGCAGGCATACCACCATGCAGGGCGCCAACTGCAACAGTTGGAGCAGTTCGTCCATGCCGCCAGAGCCTTCCTGC
>CAYZTJ010000238.1:0-3779 GCA_964481215.1 uncultured Nitrospira sp. | reverse complement strand
CCTGTCTCGCTGGGCGACTCCGCGATTTCGCGACGAACCGTCATGAATAATGCGGACTAGCGCATCCGGTCACGTTCCTTTTCGGCGAAGGGCGGCGCGGTGGCAGACAATTCCATGCTCGTGACACGCCTTCCCCAGTCCGGCCTTCTTCTCTCAGCCTGCCTCGCACTGCTCGTGGCCGCCGCCGGCTGCGCGACAAAAGCCGACCTGGAAGCCATTCAGCAACAGCTGCAGGCCTCGACCGCCAAAGTCAGCACCGACACCGCGTCTCAACGCGAGCTGCTCAAACAAGAGCTCAAAGCCGAGCTGGAGCTGCTGCGCAAGCAGATGGAGGAGCGAGACCTCAAACTCGGACTGGAGCTCTCCAAGCTCACGGAATCGCTTCGTGACGTGCAGCTCAAGGAGGCCGAGGCGCGGAAGCGTGAAGAGTCCCTCCAGAAGCAGACGCAAGACGTCCTCTCCTCCGCCAAGCAGACCACGCGCTCGATGTTGGACTTCCTCAAAGCGGAGGAATCTCAGCTCAAGGAAGGCCTGAAGTGGATTCAGGGGCTTCTGAAAGAACTCGCGGCGGAACCTCCCAAAGACAATAAAGACAAATAGCACTCCCCGTTCAGCGCTCAGCCTTCATCGCTTCAAAGGAATCCGGCCCAAATGGCCGCCAGAATTCCCCATCCCACCCAGACATGCTGGCGAAACAGCGCGAAGGCCTGGGGAGGCGCCAGACCTCGCTTGACCGATCGAATTTGCTGCGCCAGAAACCCGGCAAGTCCCGCGAGGAAGCCATAGAAGACGGCTCCTAGCCCTTCAAGCCATCCCGCGAGGCCCGACAGCAGGAGCATGCCGGCGAAGGCGACCGCCACGGCGAGCCACGCCCATTCCCCGAAGAACAGCGCCGCAGACCGCACCCCGATCCGCCGATCATCCTCGACATCTTGAAGCGCGTAGATCGTGTCATAGCCGATGGCCCAGCAGATTGTCGCGGCGTAGAGCGACCAGGCCGGCCACTCGATCGCCTGGCGCGCCGCGACCCAGGCCATGATGACGCCCCATCCGAAGGCGAGCCCGAGCATGGCTTGGGGAATAGCGAGCACCCGCTTCGAAAGCGGATACAGGGCGGCGAGGAGCAGCGCGATGGGACTGAGCAGGGCCGCCTCGGCCGGCAGGAACAAGAGAAGCGAGGCAGCGGCCACGAGGAGGACGCCGATCACCGCGATGCCCTGTGCGGGACTGAGGCGGCCGCTGGCCAAGGGACGTGTGCGGGTGCGCGCCACTTCGCGATCGAACGAGCGATCGGCCAGATCGTTCATGGCCACGCCGGCGCTCCGCATGAGGAAGGCCCCGGCTGCAAAGAGCGCGAGGAGGCTGGGCGCGGGACGGCCGTTGGAGGCGAGCACCAGCGCCCACCAGGTGGGGAGCAGGAGCAGCAGTGTGCCCGATTGGTTCGAGAGGCGGAGCAGGTCGGCGATGGCAGACCACAACCCGCAGGGGCCTGCAGTCCGAGGAGCGGATGTGGCCTCAGCGGAGGGGGTCGACACGGCAGGACGATAACCCACGGAAGGCAGGCTGTCAACGAACCCTCCGGCTTGGCCGGATGTCTCTCCGGTTGTGCTGCAGGGGGTTTTTCGTTATAACGCTTCCATGAGGCAACTCGCAGATTGGGAGGCCGCGTCCCCTCGCATGCGCCGGTCGTCGCGGCACGCTGCTCTCGCGCTGATCCTAGCCCTCCTGATTCTCCCCGCCGCGCTCTCCGGTTGCGACCTGTTCCCTGCCCGTATCGAGGACAACGCGGCGGCTTACTATCTGCCGCTCGATATCAACCTGCGCTTGGACCGAAGCGTGACCACCGCGACCTTCGAATACCGCGATGCCTGCCAACAGGCGAAGGTCGAGGCGATCGGGGAGCGATTCAAGAAGGCCCTCCTCCGTGAAGTCGGGCTGACATTCAACAAGGTCCGGGTGGTGGAGGGGGATGCGGTCGGCTCGATGCCGGACGGCCAAGTGACGGTCGATCTGGGCCTCCATACGATCGAAACCTTCATTCCGACCAAACGGCGCGGAAAACATACGGCCATCGTGACGATGGGGGCGACGGCGGCCTTCTACGATGCCGCCGGCGCCGAACTCTTCGGCAAGAATCTCCGGGTCGAGACAAAGAGCGAGATTGAGACCGACGGGGAGCGGTGCGAGGTGTCGGGGTTGCCCGCGGCGATCGATCACAGTGCGGCCACGCTGGCGCACGGCATCAAGAAGACGCTCGGCATGACCGTTCCCATTCAGCGATATGCCGCCGAGCCCGCCGAGCAGCGCCGGCGGGGCGGGATGGCTGGCGTCGCGCCCAAACCGTCCCAGGCCCTGCCCGGATCGGACACGGGGCCCAAGTTGACGGTGCGCACCCTGGTGCAGGACAGCAGCAGCGACCACGTGCTGCAAGGCGGCGAAGAGGTGGCGCTGCGGGTGGAGGTCACGAACAGTGGGAGCGCTCGGGCCAAGGCCGTGACGGTCGAGATGGCGGGGCCGCCCATTTGGAGCCAAGCGCCGGCCGCCTCGGTGCTGTTGGGGGATCTCGAACCAGGAGACGCCAAGCGGGCTGAATTCAGCGGGCGCATTCGGTCCGTGAAGTCGCCGGAACAGGCGGACTTGACGATCGTGGTCCGTGCGGCCTCGGTCGGGGCGCCTATCGCGGAAGAGCGCACGATCCCGGTCGGCCTGCGTCCCGCCACCGGCTTCGTCAACGAGCCGATCGTCGACGTCGACCAGATTCCGGCGAGACCCGCCGGCGTGTCGCGCCGAAAGGCCGTCGGGTTGGCCATCGGCCTCTCTATCCATCGCGATCAGGCGATCAAGGGCGTGCCCTATGCGGCGGACGATGCGGCGACCATCGGCCGGTATTGGGGCACGGTGGGCGGTGTCGCCGACAGCCATCTGCGCGTGCTAACCGACGATCGGGCGACGAAAGAGGCCTGGTCGGACGCGGTGGAAGAGTGGCTGCCGGCTCGTGCGGAGGCGGGGAGCACCGTGCTGATCTATGTGTCGGGACGGGTCCGACGGGATGGCGCGGGCGTCTCGTTCTTGGCCTACGAGGCGCAGCGAAGCGGCGGCGCCGGGAATCTATCCTTGAGGCGGCTAACATCGGCCCTGGCGAAGCTCCCTGCGCAGCATGTGGTGCTCTTTCTGGACGTGCAGGCAGCTGAGGGCCTGGAAGGCGTAGCCGACTCGGAATCGGCCGCGGATTGGCTGGGTGGTCTCGGCAGCGCGTTGCCCGGGAAAATCGCGCTGATCGTCAGCGCGGGGCGGGGGCAGCGGGTCCACGCGCTGGAGGCGGGACGGCACGGGCTCTTTGCCTATTGGTTGCTGCGAGGTTTGGCCGGGGAGGCCGATCTCAATCGAGACGGGTCCGTGTGGCTGGGCGAACTGTTTGATTGGGTGTCGGCCAAGGTGCCAGAAGTGGCCCGTCGCTTGGACGGACAGGAGCAGACCCCGTTCAGCGATCCGGCGCTAGGCGCCGGATCGAAAGAGCGCGATATCGTGATCGCCAAGGTGAAGTGAGCGCGGGGCGAATCCGGGCGGGCGCGAGCCCTTTGTCCCTGCAGGAAAAAATTGACACTCGTGTGACCGACCGGTAAGATTCCCCCTCGATCGGTTCTCCAGGCCTTCCTCGATCTTCTTCTCATTTCGTGGCGGCCGGCGTAGCTCAGTTGGTAGAGCAGCGGTTTCGTAAACCGCAGGTCGCTGGTTCGATTCCAGTCGCCGGCTCCAGTCAGATCCCGCGTGAAGCGTCG
>CAYZTJ010000237.1:0-3784 GCA_964481215.1 uncultured Nitrospira sp. | reverse complement strand
ACCTCACCGCCGTAGAACTCGCAGAGCTCCGGGGCCTGCGCGAGGCCCATCCGGCCGGCGGCCGTCGGGCAGGTCGACTTCAGCCCGCCCCACAGCCCCCGACAGGCCGCCCCCACCGCCGCACAGTCGGCGCGCTCCATGGCGTACCCGACTCCATAGCTCGGGTAAATACTCACATCGGCTCCCGCCAATCGCGGGAGCCGTCCGAACAAGACGGGCGGGGCGATACCGGCCGTGGCGGGGCCCGCCTGAAGATTCACCAGCGCCGGGTGGCTGAGGATCGGCAAGCCCAAGGCGGTCTCGGCGGACAGGGTGCGGATCGCGTCAAAGCCGACCAGGCCGGGGGCGACCAGCAGGGCGCCGGCGCCGGCCTCTTTGGCGAACCGCGCGCGCGGGTGGATCGACTCGGCGGGGCCCGTGATGTGCGGGGCGTACAAGCAAGGGCGACCTCTCCGTTGCGCCGCCTGCGCCACCCGCTCCGCGCAACGCGCCACACGTTCTTCGAACGGACAGAAGGGATGGTCGCCGAGGCCTTGATCGTCTTTGACGACATCGACGCCGCCGAGCACGAACTGCTCCGCGAGCTCGCCGAGCGCCTGCGACGAGCGACCGATCGGCTTGAGGACGGCGCAAACCAGCGGGCGTTGCGGGACGCCGAGCTGCGCTCGAAGGCCGGGAAGTCCGACGCGCGGGCCAGCCCAGCCGGGGAACCCGGAGGCGGGCAAGTCAAAATCCAGCAAGCGGACCGCTCCTCGCAGGCTACTCGTGCCGAACAGAACGTTGAGCACTTGCGCCGCGTCGCGCCCGAACAGCACCGCGGGGTAGCTGATCCGGATCTCATGGGCGCCGTGTCCCGTCGGGCGGACGGCCTCGATCCGTCCAAGCAGATGCTCGCGGATCTCCGGCGTCAGGGCCTCCTCGGATGCTTCCACCGTCTGGTCGATCCGAATCAGCTCAGCCGCGGCGCGCGCCTCCGAGGCGGAGCCGTGAACCAGATAGGTGACGTTGAAGCGATCCTGAGCGTAGCGGGAGAGATCGGATTGCACTCGCTCGCCGGTCATCCGGCTAGCCTAGCGGTGCGAAAGAAAAATTGCCAGCCACGCGCGCGCGGGCCTGAATCGCGCGGGAGAGTACGGTAAGATGGCGGCGTGCACTCGAGTCGATCTCAGCTGAGCCGGGGCCTTGCACGGTGGAGCTTCGTCCTGCTCCTCGGCGGGTGCAGCGCCACGCTCTACAAGCCGACGCTGCACCTGGAAGAAACGCGCGAGACGCTCGGCGTGACGGTCTTCCAAGAACCCTTGCGCGACCTGACCCCGCCCGACGACCGGCTCTCGAGCGGCACGCATCGGCTCGTGTTCACGGCGCCGGATCTGGTCGAGGGAGACCTGCCCGCCTTGGTGGCCCGCGCGATCCGCTCCGATTTCAGCGCGACGTCCGTCTTCTCGTACTTCGCCTCCACGCGCGAACAGGCCGATCTGATTCTCACCGGCACGCTCTATCGCTTCTTCGGGGAAATCACCCTGCCTGCCTGGCAACTGGTGCCGGGGATGCGGACCGCCGTCGATACGCTCTTCAACAGCGGAGAGCAATGGCAGGGCGAAGTGAACGTGGAGCTGACCCTCACGACGCGGGACGGGCGCCGCGTCGGGGTCTACCACGGCCAGTCCCGCTACCAGGAGACGGCGCAAACCAGCGCCAACGCCTGGTCGGCGCCCCTCTATCCGGCGCACGCGCGGCTCAATCGAGCCTTCACCGAGGCGATGGTGCAGATCCGCGAACAGCTCTTTCAGGATCGAGACCTCATTGCGAGGCAGGCGCGCGATCGGGGACGGCCGGCGCCTCCGGTACCGCAGGCCCGTACGCCGTGATCAATCGCTCCAGGACCTTGGGCGCGTTGCGGAGCAGCCGATCCTGGCGCAGGCGATCCGGGCAGGCCGCGCCCAGCAGCCAGCCGAAGGCATACTCATGGTCGCCCTCCCGGTATTTGAGAATCGCGTTGACCAGGCAGTCGTGCGGCGAGGTGCGGTCCCGATAGTGGTGGTAGGGCCAGGCCTTGACGATGAACTTCGTGCAACCGCCGGGCGGGACGGGGTTGCGGTCCTGCCAGAGGGCGTCGAGGTCCTCGACGAAGGCCGGCGCCTCCATCGGCCAGGCGAGGGTCACCAGCAGGACGCCGGCTGCGAGGAGTCCGACGGGCCAGGCGGTTCGGCTACCCGGCATGCAGCAGATTCTGCAGCTGCTGATAATCCAGTTGTTCACGGACGGTGGCCCGGAGGCGAAGTAGGGCGCGGAAATATCGGCGCTGGTTCAGCTGCGGCGAAGCGATCGCCAAGGTCTGCAACGAAGTCCTGGGGGCTGAACGGTCGAAGAAGTCCGGATTGGGCACCACCAGCCGGCGGGCCTCGGGTCCGGCGTCGGACAGAAGCGACGGCCGGTCGCTGGGGCCGCCGAGGTAGGCGGGGGCGTGCCGCTCCTCAACCGAAAGGGCGGCCAGTTCCGCCTCGAGACTCTTGATCCGTTTGGAAAAACTCTCCACGCCCGCTTGGGTGTCGAGCTTGTAGTAGGCCCCTTCCTGCCGCTTCACCGTTTCGGTCACGTCCAGGCGGGTAAGGAAATCCTTTCGCAATTCGTCCGCATGGGCCGGATCGCGCTTGCTGAGGCCCCGCAAGCTCTTCTCGAACACGCGGATGGCTTCTTCCTTCTCCTCGGCCCAGCTGCCCTCGGGTGTGCCGTGGGCGCGCTCCCCTTCGTAGTCGCTGAGGCCCTGCCGCGCCGCGGCGATCTGGCTCAAGAGAAACCGCTCACGGGTGACCGGAAGGAACATGGGGCGGGTGATCTTGGTCATCACGACCATGCCGCCGTCGTAGATCGGCGAGCCGGCAAGTTGGCCGACGACCGGCGGCTCGAGATACATGGGACCCGAGCTGTCTTCCGCGTAGGGGAGTCCGAGCGGGAGCGAGTTGACGGACACTTCAATCAGGGCTTCGCGCCGACTCTGCCAAACCTCCCCGCTGGAACGGCTGCGAACGTAGGCCCGCAGCCCCACCACCACCCTTGCCGGCAACGGGTGGTCGGACTGCGCCACCGCGGGCGCGTGCGGAGGGATCGTCAAGGAGGAACGCACCTGGACGCCGCGAGGCGGATTGAGAGCCGGTAACGCGCGGAAGACATTGACGATCCCGGAGAGTTTCTGGACGAACTCGCCCGCATCCTCTTTCGAGAGCCGTGCATCCGCCTGGTGCAGCGTCTTCGAGCGGACCCATCCGCCCACAATATCCTTGGCGAACTCAGGCTGCTCGCTCGCCGCCGCGGGCGTCGCAGCGCACAGGCCGGCCGCGCAAGCCAGGATCAGGGTCCGGAGCGGTCGCAGGGGAAGAGGCGCCATGGGGCCACCAGCAAGACAGAATGCCCGGCAGTATACACCAATCCGATCGGCATCCGCAGGGCGGCTCGGAAATGTGGGAAAATGGGCACATGTCAAGTCAGATGAGTGAACTCTGGACGGAGGAGCAGGCTGCATCGAGACAGAGCCTCTTCGGAGTCGCGGAATTCCTCGCCGATCTGTTGGATCGGTCGATCCGAATCCCCGGCACCCAGTCCCGCATCGGACTCGATCCACTCATCGGCCTGATTCCCGGACTGGGGGATCTCATCGCGAATGCCATTGGGCTCATCATTGTGCTGGTTGCGGCGCGCCTGGGTGTGCCGAAGATCACGCTGGCGCGGATGGGGGTAAACGTCTTGGCCAACGGCCTGATCGGGCTCATGCCGGGCCTCGGCGATC
>CAYZTJ010000236.1:0-3815 GCA_964481215.1 uncultured Nitrospira sp. | reverse complement strand
GCGAAAAGCTCTTGAAGCTGTCGCCGCTCAGCGCGGACAAGGCCGTCGAGATGACAGCTGATGGCCTGGACGCGCCCCTGCTCAACGTCGGACGAAAAGTGAAAATCCTGTTTTACGGAATTCCGGCGATCCCGCTCCCCGCCTGGCCCGAGCTGATGGCCGGCACCTATAACGGGGTGATCAAGGTGGTGGATCAGGTCGACGATGGCAAGGGCAATTTCCGGTTCTGGGTCGTCCCCGACCCGGACGACCGGCCCTGGCCGGAGCAGGCCCACGTCCGTCAGGGGACCAAGGTCATGGGCTGGGTGATCCTCAATCGCGTTCCGCTCTGGTATGAGTTGTGGCGGCGATTCAACTTGTTCCCACCCGACTATCAGGAAGGTCCGCCCTCGCTGCTCGACACCCTGCTGCCGAAAGCCGGCCGAGGTGCCAAGTAAGCGTCGACGGACTTCGGGCTCAAATCCTTTTCCCCCGCACAGTCTGACTGGGCGCCTGCCGGTGTTGCGCCGATGGCCGACGCCGATCCGCATGAAAGGAGTGTGTGCCATGTCTCGTCTGTTCCTGACGTCAATCCTGTTCCTGTCGATGCTTCTGGGGTCACCGGGCTTCTGGTCGCAGGCGGCCGAGCTGGCCCCGGCGAAGCCACTGCCGGCCATTCCCCTCTCGCAGGATGAAATCTTCGCCTGGGTGGACCGCTCGCACCCCCTGCTGAAAGGGGCCGGCACCGAGAAGACCGTCGCGCGCGGGAAGATTCTCAAAGCCTTGGGCGCCTTCGAACCGACGCTGGTCAACGACATGGAGCTGGAACGGTTTATCTCCAGTAGCAGCCCGGGGAAAGGCACCCAGACGGTCGGGTTCAACGACACGTTTCTCGACATGCGCCATCCCTCGGGCCTCAAAGGCATCGCCGGCGTCCGCCAATCCATCGGCGAGGCCACCATCCCGGATCTCGGCTTCAACAACAGCAACCAGCAATTGCTGCTCGGCGGGAGCCTGCCGCTCCTCCGAGGCCTGATGGTCAACCCCGAGAACGCCGAGCTGCAGCGCTCCGGCCTCGCCGATCCGAAAGCCGACATTCAAATCACCGAAACGCGGCAGAATCTGTTCCTGGCGGCTGCGACCCAGTATTGGGATTGGGTCGCCACCTGGAAACTGGCCGACGTGCAGAAGCGGGCGCTCAAGATCGCCGAGGACCGCATGGGCCAGATCGAGCAACGCGCCAAGGCCGGCGCGACCGCGCCTCTGGATGTCGTGGAAGCGCAACAGGAGGTGCAGCGGCGGCGGGAGATTCTCATCGGCGCGCAGCGGGCCGTCGAGCAGGAACAGTACAAGCTCTCGCTGTTCCTCTGGGACAGCCAGGGCCCCGTCGTGCCGGCCGCCGACCGGGTCCCCGATCTGCCGAAGCCCCTTCCCCTGCCGACGGCGGAGATCGTCCAGGCGGACAAAGTGAACGCGCGCGCGCGGCGGCCTGAAGTGCGCGAGGTGCAGATCGACGCGCAGATGAATAACATCGACCTGGAACTCGCCAAGAACAATCTCCTGCCGAGTCTCGACCTCGAAGCCGCCCCCGCCCGTGCGCCGGAGAAATTCGTCCTGGGCCTCGGGTATCGGTTCGGCGCCGAGTTCAAGATGCCGTTCCTGCAGCGCAGGAGCCGCGGCGAAGTGCTGGAAGCCCAGGGGAAGGCGGACAAGTTCGTGCTGGTCCAGCGGTTCCGCGAGCAACAAGTGGTCGTCGACGTGGACAACGCCCTGTCGGCCATCGAGCGGGCCAAGCAGCGGATCACCGCGTCGTTTCAAGCGCTGCAGCTGGCCCGGACGCTGGAAGAGGGGGAACGCTTTCGGCTGAGCCTCGGCGCCACCAGCGTGCTGTTCGTGAATCTCCGCGAGCGCAACGCAGTCGATGCGGAAAATCAATGGATTAGGGCCCAGGCCGACTACCAGAAGGCCCTCGCGCAGTACCAATGGGCCATCGGCGCCTGGGCGAAGATCCCGGCCACGGCGATTCCGGTGAATTACAAACCGACGCCGTAGCCCACATGGTTCATGGCGCTTCGTCACGAACGTGCGAAGTCGCAACGAGACAGCGCGCGGAACCGCGAGGGAGGCGTACTAACAACGTAGCCGGGTGACCGACAGAGCGGTGAGCCCGCTTGCCTGGGTATAGTCTATGCCCAGGCTCGTCGCAGTGGCGAATGCGCACTTGCAGCGGGTGCGCGCATGGACGATGTGGGCTAACTACGTGAAAGCACTGGTAATTCGGCTGCGCCTCTGATAGGCTAACCACGTCACACCGTCCAGGGACGAGCGGTGGGTCTCCCCCCGGGATTGGGCCGGGCCATCGACAAGTTGTGCGGGTCACCGCGGACCTATGGCGACCGAGGAACGCGACGCGACAGAGAGCGCCACCGACCTGTTTCGCGACACCGTCGCCCGCTTGAGCCTGCTCTTCAGGCTCGAAAAAAATATCCTCGCCATCATCGGGGCCTACGCCCTGGCCATCGGGCTCTTCTCCCTCATCGTCCCCTTGACCGTCCAAGAGTTGGTCAACACCTTCGCCTTCGCCATTCAGCCGATCATGATCGTGACCCTGGCGGGCATCATGGCGCTGACCCTGGTCGGCATCGGCGCCTTCCGCGTGCTGCAATCGCGCGCCGTCGAGATCCTCGTGCAGCGGCTCTACGCGCGGATCGCGCTCGGGCTTACGCAACAGCTCCCGCGATTCCGAGAGGAGACCTTCGCGCCGAAATATGTGAACTATTTCTCGGAGGCCGAGTTCCTGCCGCGCTCCATCGTGGCCATGCTGGTGGACGTGATGAACGTCTTCGTCGGCGGCGCCATCGGCATGAGCATCCTCGTCCTGTATCACCCGTACTTCCTCGCCTACAACGTGCTGCTCGTGTCCGGCTTTCTCCTGGTCATCGTGTCCTTGGGCCAGGGCGGGTTCAAAATCACCAAGACCGTCTCCACGCTCCACTACGACACCCTCAACTGGCTCCAAGACATCGGGCACAACCTGCTGCACTTCAAGGCCACGAACAGCACCCCGATGCTGCTGCGCAAGACCGACGAACTGGTGAAGGCCTACGTGCTCGCGCGCAAGACCCGCTCCAACATCCTGACGGGGACCCAGTACAAGGGCGCGGTCATGTTCCAAGCCTTCGCCCATAGCGGTTTGATCGGCACCGCCGGCTGGCTGCTCGCCGTCGGGCAGATCACGCTCGGTCAGTTCGTCGCCTCGGAAGTCATCGTCGGCACCGTGATCCTCAATCTCGACTTGGTCGCCAAGCGGATGTATGCGATCTACTTCGTGTTCACATCCCTCGACGAACTCAATACCCTCTTTGAGCTGCCCAAGGACACGGAGCGGGGCAAGTTGACGGTCGCGCTTCCCGATCCCAGCGTCCATGGCCTGCGCCTGACCTGCAAGGACGTCTCGTTCGCCTATCCCAATACACCAGCCGTGTTCGAAAATTTCAATCTGGAGGTGGCACCCGGTGAAAAAGTCGCGATCTTCTCGAACACGACGTCCGGCAAGACCACGCTCGCCCGCGTCCTGGCCGGGCTCTACCGACCGACCACCGGAGTCATTCGGTACAATGGCGTCGACCTGCGCGACCTTGACATGGACGCGATCAACGCCTGCCGCGGACTGATCCTCGACTCCCAGCTCTCTTTGTTCGAGGGCACGCTGGAAGAGAACCTCACCATGGGCCGGCCGACCGTCGAGTACGCGGACATCCAATGGGCGCTGCGTTTGGTAGAAATGGAAGAAGAAATCGACGCAATGCCGATGGGCCTGAAGACGGCTGTCATGG
>CAYZTJ010000235.1:0-3928 GCA_964481215.1 uncultured Nitrospira sp. | reverse complement strand
ATACGACCGCTCCACCCCGAAGATGATCTTGAAGGACAGCGCCACAGCGCCGAGGCTCACGCCGATCAGAATCGCCCGCCGGACCGAGGCATTGAGGACGTTCAAGATCCATTGCGAGATATCGCCGCTGATCGGGATCAAGACCTCGCCCAGGGGCACGCGGCCCATCATCACGATCACCGCGGCCACCAAGAGCACCGCCGCCTCCCGGCTACGCGCCCGGAAGGACCGATAGGCGGCCGAGGCGATAAAGAAGGCCAGGATGGCGAACATCGTGCCTTGCAGCGGCACCATCATGAAGCTGTAGATCCACCCGAAGGCGGTCATGCCGCCGTCCACCGCCTCCTTGCCGCTCGCCCACAGACCCACTACGATCGTGACCACCATCGAGACATAGAGCACCAGGCTGTAGCCCCACCCGGCCTCCTTGCGTCTGATCTTGACCGCATGAACGTGGAAGAGGCTGGTCACGCCCAGGACGAGCGCGAATCCGCCGATGATCTGGAGCCACTTGGTCGTCGAGGTCAGGAGCAGTTCGGAAGCCGGATGCGGCACATAGTACTGGGCCGCGAACACCAGCCCGGTGATCATCGTGATCAGGAGCGGCACCTGTCGGCGCAGAAAGATCATTTCAAGTCCCGGAAGAGGTCCAAGGCCCATCCCATATCGGTCTGGAAGATCACGCCCGCCGTCGCCAGCACAATCCCGACGGCCAGCACCCCCAGGATGATGGCCTTCCCGATGTCCTGCCCGCGCAAGGTCCCCACTTGCACCGGCTCACGCGACAGATAGGCGCTGGCCGCGTAGAGCTCTTCGCCGATGAGCGTGTAGTCGCAGGTCGTCACAAAAAAGGGCAATTGATGGTCCGAATCCGTCCCGGCGATCTGAATAGCGCCCGTGCTGGCGCCCGTTTCAGTCAGCAGCAAGGATTCAGCGAAGTAGGACCCCATGAAGAAGTTCGCCGCCGGCTTGCGCCGCAGCATGATGCCGTCCACCGCCGCCGTATAGCTGAATTGGTCGGAGGTAATGAAAAAATTGCTGTCGTCCTTGAAGGCGTCCGGCTTGCCGGCTTCAAGATAGGACTGCTTGGTGATTTCCTGGCACACGGCCATCGTGATGGGATCGCGGTGCGGGACGAGCAGCTCCGTTTCATACGAGGCCACGCGCTTGGCCACCCGCCCCAAAATGACGGCCGCCGCGATGGTCGAGGGATCGCTCATATCGTGAGCGCCCGTGAGATAGAGAATGGGTTTGCCCAACTCTGTCGCCCGGCCGATCGCTTCATCCACCGCATCCAGACCCGGGATGCGCCGCAGGAAGATCTCTCGCCGCTTGGCCACCTGAATCGAGGCAAAGACCACTCCCCCGAAGAGCAGCGCCAGCAGCAAGTTGTTCAGCTGATTCCAATTGACCCAATTGGGTTCCGGTTTCGCCGTCACGGGCGGCGCGATCGCTCGTACATCTCCCTGCATCGCCGCGACCGTGACACTGTAGGTGGCGCCGTCTTTGAGTTCAATGCCCTTCCCTGACTTGAGCACAAAGTGATGGCGGTCCGGCGGGGCCGGTCTGGTCCACCAGCCGTATTTGGCATCGCGCACATAGCGGGTATTGGATGGAAACTCTGCCACGACTTTCATCGTCGCAGGATCATGAGGCCCTGCGCCTTCAGCCAAGAGGATCTGGTAGCGAAGGCCTGGCCCATCGGAGGGACTTGGCGCCCAGAGCACCGTCAGCGCCCCGCCGCCGTCACTCGCGGCATCGACCACGCGCAGATCTTGCGGCGCGGGAATACCGGGCGGCGGCGGAGTCGGAATCTCCTCCGCCAAGGCAGGCGACACAAACAAACAGATGGATAGCAGGAAATGCTGAACGCTGAATGCTGAATGCTGAACGACGATTCGGAATAATCGCCGAATTTCGCATCTATGCATCATTCCGCATTCACCATTCAGCATTGCTTCTCACTGTCCTTCAATAATCTCGACATTCGCCCGCGGAATCACCACCCGCCGCTTGTCGGAAAATTCGATCTCCAGCACCCGTACCTGGCTTTCTGTTTCAATCGCCTGCAGGTCCGGCGGCAGCGCGGACACGGCGCCGATCTGTCCGAACAGCGGATCGCGAATCACCCGCACCTGATCACCGACCTTGATGCCCGTGGTTTCCTTAGCGGCTCCGGCGGCATGTGACTGCGCCGCAGCCGGCCCCCTGGCAATCAGGATTTCCGGTCGGATGACCCCCGCACGAATCTGGGTCGCCCCGGACACCGAAGCCTGTTGCCCCGCATGACGACCGAGCAACGCGAAGGTCTTGTTGGCCATCGGGATGGATCCAAAACCCTCCGTGACAATCAGCGTGAAGCCTACCTTCTCGGTGCCCGTGATGGCGACCCCAAGGTCATAACCTAAGAGTTCGCGCAAATCCTTGTCGTGGATGCCGCCGATCACCAACGCAGCCACACCAACCTCTTTGGCTTTCTTCATGACATCCATGCCCAAGAACGACCCGCCGACGACAACCTTCCCCTTCCACTCGGGATGGACCTGCGCCGCGGTGAGCGACTGATCGGGAGCGGACACGGCCATGAGCAGTTCACCCCAGGTCTCGCCGCCGATCCCGAAGATACCCTGGACGAAGCTGCACTCCGTCTCAACCGTCGCGCCCTGTTGCGGTATCACGTCGACCACCGTCCCATGGACATAGCCGAGCAAGTCCAGCAGACGCGGCGGCTCGCGCAGCAACAACTGGCCCGTCACGGCCGAGATGGACTCGACCACCCCTTGGATGGGCGAGCGCACCTCCGTCTTGAGCCACTTGATGAAAGGCTTGTTCTCCGCCAGGATCTCATCTTTTTGAATCGCATCACCCGGCTTCTTGATGAGGTAGTCTCTTACCTCATCCGGCGCCACGCCCAGCAAATTCGCCACATTGACGACATGAACCTTGCCGGCCAGTTCGGCGCGCGCGATCACCGTGTCGGGCTTCACCTGATCACCAACCTTGCACAGCACCGCACCCGGAATCGGCAGCAAGCGCCGCTTCCGGACAATCGTCCGATCGGTGACGGTCAATCCTGGCGTATACGAATGGGCCATGTTTCAACTCAACGCGGAACGTGGAAGGATGAATGATGAATGAAGAAACTCAGCATCCTTGGCTCACCACAAACCTGTGATCTCTCCGAATATTCGTTCATCCTTCAGCGTTCATCGTTCATCGTTTAAGCCGTCGGGTATAACCCGACGGCTTTGTACCACTTCGTCAGGGCCGCCACGCGCGCCTTCTCATCGGTAGGCAGCTGCAGCGGGCGACCTCGGCCGTCCAGCATCAACCCCACGACGCCGCCGCGCGCCTCCTTGGTGACGGGTACACCCTTCCCCGCGCCGACGTCCACCTGTTTGGCCGGACGCAGCTCCACCGTCGCCGTCTCATCCGTGCCCAAGGGAAGCAGCCGCAAGTCGCCAAAGACGAGGACCCCCTGCTCCGGGGCACGCCCACCCTGGAACGTGATCGTGTAATCGACGCAGCGCTCACCATCCTTGCCCTGCCCGATCGGCGCCACGCAGGTCCCCAGGTACACCATGCAATCGCGCACGAAGACATCCGTGGCGGCCTGCTCATTCACCGTCGAGAGCACACCCAGATGCGGCATCATGAAGATGCTGTCCACCGAGAGCCGCGTGAACCCCAAGGGCTCATAGGCGTCCACCATCATCAGCATCGATTGAATGCGGCGCGGCGCATGCGAGAGGATGCCGCCGCTGCCCACCACGAGATCCAGCTTCAGCATGTCGATGAGGGTTTGGCCCGAGGTCTTCTGCTCGAAGATGTCGCTGATGGTCCGTTCTTGCTGCACCCCCTTGAGCCCCGTCGCCAGCGACTTGTGATGCACGAGCGCGAGCCGCAACGCCTCGCGCGAAATCGCATG
>CAYZTJ010000234.1:0-3943 GCA_964481215.1 uncultured Nitrospira sp. | reverse complement strand
GTTCGTTGCCGATACCGCTCCGCTTGTTTCGGGTCGACTTTTCGCATTCGCTTCAAGAGATTGTCCTTGTCCGGCGAACCGCCCTCCGGCCGCTTGGGGCCGCCCTGATCGTCGGAGGGACTGGTTGGCTTCGGGATGGGATCAAAGGGCCGTTCCCGACGTTCCACTCGTGTATAAGGTGTCATGAGTCGGATTCCTTCCGTTGCCGCCAGGTCGCGATGGCCTCGGCGGGCGATGAGGCGTGAGCAATGACGTCGGCCAGGGCGCGCACCTCGGCCGGCTCGAAGAGATCGTCGAAGCGCAGCTTCACGGGCAGGAGCCCGCCCTTGAACGTCACGCTCTCCCACTGGATCGATGTGATCTGATCCGGAAATTTCTTGATGCACAGTCCGCGCAGGCCGCCGCGTGTATCGGACGGGCCGGAGTGGATAGCGGCTTCGATCTCGGCATCGGAGGTCAGCCGATAGGTTTTCCCACCCGCTTCCAACCCCCGATAGAGGCCACGCTCGGGACTGAGATTGTGATATTCGAGGTCCAGACTGGTGAGCCAGGGATCGTCCCAGCCGATGCGTTCCTCACGCACGAAGGTTTCCAGCAAGTAGAGCTTGGTCACCCAGTCGAGGCGGCCGATCAATGGCGTGCGATCGCCCCGCAGCTGCCGGAGGACGGCCTGCCACTCGCGCAGGATCCAGTCCGTGTCCTCGTCGGTGCCGCCGAGCGTCTGCTGGGCTGACTCCCAATAGGCGGTCTGCAGCTCCAGCCCCGTCAGCATTCGACCGTTTGCCAGCCGAACGGTCGCCTTCAAATCCGGATCGCATGAGATCGTCTTGATTGCCTCCACCGGCTGTTCCAGCTCCAGCGAAGGAGCCGCCTCCCGTTCGATAAGGTCGAGCACCAGCCGGGTCGTCCCCACCTTCAGCGCGGTGGCGTACTCGCTCATATTCGCGTCGCCGACGATCAAATGCAGCCGCCGATACTTCGCGCGGTCGGCGTGCGGCTCGTCGCGCGTGTTCAGGATGGGCCGATGGTGCATCGTGTCTACGCTGAACTCGGTTTCCATGAAGTCGGCGCGCTGCGAGAGTTGGTACCGCCCCCGCTGATAGGCGCGCTCCTGCCCTTCGACGCCGATCTTGCCCGCGCCGGAGGTGATCTGCCGGCTGACGAGAAAGGGGAGCAATCCGGCGGCGAGGCGTGTGAAGGGGATGCGGCGGGAGATCAGATAGTTGTCATGGCACCCATAGCTGTGGCCGTGAAAGTCGGTATTGTTCTTATAGAGCTGCACCGGCGTGCCGCCGAGCGCCTGGTTGCGGCGGTCGGCCGCCCGCTGCACGATCCGTTCGCCCGCGCGATCGTGCGCGATCAGGTCGCGGAGGGTCCGGCATTCCGGCGTGGAATATTCCGGATGGGTATGGTCGTTGTAGAACCGCGCCCCGTTCGGGAGGACCAGGTCGCTCTTCATGTCGTGGAAGGAAAAGGGCCGGTGGGCGTCCTGCTTGGCGAACTCGTCTTCTTCCCGATCCTGTTGGAGCCCCTTCACGCGGAACCCCCGCGCATCTTCGTGCGGATCCTCGCCGGCATAGTCCCAAGTGCGTTGGAAGCTCTCGGTCAGGTGGGCGCGCACCAAGGCCATGGACTCCTCCACCGGGTCCACGACCTCCAGATCCTCCCGGGTGATCCCGTACTCTGTCTCGATGCCGAATAAACGCATGCGCTGAGCGAGTGAAAAATGAAAAATGAAAAGTTGCTGCGCGTCGGGCGCTCTTTTACATTTTCAATTTTGCATTTTTAATTGTCAGATGATCTGCCCCACCGGCCGCTCTTCGCTCGCCCGGCCCTTGCGGAAGGACGAGATGCCCACGACTTGTTCCGGATGGTGATCGAGCAGTTTGAGCCATTCCTCGGCCGCATCGTCCGGCGGCAACATCTCGCCTTCTCGAAACTCCGCGTCCACGGCTTCGAGGAGATCAGCCAGGCGCAGCCCCTTGCCCTGTTCGCCGGCGTCCGGCGGCGCCAATTCCCGATCGATGGCCTTCTCCTTCGCGCGTTGGACGATGGAAGCTAAAATCGCGCCGCTGACCAGATCGCCCCGGTAGAGGGTCTTGTGCTGCCCGCTGCGGAGGCGAACGGAAAGAAGCCGCGTGTCGTCGGCGCGGCGGAAGATGGCGTCGGCCACCTGTTGCACGAGGGTCGCGCGCGCGGCCGACAAGTCGCCCTGGTGCTCCGCGACAGAGGCGGCCTCCAACGGCAGCTCGGGCGTCAAATAGACCGACAAGATTTCGGCGGCCGCCTCGCGGTTGGGGCGGGCAACTTTGATCTTCCGGTCGATGCGGCCCGGACGCAGGACGGCAGGATCGATCAAATCGGGCCGGTTCGAAGCCAGGATGATGACCACGTCACGCAGGGATTCAATGCCGTCCATCTCCGTGCAGAACATCGGGACCAGGGTGTTGGAGATATTGAAGGAGCGCATGGCGCGGCGGGTGCCGAGCACGGATTCCGCCTCATCGATGAAGATAAAGGGGAGGAGCCCGGCCTTGCGTCGGGCGCGGGCCTGGGCGAAGAGATCGCGCACGATCCGCTCCGACTCGCCCAGCCACATGTTGAGAATCTCCGGTCCCTTCACATGCAGGAAGCAGCCGCCGGTGATCGGCGGCTGCGAGGATTCGGCGGCCGTCGGTGCGCCGGGCTCACGAACGTGCTGGGCGAGGCTGGCGGCCGTGGCTTGCCCGATCAGCGTCTTGCCGCACCCGGGAGGGCCGTAGAGCAGGAACCCCTTCGGCTGTGTGAACTTGTACTGCTCGAAGGTCTGGGCATGGAGCAAGGGATACTCGATGGCCTTGCGAATGGCTTGAATCGCCGCCTGCTGTCCGCCGATCTGCTCCCAGGTGACGGTGGGGATTTCATCGAGGAGATGCGTCTTCGCCTTCCGATCCTCCATTTTTTCAATGGCGATGCGCTGGCTGGGATCGATGCGGACTTCTTCTCCGGCTTTGAGTTCAACCCCCGTCAGGTCACTCGATCGCTGAAGGATCAGCGCCTGCCGGCCCATCTCGGATTCGAAACGCAAGCGGCCATCCGGCAGCACCTCGGCGATCTTGAGCACGGGCCCATGGTGGTCGTAGCCCAAGGTCTTGACGACGGCAAAGGCTTCATTCACCAGCACCTGGGTGCCGATCTTCAGGTCCCCGGCAGCCACCCTCGGGTCGACGTTGGTGTAGTACTCCGCGCCGCCCACGACGATGCGGGCCAGTCCTTCGGCCGGCAAGGCGAGCAGCGTGCCGATGCGATTCGCCGGAGCGGTCAGTTTGGCGACCACCTCGGAGAGCTTCTTGAACTCGGCCTCGCGCTGCTGCTGGCCGGCGCCCTGCTGGATCAGCGCATGTCGGAGCTTGTAAAGAATGGCCTGTCGCGGGTCTTGCTCAGGCAGCGATGCCAGGCATTCGTCGATGAGCGCGAGCGGATCGGCCGGGGCCGTCGACGACTTTGGCTGCGCCTCGCGGGAGTGGGAAGAATCGGGACGGTGATCGCTCATGGACAAGGCCTCTTGAGAAATGTGCCGACATGCTACCATAAATTCCGCGCGCGTGGTTTCTCCGATCTCTGCCGCACTCCGTCGCAATCCGTTTGACGGGCTTCCGTAGCTCTTGCTAGAATCTGCCCCTCGCTACTTGGTCGTGTAGGTCGAACATCTTTCAGGATGTTCAAAAAGGCCGGCCAGCAAAGCCGCAGCATGCGAAGAACTGAATTTTGAACGAGGAAGGTTGAAGTGAAAGCTGCTTCTCTTGTTCATCGCTCATCGTTCTGCATTCAGCATTTCCCGGCTGGTGGCCTTTTTCAACATCCTACCCACGCGTCCCCATCGTCTAGCCTGGCCTAGGACGCCGGCCTTTCAAGCCGGCAACACGGGTTCGAATCCCGTTGGGGACGCCAAACCTTTTAACCC
>CAYZTJ010000233.1:0-3967 GCA_964481215.1 uncultured Nitrospira sp. | reverse complement strand
ACGACAAGGAGAAAATCCGGGCGCATTATACCAGGCTGGTCGGGCGGCTGCATCTGGGGGAGCCGCTGAGCGGAAGGCTCAAGTCTCAGGGCCGGGTGCCGATGGAGAATACAACATGGAACAGGAGCCCTCCCTGGACCAAGTCACGATCCCCCGCTGGACCATCAGGCGGGACCCGGTCGTTCCCGACTGCGACACCTGCGGGACCTCGATCGTCACCATCAGGGCCGACCAACGGGAAATCTCCTTCTGTTCCTGCCATATCCTGACCGACTGGGTGCTCCAACGCCCCCGGGAAGACTCCTGACATTCCTTGCCGCGGATGCGGCAAATTGTCGCCCCCGGCCTTCCCCTTGCTGCTCGTTGTTCTTAAGCTCCAGCCCGATACAGCCGATCTAGATAGTGGAGCCGTTTTTGCTTCCGAACATTAACTTATCCGTGCGGTTGGCAGCGCATACGCGACTCAGGTGTTCGATGGCTATTAAACGGATCCCCATCGCCTCCCTGAAACTCGGCATGTACCTGGTCGGCCTCGACCGGTCCTGGCTCGCCACCCCCTTCTTCACCCACAAGTTTCTCGTCGACAAACAAGCCCAGATCGACAAGCTGAAACAGATCAGCGTCCGCTTCGTGGACATCGATACGACCAAGGGGTTGGACGTCCAGGGGCCGGCGCGTCTGGTCGAGGACCCACCGGAACCGATTGAGGCGCCGGCCGTCGCCGAAGAGCCGGCTCCCGCTGCGCCGGATCCGCTGGCGGCCGTCCAGGCGAAGCCGGAACTCCACGGCACCGACTTGAAGGAAGAGTTTTCCGAGGCGCGCAAGGTCCGCAAGGAGATGATGCAGTCCGTGCGAGATCTGCTCGGATCGGTGCGGACGTCCGGGACCGTCGACACCGTCAAGACCAAACAAGTCGCCGAGCAGGTGATCACCACGACGCTGGCGCACGACCAGGCCATCGTCGCGCTGATCCGGACGCGGCAATTCAATCCCGAACTCTATGACCACGCGCTGTCGGTCTCGACCCTGGCGGTGCTGCTCGGCAAGCTCCTCGGCTATGGCCAAGACCGGTTGCAAACCATCGCGATGGCGGCGTTGGTCCACGACGTCGGCCTGCTGCGTCTCCCGGAGAATCTCCTGCACGTGCGGCGGGCCTATATGCCCTCGGAGCAAAAACTCTACGACACCCACCCCATGCTCGGCATGGAGGTGCTGAAGCAGAGCGGGGGCTTTTCGGTCGAGGTCTTGGAGATCATCGCCCGGCACCATGCGCCGCCGCCCCGGAGCGGTCAGGACAAGGAGGGCAGCCTGGTCGAAAGCATTCGTCTAACCCAAGTGGCCGACATGTACGATGAGCTGCTGACCGGGCAAGGCGATCGTCCGCCGCTGCCGATGCGGGATGCACTGCGGCTCCTCTATAAGGAAGGGCAGGCGGGTCGCGTGGACGCCGAACTGACCGCCCACCTCATCAGCCAGATCGGCATCTATCCCCTGTACAGCTTCGTGGAGCTGAACACCGGACACCGCGGCATCGTCGCGTCGATCCAGCCGGGCGAACTACTCCAGCCGATGGTCCTGCTGACGCACGGCCCAGACCGGCGTCCCTACGACGAACCGATGCCGGTGAATCTCGCCGCCGGTCCCTCCGAAAATGCGCCGCTCGAAATCACCACCGTGTTGGACCCCGAGGAAGCCGGCGTGAACGTGGAATCCATGCTGGCCGACTGGGTGGCGATTTGAAGAAGTGAAAAATGAAAAGTGAAAAGTAAAAAGTGAGAGGCGAATAGTGGGAGGTGAACGGTGAAAAGTAAAAGGTGAACAGTGGAAGAGTAGGAAAAGCAGCGAGTGACTCCCAGCCCCGCGTCGATGCCCGCCCTTCCCTCAAAATCGCGTTAATATCGAATGGTGACGAAAGTCCTAGGTGCCATTCTGGGACAGGTGTTCCCTGACTTGCTGGGCGTAGGTCTTAAAAGGGTCGGCCATCAGGAACGGGGCCTGGCCGCGCAGTTGGAAGGCGGACCAATTGATGATGTAGGGCGGGAAGAAGCCCTCGGGGCGCATACGGTCTTCTTGCGGCTCCGTGGGTGTGCGGCTTGGCGGACAATCCAAGAGGTGGCGGACCAGCTCGCCGCGGCCAAAGGCGCGGGTGTTGCGTGGGGGACGCTCCTGGGCCAGGGCAATCGCCTGGTCGGTCGTCACTCTGGGCACGCGGCCCTCGTCCAGCAGGCCGAAATAGAGGCCCTTCGCGGCGTTGAGATTGTGATACTCGAGGTCGAGGCTCTTCAGCGTGGGATCGGCCCAGTCCAGCCGCTCGGCCTCGCGGAAGGACTCCAGCAGCCAGAGTTTCGACGCCCAATCGACGCGCCCGACCAAGGCCGCATAGTCGCCCCGTAGGTCTTTGAGAATCGACTCCCACTGGCCCAGGACCCAATCGGTCTCGTCGTCCTGCCCGCGAAAGCGCATCCGGGCTGCCTCGAGAAATCGCTCCTGAATATCGATGGCGGAGATCGTCTCCCCCGATTCCAGTCGCACGAGCCAGGCGCGGGTTTCATCGCGCGAAATCTCTTGCAGAGCTTCGACCGGCTCGAAGATCGCCAGATCGGCCGGCGCCTGGCCCTCTTCAATCAACTGCAACACCAGCGCGGTGGCGCCGAGCTTGAGCGCGGTGGCCAGTTCGGCCATGTTCGAGTCGCCCAACAACAGATGAATGCGTCGATACTGGTTCGGGTCGGCCAGGGGCTCGTCGCGGGTGTTGACGATGGCGCGGTTGTGCTGCACCCACTCGAAGAAATCGTTCACGATATGGTCGGACCGCTGCGACAGCTGAAAGGGCACGAGGGGACGGTGGCGGCTCTCGCCCATGCCGGATCGCGGCACGATGAGCTGGCCGACCTGCATCCAACTTTCCGCGTCACCGGCTGCGCCGATGCGGCCCGCGCCGGTAAAGATCTGCCGCGTGACGAGGAAGGTGACCAGGGGCTGGAGGCCCCGACGCGTGAAGGGAAAGCGCCGGGAGACGAGGTAGTTTTCATGCGATCCGAAGGTCGCGTCGGTCTCGTGGTCGATGTTGTTCTTGATGAGCGAGACGTCGTCCGAGAGAGCCAGATCGTGCAGGGCTTGCTGCAGAATCAGATCGCCCGCGCGGTCGGAGGCGACGATGTCGGCCAGGGTTGCGCATTCGGGCGAGGCGTACTCGATATGCCCCATGTCGATGTAGATGCGGCCGGCGTTGGTGAGGAAACCGCCGTTGCCGGGCGGTTCGTCATGGGCTCGATGATGGAGATCCAACACGCCGCGCCGCTGCGTGTGGAAGATGTGGTCGCGCAGTCGGTGGGCGTACCAGGAGGGCGAATGATCCGGACGGTCCTGATGGATCAGGAGACCGTATTCCGTTTCAAGCCCGATGATGCGATTCAGCATGGCAGGCTAAGGTTAAGGGTGAGGCGAAGGTAACAAGAGACTGAATCGGAGGCTTCGGATGCAGGTTGTCCGCGACCGGGCCTCAGCCTGAACCTCGACCTCAACCTGCCAGGCCATCCGGCAAGAGGTCGCGGAGTTCATCGGGTTTGACGGTCCGATATTTCGATGAGCCCGGAGCCTGGCGTTCCAACAGGGCGCACTCGATGGTCTTGTCTCCGAGCGTCTCGCGGAGATGGGCCGACAGCGCCGCCTCGTCCGGGGTGGCAGACGCCTGCCCCTTCGCGGGGGCGGCTCCGCCGCTCGGCTGCTCCGATTCTTCCTGGTCGCCGGCCCGCTGAAGCAGCGAGCCCAAAGCCCAAGCCTGTAGCGCCAGGCGCAGGGCCTCACGCAGGGGAACCGGCGAGGTCACGAGGCCTTTCGTGACGGCGGCCATCATGGCCTTGTGGACGCCCGGGGTGGCGGCCAGGGCGGCGCAGCGGGACGACTCTTCGAAGATGCCGTCGTAGTTGACCGTCAGGAAGGTGTCGCGTTCCGGTTTGGTCCCCAA
>CAYZTJ010000232.1:0-4046 GCA_964481215.1 uncultured Nitrospira sp. | reverse complement strand
AGGCCAAGGCTCGGGTTGAGGGCGAGGTTGAGGGCAAGTTAAGGGTATGGAAAACGATGAATTCTGAATGATGAATGGAAGACGGTCTGAGGTTCGAGGCTTGAGGCAGTTACCTCGGACCTCTGACGTCAATCGTTTCATTCAGCGTTCCTCGTTTATCGCTTCCCCCGTGTGTTACCCTCATCTCAACCTCCACCTTCCTCAAAGGAGGAGGCCATGATTCGTCATCCACAATTTCTCGAAGTCCCCTGGGATTTTCACCCCGTGAGGCAGATGAGGAGGGACGCCCACCATGCCTGGTGGATTGTGCCGGCGTTGCTCTTGGCGGCCTTGTGCCTCATTGGAGTCACCTTGACGGGCGGCATTGTGGAATAGCGCGGCAACGAAAGCGAGGGAAGAGAGTCCATGCTGCGAGACCGAGAAGATGCCGGACGACGCCTTGCCGTCCGGCTGGCCCGTTACAGCGATGATCCTTCCGTGTGCATCCTCGCCCTCCCACGCGGCGGCGTGCCGGTGGGTTATGTCATGAGTCTGGCTCTGCGGGTCCCGCTGGACGTTTTTATTACGCGCAAGCTCGGCGCCCCCGGCAACCCCGAGTATGCCATCGGCGCCATCGCGGAAACGGGCAACGTCTATTTCAATCCACACGCGCAAGAGATCCTGGACGTGCTGCGGGCACGCCCACAAGCCCTCAAGACCTTGATCGCGCAGGAAGAGCAGGAGATCGCCAGACGGCGAGCCGCCTATCGAGGCGAGCGTGCGCTTCCGTCACTGGGCGATCGGACGGTCCTCCTCGTGGACGACGGCATTGCGACCGGCGCCACGTTCTTCGCGTCCGTCGAGGCGCTGAAGCATCAACGGCCACGCCGGCTGGTGGCCGCCGTCCCTGTTGGGCCGGCCGACACGCTCCGCCTGCTCCGAAGCCAGGTGGATGAGCTCGTCGTGCTGGAGACCCCGGAGCCCTTTTGGGCTGTCGGGAATCACTACGAGGACTTTCCGCAAGTGTCCGACGAGCAGGTGCGTCACTACCTGGCGAAGGCGGCCGAGGCCCTTCGCATCAGTGCGGAGGGACCGGCCGTGGCGCAGGGTCAACCATGAACGGACTCTTACAAAGGGAAAGGTTGTTCGTATGATCGCTGACAAGACGACCGGCAACGCGAAACGACCGCCGCAGCGGACGCGCATGGTCCAGGAAGTGCGGCACGACACGTACAAGCTGCGGGGGAAACTCAAGGAGCCGACGGTCTGCCGGACCTGTGGCGCCGTCTTTCACAAGGGGCGCTGGAGCTGGGGGAAGAAACCGGCCGGCGCGGCGGCCACGACCTGCGCCGCCTGCGCCCGTGCCGCAGATCGCTACCCCGCCGGGCTCCTGACGCTGAAAGGTTCCTACGTGCTCGCCCACCGCGAGGATCTGATGAATGTGGCCCGGAGCGAGGAGCGCAAGGCCAAGGCCGAGCATCCGCTCTCCCGCATCATGGCAATCGAGGAGACGAAAGACGGGTTCATCGTCCAGACAACGGACACTCATTTGGCCAGGCGGATCGGGGAAGCGCTGCACCATGCTCACGATGGAACTTTCAAGTTCCGTTATCGTGAAGCCGCGCAGCTCTTACGCGCCGCCTGGACCAAGGATTGACCATGATCTTGCTGAGCAGCAACCGGGCCAGATGGCTGCTTGCGGTCGCCTTTTCGCTGGGGACATTCCTATCGAGTGGACTCGCACAGGCCTCGTTCGAGTCCGTCGTTCGCACGGTGGCGGGCGAGGTTGAGGCCGTCAATGTAGCCGCAACGCCTCAGATCATCGTCGTGAAGGTCATGCTGCCGACGAAGGAAACCATGATTGTCGGCGCCACCGTCGGCCCCGACATTCCCATCACTCGCGGCAAGCGACGGGTCGGTCTGGATGAGATCCGGGTTGGTGATCATGTCACGATCCAGTACCGCAAGGACGAAGCGGGGCTCACCGCGGAGTCTCTCGTGGTGCGCCCCTCGACCCACAGAAAGCCAGGAGGTCCGCGATGAAGGTCGGAGACGGCATGACGCGCACCGCATCCTGGTGGGCATCTGAAATGCCGTCATGCGTGAACCGTAATCCGTAATGCGTTGTCAGGACGATCCGCTCTTACATTGAGGAGGGATCTCGTCATACACTGATCACGCGTCACGCATTACGGATCACGCCCCTTGAGCTGCTCATGTATCGCAAAGTCCTGGCGTTCGATTTCGACGGTACGCTGGCGGTGGACGGTGTGGTGCCGCCGGACGTCCAATCCGCGCTCGAGCAATGTCGACTGACCGGCCATGCGCTCTTTCTCGTGACCGGCCGTCGCTTTGAGACGGTCTCCCTCGGCGGTCTCGCGGACCTGTTTACCGGCATTGTCTGGGAAAACGGCGCGGTGCTGTCTCATCAGGCGAGCGGGGAACTCTATTTCCCCTTCGGCCAGCTGCCGCAGGGCATCGTCGAAGGGCTCGGCCAATCCGGAATTCCGATGGAGCGCGGCTTGGCGATCGCCGCCACCTGGCTCCCGCACGATCAGACCGTGTGGGAAGTGCTGCGCACCCATGGAGGCGGGGCCTCGGTGGACTACAACAAGGGCGCGGTGATGATTGCGCCGATGGGCGCGTCGAAGGGCGCCGGCCTGGAACGGCTCCTGACGATCTGCGGATTGTCCCCTCGCAATGTCGCCGCCTTCGGCGATGCGGAGAACGATCTCCCGATGCTGAAGTTGGCGGAAGTGGCTGTGGCCGTCAGCGACGCCATCCCGGCCGTCCGCGAAATGGCCGATGTCGTGGCGACCGCGCCGGGGCCTCAGGGCGTGCTGGAGATTCTTCGCCAGTATCCCCTAGGTGATCGCTATTGCGACGTGCCGCTCCACCATGAACGGCCGATTCCGCTGGGCCAGAGCGCAGACGGCGCGCAGGTCAGGGTGCCGGCCTCGCGCCTTGCCGGCCGCAATCTGGGCGTCTTTGGAGATTCCGGAACCGGCAAGTCCTGGATGGTCGGCCTGCTGGCCGAAGGGCTGCACCATGAAGACTATCAAGTGCTCATCATCGATCCCGAAGGAGATTTCGGCGTGCTGCGCGCGCTGCCTCAATTCGTCGTATTGGAAGGGGATCGCAGCTCGCTGCCGGCGCCGGCCAGCGTGGTCTCACTGCTCGACGCGGCCGTGGTCTCCGCCGTGCTGGATTTGAGCCGTTATCCGCCGCATCTTCGAACGGCCTACGTGGCCGAACTGCTCAGAGCCTTGCGCCCGCTGCGCCATCGCAAGTATCGTCCGCACTGGATCGTGATCGAGGAGGCCCAGCAATTCCTAACGCCGGAGGGCGAGGTGACGAGCGCGGTTCTTCCCTGGTTGAAAGACGGCGGCTGGGCCTTCGTCTCCTATCGACCCGATCGGATGGACGAGACCGTCCTGCAGCAGCTCCACCAGCTCCTCCTCACGCGCCTGACCGAATCCGAGGCCCTGCGGGCCCTCCAAACCCACTGCAAGGAGTGCAACATCGACGACGCCAAGGCCGCCGCGCTCCCGCCGGGCAACGCCTTGCTCTGCGGCGGCACGGTGGCGCAACTCCGGCCGGCCATGCGCCGGGTGCCTCACGTGCGCCATCTCTACAAGTACCTGGATACGCCGCTGCCGCCGGGCAAACGCTTCTGGTTTCGGGACGAGCGCGGCGGGATCGGCGTGGAAGCGGCGAGCCTGTTCGAATTCCTGCAACAGATCCCGACTCTTCCGATCCAGAGCCTCGAATACCATGACCGCCGCCAGGACTTCGTCCGATGGGCCGAGCACACGCTCGGCGACACGGCGCTGGCCGCCCGGCTTCGCAAGCTCTCCAATCGGCAGCTCGGCGGCCATGAACTCCGGGAAGCGTTGCGCAATACACTTGCGGTACACTATGCGGATCTCGAAGCGCGGCGGTAACGAGGGCATCGACCACTCTAGACAAGGGAGGAACTCCATGTTGGCTACGCGTCTCATCCGTTCCGGACTGTTCTGCCTGCTGGCGGCGCTCGGTCCCGCCCTCTCCACAGTCGGGCAGGCGGA
>CAYZTJ010000231.1:0-4117 GCA_964481215.1 uncultured Nitrospira sp. | reverse complement strand
GCCTCTCCGAATTCCAAGCGGAGTTCCTCGCCGAAGTCGACGACCGGACACTTGAGCGCGAGACAGCGGAGGTCGCGTCGCTGCGCGCCGGTCAGGATACTCACCAGTCCCCCGAAACTTGACCCGACAAGTCCGAGCCGCGCGATCCCCCTGGCCTTGAGCAGATCGAGGGCCGCCATGGCCTGGCCGATGGCGAGGGTGGTCGTCAGCCGTTCGAAGGGCCCGTCGCTTTCGCCATGCCCGAAGAAATCGAAGCGCAGCGTGGCGATACCCTCCGCCACGAGCATGCGCGTGAGGGCCTTGTTGGTCGAACTGTTCTTGGACGATAGAAAGCCATGGCAGAGCACCACGGCGCGATCGGTATGCCCCGGCGGTTCGGTCAGGATGGCGGAAATCTGATGTCCGGCTGCGTCGGAAAACGTGAGCGGCTGTTCGGGGAGCGACATGCAGGGGCCTATTCGACACGATGAGGGGGATGGTCCACGGTCGGCTGGGTGATCAGCAGACGGACGACTTTGACGGCAACGAGCAGTACACCCACGGTCAGGAGTGTGGCGCTGGACCAGGCGGTGGCGCGTACGAAGGTCGAGTTCAGCGAGTACTGCCAGACCAGGGCGGCGACGAGCAGCAGGCCAATCGTGCCGAGGCTCAACGTGCCGATCTGGATGGAGCGCCACTGTTCGATGATCCCGTGCAAGTGGGCCAGGTAGGGACCGCGTTTCTTATTGCTGGGCACGCGGGCGAGGGCCACGATGATGGGCAAGAGGTGCGACAGGGCGCCGATGATGGTCTGGAAGACAAACCCGACCATGGCCAGGTGCGTGTAGGCAACGAGATGAAGCTGGCCGAAGGGCAAGGCCGGTGGGTCCCAGAGTGCGTTCACGGTCACGGCGAGACCGGTCACGATGGCCAGCACCAGGAAGAATGTGGCCAGCAGAAAGTGGTCGGTGGTCGTGGAATGGGGACGCCCGGCCTTCAGCCAGGTCTGGAGCATATTGAAGGCATAGGCGCCGGCCCCGCCCAGGAGCAGCACGCCGGAGCCGATCTCGATCCAGAGTTGTGAGGTCACAAATCCGGCGACGAGTCCCGCAATCCCGATCGGCAAGGCGACAAAGGTCACGCGCGCGAGCGCCGCACTGTAGAGCGGCGCATTCAGCACGGTGGGAAAGAGATTGTGCATGGTGCCGATGATCGTGAGGGTCACGAAGCCAAGGATGTTGAGGTGGATGTGCGCGAGCCGTCCTTGTCCTTGCATGGTGACCGGCACCCAGTGCAGGGCTATGGCCAGTCCCATGCCGATGCCGCCCAGCAAGGCCAGGATGGCCAGTCCGTAGAAGAGCAGGTTCAACGGCGGGGAATTCAAGCTCTGTCGGGCCTGGCCAATCGCGCCGCTCAAGACGTTCAGAAAAGCCAAGAAGACCACCGTCCCGGCCGCCGCGACCAGGGCCATGTCCTTGAGCCAGAATCCGCCGATGAGGCCGAGGGCGCCGCCGTTGATCATGAGGTACAGCACCGGGTGGCTTTCCGATCGATCCTTCCCCGTCATGAGCAGGGTAGGAATGAACGACAGCATGGCTCCCAGAATGATCTGCGCGACACCGCCGACCAGCGCCCCGTGGACATGGACGAGGCGAAGGCCGTGAGGCAGGGTCCAGCCGAGGATCATGCCCAGCCAGAGCGCCACGCCGAGTCCGGCGGACAGCACCAACCAGGCAAAACCGGTGATCATGAAGAGGGGCGGACGCCACATGGAAGTGGACCTATCAGTCCTTCAGAAAATAAAAATGATTGGTGGGACCGGTTCCGTGGCCGATCGCCAGCCCATGGCGAATCGCTTCGGTCAGGTAGGTCTTCGCCGTCTGGATGGCGTCAGGTAGTGATTTGCCTTTCGCCAACTGCGCGGCAATGGCTGAGGCATAGCTGCAACCTGTGCCGTGGGTATGCGGGCTTTGGATATATTCGGTCTTGAAGACGCTGAAGAATTTTCCGTCGAAAAGCAGGTCGAGGCCCTTCTCGGCCAGCAAGTGGCCGCCTTTGATCAACACGTGCCTGCAGCCCAGCTTGTGAATGGCTTTCGCCGCTTGGCGGGCATCGGCCAATGACTTGATCTCGATCCCGGAGAGCTGCTGGGCCTCCGGCACGTTGGGCGTGACGACCAGGGCTTGAGGAATCAGGGCCGACTTCAGCGCCTCGACGGCATTGGGTTGAAGCAGCGCATGGCCACTCTTCGAGACCATCACCGGATCAACCACCAACAGCGCCACCTTGTACTGATTGAGCTTCTTGCTGACCGCCTCGACGATGTCGACTGACGAGAGCATACCGGTCTTCACCGCGGCGATCTCGAAGTCATCGAAGACGGCGTCGATCTGCGCCTCAACGACGGAGGCGGGGACATCGTGGACCGCCGTGACGCCCTTCGTGTTCTGGGCGGTGATCGAGGTGATGACCGAAAGGCCGTAGACCCCATTGGCCGCCATGGCCTTGAGATCCGCTTGAATCCCAGCCCCCGCCCCCGAATCCGATCCAGCAATGGTAAGAACTTGTTTCATGCTACTCGGCTGGATGGTTGAAAAACCCCCGCTCAGCGGGATGAACGGCCGCGCTTCGCAGATGGTCGAGATAGTCCGAGGCGTTGTCTGACTTTGACAATCGGGACACCGCCATGTCGCCGATATTGGCGCCTCAGTTGTTCAATCCTTGCGATGAACCGTGGATCGGACTCAAAGATGTAATCCTCTAGATCCTCATCGGTCACAGCATGCAGGACGGCCGCAGCATGCCCGTTCTTCGTGACGATAATATCCTCGCGTTTCGCCATCTCCAAAAACGCCGAAAAGCGATTCTTGACCTGATTCAGGGGGACAACCTTCATGTGGATTCTCCGTTGGATGGCTTCTTGTTCGTCCGCTTCAACCACTCGAAAGACTGGGATTTGAGTACGACCCCGAACACAATCACGACCTCTTCAGTCTCGTCCACATCGTAGTAAACGCGAAACTCGCCGACCCGAAGACGATAGGGCGGGAAGGTCCCAGGGCGGAGCGACTTGATACGACTCTTACTCTGGAACGTCGGTTCATGAGCAAGATGTTGCTCAATGTGGTCAAGGATCGTGACTTGATCGGTCTTCCGCAGAGACTTCAGATCTATTAGCGCCCGTCTCGTAAACTCAATACGATAGGACATTCAGGTGGGCTAGTATAGCAGAATTCTGGCTATTTAGAAGCGAGGCCTGCTCAAGGTCTATCTTGCGGACGTGAGGGGCGCATCCTGGCAAATTCGAGGATTCGCAGAGCCTGCTCGCGGGCCACAGTCGGGAAGTTGTCGAGGAACTCATCGAGGGTGAGCCCGGCCTCGAGATTGCTGATCAAGGCTTCCACCGGCACACGCGTTCCACGAAACACGGGGGCGCCGCTGACGATCTCCGGATCGATTGTAATCGGCAGCCGGTCGAGATCTTTCTGGTCAATCACGAGCTGCATTCGAGTTCCTTTGTGTCCGACCAGCCCCAGTATACTCCCCTGCAATAGGCCTGCAAATAGGCGTCCCTCATCTACACTCGGTCCCCACGTACCGGGAGACGGCGAGATCGATCCTCTTATGGGCTTTCAGAATGATCTTGCGAGTGAAGCGGGAACGGTGATGGGCAGGAAGAGGCTTTGAGGGTAGAGGTAGTTTTCTCCGGAATCATCGATCACACGGATGTGATCCGATCAGAAAACGACTCCCGACCCCATTAATTTCCCATTAATTTCACCCAGTTATCGAGGCAGTGAAAGCATGGTGGAGCACCAACGGGCTCTTACCATCACTCGTCACATCCATCAGTTCTGACGTTGAATCAGTACGTGTCCCATGGAGGTAGAGGGGTGGTGTCCTTAAGAGTTAGCCAAATTGTTCGCCGCCAAAGCGACTCGCAAAAAGCTGAAGGTCCTCCTCGGAATTCTGCAAGCTAAACGGAGGAGGCCAGGATGCGTCGTGCAAAATCGGAGGCCAGCCTCGCTATCTCATAGCCACATTCCTAGCTACACCGTCCACTCCTCAGTCGAACGGTTTTTACTCTTTGCTCCCTTCCCAGTGGCTGAGCGCATCACGGGTGGCGCCGAGGTGGGCG
>CAYZTJ010000230.1:1278-4201 GCA_964481215.1 uncultured Nitrospira sp. | reverse complement strand
CTTAGATGATTCCCGATGACCAGTGACCATTGACCTCTCGTCATCTACTGCCCCAGCTGCGTAATCGTTTTCGCGATGCCGTGCGTATGGTCGGCATCGTCCGTTTCCAGCCGCTGCCCCTTCATGTCGAGGGAATAGCTGCGGCGGCCGGGCGCGTGCAGCTCCAGTTTGACCGATACGCGATGCCCATTGGCCACCGTGACTTCCTTGGGAAGCTGCTTGCCGCACCAACCGGGCACCATGATATCCAGCGAGCCGGTCTCATCTTGAAGCGAGAAGCGATAGGCGCCCTGACACGTCAACCCCGACGGCAGCGTGTACGAATCCAGCAGCTTCAAATCCTGCACGGTTCCTTCCAGCACCACCTCCCGCAGATGATAGGCATCGGCCATCGCGTGGATGTCCCCAATCGTCGGCGGCTCCTCGGCCGAGGCCATAAACGCCGCGGCGAAGAACAGTATGCCGAGAATGGTTGTCGCACGAGCCAGTCGGGCCGGAACATCGAGGCGAACGATGAGCGCGGAACGCTGAACGATGAATTGATGCCGGAGGTTGAACCTCTTCTGCTCAGCATTCATCGTTCCTCGTCCATCCTTCATCGTTTCCCGTCCGTTAGAAGCCGCGCCCGCCTCCCCCGCCAAACCCACCCCCCGAACTCCCGCCGCCGCTGAATCCCGAGCCGCCTGAGCTCCGAGGGGCGGAGGCCATCATCCGTTCGGCGCGCCCGGACATACTGCTCAAGTTGCCGACGAACCGATCCGTCCGAAAGGCCGTCGGGTCGCCGCCTTGGTACCAACCGGGCGCGGTTTTATAGATATCCTCGAAGGCCCGGGCCCAATTCTGCTCGACGCCGAGCGCCATGGCATAGGGGAGATATTTTTCAAACAGCTCTGGCGTTTTCGGCATCCGCTCCAGCTTCGGTCCTTCGACGCGGGAGAGAAACTCCTCGAACCCCAAAATGCTTTCCAGCACGCGCGTGCCGAGCACCGTACGCGCCGGCATGATGAACCCGAACAGCACCGTGATGAGCCCGGAGAGGGCGCCGGCCACGACCGCCGTGCCCTCGGACATCCCCAGCGCTCCGCTGACCATCACAAGGCCGACGGTGAGCACCATGCCGCCGGCAAATCCAATGCCGACATACTTCGTACGGACTTCGTCCGGCCGTTGGAGGTAGTAGCGCCGCTGGAGTAGCCTGGTGAACATCTTGGCCTGGAGGTCCGGCAGGTGGCGATAGAAGGAGTTTTCCAACTCTCTGAGGGCCACCACGGTCTTCCCACCCGTCTCGAAGAGCCGCTCCAGGAGGCTCCGCTCGTGGGGCTGGAGACTGCCCCATCCCGACAGGGGCTTCAACAGATGGAGGCGATACTCCTTGCCCTCCCACAACCCTAGAATACTGCCGGTCGACTGCTCCTCGATGCGCAGGTAGCCCCGCACCGCCAAGTCGACGATGGTGGCGCTGAGGTCCCGCATGTCCGGCGAGTTGTCCAGCAGGGTACCGACCTCCGCCGGAGTCAAGTCTTGCGGCGGCTCGTAGGCCACCGCGATCGGCCGACGGCGTGGGTCTCGCCCGCGTCGGTACCATTGGGTGAAGAGGCCGGCAAAGACGCCGACGGGAATGACCAGCGGCCAGTTGGCGCGCGCAACGTACCAGGCTTGCATTGGGAGCCCCGGCTCCCGCACGAGCCCCTTGTCCCAGCCCACCACGGCCGTGAGGCCTTCGCGAAAGCCCAGCGGCCGTTTCATGGTCATCGTAATCTCCGGGCCCGTCGTCACGACGTCCGCGTCATGTTCGCGCGCGCCGTAGGCGCCGGTGAAGGCGATGGCCTGGACGCCGGTCGCCCCGGCCGGCAGGAGAATGCGCGCCGACGCCGCTTCAATCGCCATCTCCCACTCATCGCCCGTCACGTTCCAATAGAGCTCATCGTGGTCGTCGAAGAACTTGAGACCGTTGCTCACCCGATAGGTCAGGATAAAGGTCCGCGTCGCGTCGGCGGCGCCGGGAATCCAGATGCGGATGGTCTTGTAGTGGCGGTCGCGCGAGACCTCGTACTTGAGCGGCTGCTGGCGGTCGTCCGTGACGGAGACGGGATCGAGGATCAGCGAATAGGTAAACCCTTGCGGGGTGTGATATTCGACCGGGATCTGGCGCTCCAAGCCGTTCCAGGAGCCCTCGAAGCGCGGCGAGATGGTTTCGGCGACGAGCAGATCCCCGCCGGGAAGCACCTGGATCTCGACAGCGAATCGGGCGAGCGTAATGGAGCGGGCCAGAACGGGATCGGCCGATCCGAGCAGGAGCGCCAGCAGGGCGAGCAAACCCCACAGGCCCACGCCCAGGCTGCTCCAGGCCCAGCCTGAGCCCGACCGTCGCGGGCCCTTAGCGGCCGGCGGATTCAAAGCCGACCTTCGGCGCCTGCCGCTCGGTAGCCTCGGTGATCTCGAAGAATTCACGGGGACGGAACTGAAAGTAGTTCGCAATGAGGTTGGACGGAAACTGCACGATCTTCGTGTTGAAATCGCGCACCACGGCATTGTAGTAGCGCCGCGCGCTTTGGACCGCTTCTTCGATCTGATTGAGCGAGGCCTGCAATTGCGTGAAGCTTTCGACGGCCCGGAGCTGCGGATAGGCCTCCGCCAGCGCAAAAAGCGACTTCAACGATTGGGCCAGTATGCCCTCGGCCTCCGCCTTGGCGCCGGGGGTCTGGGCCGTCATGGCTCGATTGCGCGCCTGGATCACCGCCTCCAGGGTCTGCCGTTCATGGCCCGCATAGCCCTTCACGGTCTCGACGAGATTGGGAATGAGGTCGTGCCGCCGCTTGAGCTGCACGTCGATATCCGCCCAGGCGTTCTCGCTCTGCACGCGCAGCCCCGCCAGCCCGTTGTACATGGTGATGATCGCCAGCGCGATCACCGCCACCACCGC
>CAYZTJ010000230.1:0-1178 GCA_964481215.1 uncultured Nitrospira sp. | reverse complement strand
GCGCAGCTCCTGCGAGACCTCGGTGCAGACGCAACGGTGATCCAGACCAAGGGCCACCCGATCGTCACCGGCGGCTGGACGGTCGATCCTTCCTATCCGACCGTGACGGTGTACAACCATCTGGACGTGCAGCCGGCGCAGGAACCGGAATGGCGGCAATCGCCATTCGCCTTCAAGAATGAGCAGGGCCTCTATCAAGGACGCGGCGCCACCGACGACAAGGGCCCGGCCCTCAGCGCGCTGCTCGGCGCGCGTTATGCGCTTGAGCAAGGCGCGAAGCTCAATATCCGCTTTCTGTGGGAACTGGAAGAGGAGATCGGTAGTCCCAACTTCGCCGACGCGTTGAAGGACAAGGCTGCTTTCCCAGCGCCCGACTCCGTGGTGGTCTCGGATACGATCTGGATCTCCAAATCGCAGCCCGCCATGGCCTATGGGCTGCGCGGCCTGCTGGCGGTGAAACTGTCGCTGCGGACGGGCACGGTCGGCGCCCATTCAGGGCTCACCGGCGGGGCCGCGCGCAACCCCCTCGCCGAGCTCTGCGACCTGGCCCATGCCTGCGTGGACGCGAAGACCGGACGCGTGAAGATTCCCGGGTTCTACGACGATGTGGTGCCGCCCACAAAAGGCGAGATCGCCGGGTTCCTGAAATCCGGCTTTCGGGTGAAGCCCTTCATGAAGGCCTACGGCTTTGAGAGTCTGCGGACCAGCGACCCGGCGGAAGTGGTACGCCGCATCTGGGCCTCGCCGACCTTCGAAGTACATGGACTCGCGGGCGGCTACCAGGGCCCTGGCGTCAAGACCGTGGTGCCGGCGCAGGGCGAACTGAAAGTCAGCATGCGGCTGGTGCCGGACCAGCGCCCGGAGAAGATCTTCAAGCTGGTGAAGCGGTTCGTGGCCAAGTACAACCCGAACGTGAAAGTCGAGGCCAACGGCATGCTGGAGCCCTATCGCGGCGTGACGGACGGGCCCTATGCCGATGCCGCGCGCCGCGCCATGCGCGCCGCCTTCGGAAAGGACCCGGCCCTCATCCGCGAAGGCGGATCGATCGGCGCGATCGTGACCATGCAACGGGCCTGGAAGGCGCCGATTCTTTTCCTGGGCTTAAGCCTCCCGGAGCACGGCTACCACGCGCCGAACGAATACTTCGACTGGGGCCAAGCCTCCGGCGGCATGAAAGC
>CAYZTJ010000229.1:0-4212 GCA_964481215.1 uncultured Nitrospira sp. | reverse complement strand
ATGACGCACCTGGCCGACGCGGATAGCGCCGACCCGAGCTATACGCAAGAGCAGTTGACTCGGCTGGACGACGTCGTGGCCCGCGTCCGCACGCCCGACCTGCCGATCCCCCTCGTGCACGCCGCCGGCACCGCCGGGATTCTCTCTCACCCGGCCTCCCATCGCGACGCCGTGCGCCCCGGCTTGATGCTCTACGGCTACCACACCTGCGAACGGCTCGCCGCGCCCGTCTCGCTCAAGCCGGTCCTCAGCGTGGCGACCAGAATTCTGCAAGTCAGGCCGATCAAGACGGGCGACAGCGTCAGCTACAATCGCGCCTTTGTCGCCAAACGCCCCTCTCGGATCGCCGTGCTGCCCATCGGCTATGCGGACGGCTACAGCCGCGCGCTGTCCGACCGGGCGTCCGTGCTCATCCGAGGACGGCGCGCGCCGGTCGTCGGCCGGGTCTGCATGGATCTCACGATGATCGACGTCACCGACGTCCCGGGCGCGGCCGCGGGGGACGAGGTCACCGTGATCGGTCGGCACGCGGCCGACTCCATCACCGCCGGGGATCTCGCCGGCTGGCAGGACAGCGTTCCCTACGACGTCCTCTGCGCCATCGGCGCGCGCGTGCCCCGCCTCTACCGCGCCGACTGACCCGTCTCGAAAGCGATCCGTCGTTGGCGCGCGGCCGGCCTTGCACTATAATGAGGGCTCGCACCGGACCTGTGGACGACACGTATGCCTGATGCATCCTCCACGATCGCCGATCGCATGATCGGCTACGCCGCGGTGGTCCAAGACTTTACGTATCTCTGCGGCAGGACCCTCGCCGCGTTGGCTCGCCCCCCCTGGTACCTGCGCGAAATCATCCTCCAAATGGACCGGATCGGCGTGGGCTCCCTGTTTATCGTCCTGCTCACCGGCCTCTTCACCGGCATGGTGCTGGCCCTCCAGGGCGCGGTCCAGCTCGAGCCCTATGGGGCGACCATGTACGTCTCCCGGCTGATCAGCACGTCGGTGGTGCGCGAGCTGGGGCCCGTGTTGGCGGCCTTGATGATCGCCGGCCGCGTGGGCACCGGCATCGCCTCGGAGATCGCCTCGATGAAGGTCACCGAGCAACTCGATGCGCTCCGGGCGGAAGGCACGGACCCGATCCAGAAACTGGCCGCCACCCGCCTGGTCGCCTGCGTGCTGGTCATTCCCTTGCTGACCATCATCGCCAACGGCGTGGCGATTCTCGGCGGCTGGCTCATTGCGCGGCTGTATCTCGGCATCGACTCGTTCTTCTATTGGACCTGGGCCTTCGAAGCCCTGCGGCAACGCGACATCGTGCTCGGTCTGGTCAAGCCGGCGGTGTTCGGGTTCTTGATCGCCATGGTCGGCTGCTATGCCGGATTCAGCAGCCGGGGCGGCACCGTCGGGGTCGGCATCTCCACCACGCAGGCGATGGTGTCGGGCTCGATTCTCATCCTGGCCTTCGACTTTTTTCTGACCAAGCTGTTCATGGCGATTCCGTGAAGCAGGGCTGAGGACGGAGGGCTGGGGACTGAGCATCCCGACGATGATTCTCATGGCCGGCATCTGACGCGACTATGATCGAGATCAAGCATGTGTCGCTGACGCTCGGCGATCAGCCGATTCTCACGAATGTCTCCGTGAGGGTCCCGGAAGGTTCGACCACCGTCATCTTGGGCGGGAGCGGTTCCGGCAAGACCACCCTCCTCCGCTTGATTCTCGGCCTCTACAAGCCGACCAGCGGCGCGATTCACGTGGGCGGCGAAGACATCACCGGCTACTCGGAGACCGAGATGACCCGCATCCGCCAGAACATGGGGATGGTCTTTCAGGGGGCCGCCCTGTTCGACTCGTTGAGCGTCCGGGAGAACGTCGGCTACCGCCTCTGGGAGCATCGCCTGATGCCCGACGCGGAGATCCATCGCACCGTCGAGGAGAATCTCCGCTTCGTGGGGCTCGGCGACGCCATCGACAAGATGCCGGCCGAGCTGAGCGGCGGGATGCGCAAGCGCGTCGGCATCGCGCGCGCGCTCGCCAGCGGCGCCTCGATCCTGCTCTATGACGAGCCCACCGCCGGCCTGGACCCGGTCAACACGTTCGCCATCGCGCAGCTTATCGGTCGGCTGAAAACCAAAGGCGTCACCCAGGTGGTCGTCACGCATGACCTCGAGACGGCCTACCGCGTGGCGGACCGCCTCGTAATGGTCGTCACCGGGCGCGTGCGCTTCGACGGCACGCCGGAGGAGCTCCGGGCCTGCGAAGATCGTGCGGTGAGGGCGTTCCTCGACCCTGCAAGCGGCGTGACCGCATAGAGCCAATGACGATGATGGATCGCCAAGGACAGCTCCGAGCCTCGCAAGTCAAGGTCGGATTCTTGATTGTGGCGGCGTTGACCCTGCTCGTCTTTATGGTCATCAATTTGGAAGAAGGCATGGGCCTCTTCGTCCGCCACGCGAAGTACCAGGTGCGGCTCGACAACACCCTTGGCCTCAAGATCGGCGGGCCGGTGCGCATGAACGGCGTCGACGTCGGCAACATCCGCAAGATCGCGATCGCCGAAGGCTCCGCGGCCGTGGACCTCACCTTTACCATCCAGCGCCAATTGGCCCCATACATTCGAGAGGACGCCTACGTCACCATCGGCGCGTTGGGCCTCCTGGGCGATAAGTTCCTCGAGATCCATCCCGGCTCTGCGTCCAAGCCGCCCCTGGCTATCGGCGGCACCCTCGCCAGCCGTTCGGGCGGCACGGACCTGGGGACTATTACAACGACGGCCGGCGAAACGCTGGAGCGGATGAACGAGGCCTTGCGGGAAATTCAGAAAGTCCTGGTCCGGCTCAATGAGGGCCAGGGCACGGCGGGGAAGGTGCTCAGCGACACGACACTCTATGACCGATCCACCCAGGTCCTGGAAAAGCTGGAAACCGCCGCCGACAAGGGCGTGGGCCTCCTGTCGAAAGTTGAGCGCGGCGAAGGCACCATCGGTCAATTGGTCTCGGACAAGGAGTTGTACGCCCGCGCGAACCGCGCCGTGAGAGACTTGAACGAACTATCGGCCCGCCTCGCCAACAAAGATGGCACGCTGACTAAACTCTCCGATCCGGAGCTCTACCAGCGGATCGATGGACTCACCAAACGCGGCGAGGCTTTGGTCGGGAAGGTGGAGCGGGGCGAAGGCACGGTCGGCAAACTGGTCACCAACGACGAACTCTACCAGCGCGCCGACAAACTGCTGACTGAAGTCGAAACCCTCGTCGCCGAGGTCAAACAGAATCCCACCAAGTTCTTCAAGTTTTCCGTGTTTTGAACGTGCTTTCCTGCCAATCCTCGCCCGCCCTTTCGAGCGGGCGCTACCATCACGAGCGGGCCTCGATGGAGGGAGTTGAGGGTTTCAATCCTCGCCCGCCCTTTCGAGCGGGCGCTACTGCATGCGCGCCGTCAAGTTGATTGCAGTGCGCTAAGAGGTGCCGATCGTGAGCTTCATCTCCCCAGAAACTCTGTAACTGAGCCACGGTCCAATTTGTCATGGTAACTCTGGTTGCTATAGTCCCTTAGGCATTCGTAACAAGCCTTCTCACAGTCGCATTCAGAACAGATTTCATAGGTTTTCTTTACTACTGTTTGCCAATTGGCAAACCCTTCTTTTACAAACCCCGCACCTCCCGGAGTGCGGTCATAGAGAATCACCTCTGCTCCTGCGCCGTCGCTGCGTTTCGCAACCCATCGCCATGAGACACCAATATCGGCTGATTCGAGTTCTAGCTGGTGGCACAACCCCTTTTGTAGGGCAAATGCCAGTGATTCAATGGATTTCACTGCGACGACGGGGCGAGCTATCAGGGAAAAAGTTTCGAACTCGTGGCCAAATGCCAGCGGCTTGTTGGAGTTCCCCCACAACGAATTGTTCTCGCACTTATTGGAACCGGAAATTACCCGTAGTTTGTCATGTCCTTTGCCAGGCTTAAATCCACTTAACGGTTCACTACAGCCACACTTAGGACACAGCGTAAAGCCTTTGTTTCCCGGGCCGAGGTTGTAACGAAACAGCTTCCCGTTGTTTTTAAGGGTGACGCGAAAGAGACCAAAGTCATGCAGACTGTCAGGCTCGACATAATCGATAAAATGTGTGAGGGATTGTCGCTGACGAACGAGAGTAGCTCTTCGAAGCCGTGTAGTGCCTTTACCTTTATCAATCCGTACGCTAAAGGCTTC
>CAYZTJ010000228.1:0-4231 GCA_964481215.1 uncultured Nitrospira sp. | reverse complement strand
AACCGGCTCAGATCGTCGTCCTTCACCACATCCCGCAGGCGATCCCGCACGTACTTCGCGTCGACCACGATCTGCCGGTCTGCCATCTCGGGCGCATCGAACAGCACTTGCTCCAGCAGCCGTTCCATGATCGTAAACAACCGGCGGGCGCCGATGTTCTCGGTCCGATCGTTCACCTGCACGGCCGTCGCCGCAATCTCGTCGAGCCCGTCGCGAGTGATGTCGAGCGTGACCCCCTCGGTCATGAGCAGCGCTTCGTACTGCTGGACCAGCGCGCCCTTGGGTTCGGTGAGAATGCGCACAAAGTCGGCCTTGGTGAGCGCTTCCAGCTCGACGCGGATCGGGAAGCGGCCTTGGAGTTCGGGGATCAAATCCGACGGTTTGGCCACATGGAAGGCCCCCGCCGCGATGAAGAGGATGTGGTCGGTGCGGATCGGCCCGTACTTCGTGTTCACGGTCGAGCCCTCCACAATTGGCAACAGGTCCCGCTGAACACCTTCGCGCGAGACGTCGGGGCCGGCGCTCCGCTCGCGTCCCGCGATCTTGTCGATCTCATCGATGAACACGATGCCGAACTGCTCGACCCGATGCACCGCCTCGCGGGTGACGTCCTCCATGTCGATCAGCTTCTGCGCCTCTTCTTGCGTCAGGTGCTTCAGCGCCTCCGGCACCTTCATGACCCGTTTCTTCTGCTTCCCCGGAAAGATGTTGCCGAGCATATCCCGAAGGCCCGATTCGAGCTCCTCCATCCCGCCGACGTTGGAGATGATCCCCACCGGCAAGGCGCGCTCTTTCACATCGAGCTCCACCGAGCGGTGGTCGAGCTTGCCGTCCCGCAACTGCAGCCGCAATTTGGAGCGGGTGGCCTCGGCCGACTCGGCCGCCGGGACGGAGCCCCCGCCGGTTTCACCCGCGGCGGTAACGCCCGGCTTGGGTCCAGACGGGGGCAAGAGGAGATCCAGCAGGCGTTCTTCCGCCGCGGCTTCCGCCTTGTTCTGAACCCGCTCCACCGACGCGCTCTTCACCATGCCGATCGCGCTCTCGGCCAAGTCACGGATGATCGACTCCACGTCGCGGCCGACGTAGCCCACCTCCGTAAACTTGGAGGCCTCCACCTTGATGAAGGGCGCGTGCGAGAGCTTCGCCAACCGTCGCGCGATCTCCGTTTTGCCCACGCCGGTCGGACCGATCATGATGATGTTCTTCGGCATGACCTCGTCGCGAATCTCCGGACTCAGCTGCTGCCGCCGCCACCGGTTGCGCAAGGCGATGGCCACCATCCGCTTGGCGTCCCGCTGCCCGACCACGTAGCGGTCCAGCTCCTCGACGATCTCGCGCGGGGTCAATCGATCCAGACTCTGGACAGGTTCGGATGGCTCGGTCATGGCCGTGTCAATTCTTCGATCACCAGCTGTTGGTTGGTGTAGATGTCGATCCCGCCGGCGATCCGCAAGGACTCTTCGACGATCGTCCGCGCGTTCAACGACGAATGCTGAGACAAGGCGCGCGCGGCGGCCAGCGCATAGGGCCCGCCTGAGCCGATGGCCACGATGCCGTCCTCCGGTTCGACCACGTCGCCGCTGCCGGAAAGGATGAAGGACTGGTCGCGATCGGCCACCGCCAGCAAGGCCTCCAGCCGGCGGAGCACCCGGTCCGTCCGCCACTCCTTGGCCAGCTCGACGGCGGCCCGCGTGAGATTGCCGCGGTACTCGCTCAGCTTCGCTTCGAATTTCTCGAACAGGGTAAAGGCGTCGGCCGTGGCGCCGGCGAATCCGGCGAGCACCGTGTCGTTATGGAGCCGCCGCAGTTTCCTGGCATTCTGCTTCATGACGGTCGTGCCGACCGTCACCTGGCCGTCGGACCCCATGGCCACGGCGCCGTCCCGTCGCATACACAAGATGGTCGTGGAGCGAATCCTCATGATCGGCCTTTCGGCGACATCGGTGGACGGCCGCCCGGACGAGCGCCGGCCCGCGGGTGGGCGCGGTCGTAGACCGCCAGCAGGTGGTCGGTGGCCACGTGGGTATATTTCTGCGTCGTCCCGAGCGACGCATGCCCCAAGAGTTCCTGGATGGCCCTCAAGTCGGCTCCTTCGTCTAACAGGTGTGTGGCGAAGGAGTGCCGGAGGGCGTGCGGGCTGATGCGGCCGGAGACGAGCTGGGCGGAGTAGCGGGCAACGAGGCGGGCCACGCTCCGGGCCGTGAGCCGGCCACCGCGATGGTTGAGGAAGACCGGCGCGGCGTGATCCGTGACGCGTGACGCGTGACGCGGAAGAGCGGCGCGGGGCGCGGGGCGCGGGGCGCGAAGCGAAAGCGAGGCACGATAGTCTCGGAGCGCCTCGAGCGCCACGGCGCCGATCGGCACCAGCCGCTCTTTTCGGCCCTTGCCTCGCAATCGCACCAGGCCTTCGGCCTGGTCTACGTCGTTGAGATTCAATCCGACCAACTCGCTCACCCGCGCGCCGGTGGAGTAGAGCGCTTCCAAGATCGCACGGTCCCGCTTGGCGTCGGGCCGCTCGCCTTGAGGAAACTCCATGAGGGCGTCGGCGTCGTCTTTCGTGAGCACCCGCGGGAGCGGCTTCGGCTGCTTTGGCGTGCGGATCGTGGCGACGGGATTCCGGGCGCTCCGCCCCTCGCGCACGAGGAAGCGGTAAAAACTGCGCAGCGTGGAGAGCTTGCGCGCGATGGACGACTTCTTCTCGCGCGCGCGATCCAGCCAGGCCAGATAGCCGCGCACCAGGAAAGGATCCACGTCGTCCGGAGTCCAGGCCGCCTTGGTTGCGTCCGTCCCCTTCAGGTAGCCGACGAATTGCCGAAGGTCCGAGCGATAGGCCCGGACGGTTTCGTCCGAGGCGGTCCGCTCCACCGCGAGAAAATTCACGAAAGCGCGAATTGCGTCGTCCATGCGTCGAAATCCCGAATGGCTCGTTCGCCGATCAGCTGATGCTTGCGCGCCTTATCCCGCACCTTGGCCGGAAGCGGCGGGAAGAGCCCGTAGTTGGTATTGATCGGCTGAAAGTGGCGCGGATCGCTCGTCGTGATGTACTGGAGCAGGGCCCCGTGGGCCGTCGTGGGCGGCGGCGTGATCAACGGCTGCCCGGCCAGCCCGCGCACGGCGTTGATACCGGCCAAGCCGCCCATGGCCGCCGATTCGGTATAGCCTTCGACCCCGACCAACTGTCCCGCCAGAAAGACCGTCCCGCGCTGCCGCAATTGCAACGTGTCCCGCAAGACCGACGGCGCGTTGACGAAGGTATTCCGGTGGACGCTGCCGTAACGGAGAAACTCCGCCTGCTCCAGCCCCGGAATCAGGCGAAAGACTCTCCGTTGCTCCGGATAGGTCAACTTTGTCTGGAACCCCACCAGATTGAAGCTGGACCCGTGGCGATTTTCGGCGCGGAGCTGGACGACGGCGTGGGGCCGCTGTCCGGTTCGAGGGTCCTCGAGCCCGACCGGCTTCAAGGGGCCGAAGAGCAGCGTCTCGCGGCCGCGCTCGGCCATCACTTCGATGGGCAGGCAGGCTTCGAAGTACTGCGCCTGTTCGAACTGCTTCGGTTGCACCTTTTCGGCCGCCATGAGCGCCTCGTAAAACTTCGCGTAGGCGGACTCGTCCATCGGGCAATTCAGATAGTCGGCCCCGCCCTTGTCGTACCGGGATGCGCGAAACACGATCCGCATGTCGATGGAGTCGGCGTCGACGATCGGCGAGATGGCGTCGTAAAAGTAGAGGCTCTGGCTCTGCGTGACCGCGCCGATGGCCTTGGCCAGCCGGTCGGAGGTGAGCGGTCCGGTCGCGACGATGCACAGGCAGTCGGAGGGAATCTCCGTGATTTCCTCGCGCACGAGGCGCACATGGGGATGGCCTTCCAGTTCGCGCGTGATGCGCTGAGCGAACAGATCGCGATCGACCGCCAGGGCGGATCCCGCGGGCACCCGCACCTCGTCCGCGACGCGCAGCACCAGCGAATTGAGCCGGCGCATCTCTTCTTTGAGAATCCCCGGGGCGTTCAGCACATCGGACGACCCGAGGGAATTGGAGCAGACCAATTCGGCGAGAAACTCGGTCTTGTGCGCCTGCGTCGGCGCCTTGGGTCGCATCTCATAGAGCGTGACCCGCGCCCCGCGTGAGGCGGCTTGCCAGGCGGCTTCGGAGCCGGCCAGTCCTCCTCCAATGACAACCAGATCGTCTCGCATGCGGTGGTGATTCTCGGGTGGGAGGGGCATTGTACGAA
>CAYZTJ010000227.1:0-4232 GCA_964481215.1 uncultured Nitrospira sp. | reverse complement strand
CTAAGGCTGTGCAGATAGGATAGAGCGGGCATACTCGAATAGGTTGCGAGATCATGGAGATCAGAGAATATCTAGACACGGTTGCTAGCCAGCTCGTGAACGAACTGAGGCCAATTCTTGAAATCAAGGGTGTCACAGCGAATACCGATCTTCTTGGAAAGTACACCGAGGCTTCCGTACGTGGTCTGATTCATCGGATCGTCCACCCTATGCGGGTGTCAACGGGCGCCGTGCTTGACCACCCAGTGCCAACACCTTTGCGACAAATTGATATCATCGTTTGGGCGCCATTCCCCGCTCCGGCCTTGTTTGATGTGCAGGGTTTTGGGCTTGTGCCGAAAAGCAGCGCTTTCGGAGTTATTGAAGTGAAGAGGAGCAACTATAGTGGCGTTGAGGCAGACTTGGAGAGCTTCTTGGCAGATGTTGCCGCTAAGAGAATAGTCGCTGATGCCGAAGGCTCCATACGGGATTATCAAAGAAGCCCTGGTCTTGGTGTGATTTGCGTCCTCGAGGCAACACTGTCCTCTAGGTTGAAGTCACTAATAGATGAAGGCAAAGTGGTTGCTATATTCGAGAAGAATGAAAACACGACGAGAGTGAGACCGAAAGATGTCTTGAGTCTGGTGAATTTTCTTCATTTTGTTACCTGGAGATACCGAGTCCACGGCTCACAGCCCGCATATCCGCAGATCAATACTGCACATTTTCCTAGAGAAGGCACATAGGAAGAAAAAGGGACCAGGAGTTGTTTCGGCCAAGGCTCATTCGGATAGAGGTCAGTGGATAGTTCGAGTCGCCAGTTTGACAATAGTCGTTTTTGCCCATGATCGATAATCAACCGGCATCGCCGCTCTTCAGGCCGATATCCTTGGCGCTTCCTGCGGTGGCACTGGTGATCGGATTCATGGTGCTCAGTGGGTCGCGCAATGGTGATGTGGCGCGGGCGTTGGGCGGGGGTGTCCTTATTACCTTTTCACTGGAAATGGAAAAGGTACCGGGAGTCGTTTCTGCCTTGGGGGTGGCACTCCGGCTGTTGCAACCAAGAACGGCCGAATGTCGCTCTCGGGCCGGCCTCAAGGCTCCCACCGTCAACAGGGGCCAAACCTTGCGCGCTCACTGTGGATGTGTTACACGGTAACACATGAAAGCATCCACGGTGACGATCCGTCTCGACGCCAAGATCCAGCGCGAACTCGATCGCCTGAGCCGCCAACTGGGCCGCAGCCGCAGCGATATCGTTCGCGACGCGGTGAGGCGTCAGATCGCCCTCCTGCGGTTCGAGCGGTCGCGCCGCGCGCTCCTTCCCCTTGCCGAGGCGAAGGGCATTCTCACCGATGAGGACGTGTTCCGCATCGTTTCGTGAAAGTCTTCCTGGATACCAATGTGTTGGTCAGCGCCTACACGGCGCGCGGCATCTGCGCCGATCTTCTCCGATACATCCTGGCCGACCATGAGTTGCTGACCGGCGAGGTGAATCTGGTCGAGCTTCGCCGCGTATTGCGGGATCGGTTCCGCGCGTCACCGGAGCTGACGGCCGTCGTCGAGGCGGAGTTGCGCGACGCCACCATCGTCCCTAAACCCGCGACGCCGTCCTCGCTTCCCGTTTCCGATCCCGATGACCGATGGGTGCTGGCGTCGGCCATCGAGGGCCATGCCGATCTCCTGGTTACGGGAGACCAGGACCTCTTGGCCGTCGCATCTCAATCTCCGCTCATCATTGTCGATCCGCGTGGTTGTTGGGAACGGCTGCGTCGATAGAAATGTCCGATCGGATGGACCCAGCGGCTGACAGCGTCTGAGCGCTCGAAGATTTGGATCAATGCCCTATCTCGCCCGTCAGAAATTCTCAGCTCCTCTGAATCGCGACGAGGTGGCTCAGTCGTGGAGCCGGCGGGGCTACTCCTGTGATGTGTTCACCGATCCGCCCGGGCGTGAGTGGAACGACTTTGTTCACGCGACGAATGAACTCGTGACGGTTCTTGATGGGACTCTCAGACTGACGATTGAGGGAGAGGAACTGATCGCGCAGCCCGGCGATGAGGCGTTCATTCCAAAAGGGGCCTGTCATTCGGTGAAAAACGTGGCCGACAAGACGACATACTGGCTCTATGGATACGATTGAGCGGAAGATTCGATCATGACCGCCGACGGACCGATCAAGGTCTTTGATTCCAGCAGCGCAGACTATCAGCGAGCCTTCCAGGTGTTTCTGGATCATACGGACCAGAAGGCCAAGGCGAAGGAGTGGCTCGATCATCGAGTGCAGGCGCTCCCGGCGCGACGGGTGTTTATCGATGTGGGCGCGGGAAACGGCAAAGTGACGGCCTGGTTCCTCGATCGATTCCAGCAGACGATCGCCATCGAACCCAATCCGCATCTCTGCGAAGAACTTCGGCGGCACTGTCCTGCGGCCGACGTGCGACCGAGCCGGATTCTCGACGCGACCTGTGGCTCGTTGGGCGACTTCGTGCTGTGCTCGCATGTGCTCTACTACATTCCACGCGCGGAGTGGCTGGCCCATCTGGAGCAGATGGCCTCGTGGGTGGGGCCGGGCGGCATGCTGGTCGTGATGGTGCAGAATCATCAGACGGACTGTATGCGAATGTTGGAGCATTTCGTCGGACAACGGTTCAATCTCTCGGAGCTGGCCAAGGAGTTCCGCGCCGCGAGCGGCAGACGGTACGACGTCGCAATCGAGACAGTTCCCGCGCACGTCGAGACGGCGGACCTCGCCTCCGCCTGCACCGTAGCGGAGTTCATGCTGAACCTGTTGCCCATCTCACAGCCTCCGGCGAAGAAGTCCGTGGAAGACTATGTGCGAAGGCAATTCGCGGACGGCGCTGGGCGCTTCCGATTCTCGTGCCACCAGGACTGCCTGACGATTCGACCGAAAATCTGATTTGCATGCCCGATGCGGAGGGCCCGCTGCGCGAGTTGCCACCTGAGGCCATGGAGAAGCGCGTTCGATTCGGGTTCGGCGCGCTGTTGGGGCTCTGCATCGGCCTCTCGGCGGGCCTGTCCTGGTGTAGCGTCGAAGGGGCAAGTGTCTGGCTGCTGCTGGTGCCGGTGATGCTGTGTGGATGGTTGGCGGTCCGCTACGGTGATCGATTTTGGGAACGGATCGGTCCCTGGCTCTGGTGGTGGCGCTGACTGGGAAGGGCTGAGAGAGTGGCCATCGTGACGGTGATCAGAACGCACAGGACTTTCGGCGGGGGTATCCTCGTTGCCAGCGGGATCGCTCTGCTGGTTCTGGCCACCGGCTGCGGCCATGAGCGCGAGTTGCCGCTCTTTGACGCGCACATCCATTACAACCACGATACATGGGAGAAGGTTCCGCCGGCGGAGGCGGTTGCGCTGCTCAGAAAGGCCGGGGCGGTGCGGGCCTTGGTGTCCAGCTCCAGCGATGACGGGACGCAGATGCTCGTCGCCGAAGCGCCGGATTTGATTGTCCCTGAGCTGCGGCCCTATCGCACGATTGAAGACGCCAAAACTTGGACCACGGACGAGTCGATCATCCCCCATGTCGAAGCGCGGCTGGCGCGGTACCGCTATGTGGCGATCGGCGAGTTTCATATCAAGGGCGAGCAAGCAGACCTGCCGGTGGTCCGGCGGATGGTACAACTTGCCAAAGAACGGGGCCTCATGCTCCATGTGCATGGCGATGCCGATTCGATCGAGCGGATCTTTGCCCAGGACCCGGCCGCGCGTCTCCTCTGGGCGCATGGCGGCTTCGAACCGATCGAGCGGGTCAGGTCGCTGCTGGATCGGCATCCCCATCTCTGGGCCGAGGTATCCTCCCGCAGCGACCTGACCGTGGAGGGACATCTGACGCCGGCGTGGCGTGATCTGTTTCTCGAGTACCCCGATCGCTTCATGGTCGGCACGGATACCGGCGCACCGAGCCGGTGGGTGGGCATAGAAAAGCTGGTGACGCCGACGCGAGGGTGGCTCGCGGAGTTGCCGGCCGATGTGGCCGAGCGGATCGCCTACAAGAATGGTGAGTCCCTGCTGACTGCACCCTTTGCGGCGTCGCGCGCGCGGACGCCGTAAGTTCCCGCGCGTCACCCGCCTTTGCAGGAAGACACGGCTAGGGGGCCGTGGACGCCGTCGGCCAAAGCCTTTGGCGTCGGACGAGGAAGGCGGAGCGGGTGTCCGCCGAAGCCTTGGCGACGGCGGACATACTTCGGCGGGTTCCGCCGAAGTAATCAAATGGGAGGGGCCACGGCTGTAAG
>CAYZTJ010000226.1:0-4249 GCA_964481215.1 uncultured Nitrospira sp. | reverse complement strand
GGGGTAAACGTCTTGGCCAACGGCCTGATCGGGCTCATGCCGGGCCTCGGCGATCTGTTCTCCGCCTGGTTCAAGAGCAATGTGCGGAATGTCGAGCTCATGCGGCGGGCGGCGACGGATGCCAACACGACGCCGGATTGGGCCTATGTCATCAGCATCTTCGCGGGAACGCTGGCTATCCTCATCGGCGCGGTGATCGGGATGATTGTTCTGGTCCGCGCCCTCTGGACAAATTAATCGGCTATGAACTTCAGCGCCGCGCCGTTGATGCAGTAGCGCAGCCCCGTGGGCGGCGGGCCGTCCTTGAAGACGTGGCCTTGGTGGCCGTCACAGCGGGCGCAGTGGACTTCCGTGCGCGGATAGATCAGTTTGAAATCCGTGGTCGTCCCGATGACCTGAGGCGCGATCGGCTGCCAGAAGCTCGGCCAGCCGGTGCCGCTGTCGAACTTGTGCTCCGAGGAAAAGAGCGGCAGATCGCAAGCCGCGCAGGCGTAGATGCCCGCCTTTTTGTTCTCGTGGAGCGGATTCGTGAAAGCCCGTTCCGTCGCCTCATGCCGTAAGACTTGATAGGCCTCCGGGCTGAGCTGCTTCTTCCATTCCTCATCTTTCTTGACCACTTTGACGATCGGCCCAATCTCGACTTTTTGCTTCATGGCCTCTTCTCCTTGCTGCGGCTGTCTCGTCACGTCTCCCGAGCCCACTGAGCGTTACAGTGGGTAGGCTCTCCTTCAACCTTACGAGGGCGAACCGCCTCCCCGCAAGGGGGGCTAGTCGATGTCGGCAAAAAGTCCGCCCGGCTCCCGTCGAAGCAGTGCCCCGTTGCGCGCGCGGGCGGCCGCTGCCTGGTCAGCAGGATGCCCATAGGTATCCTGCCCGCCCAGATCGAAGAAGCCGGCGAGGCTGTGGTTGAGCCCCAGGCCGAGGCCCGTCGGCACGTCGTAGCGATCCTGGCCGCCTTCGTCGACCAAGACGCTCCAGGCCCGGTGGTCGGCGATGGCGGCGCCGGTCGTGCGCCCAAAGTCGTAGCGGTCGTCGTCGAGCCCCCCGTCGACGGCCAGCGTGACGCTGACATCCCAGGCGGCGCCGCCGGTGTAGAAGGGGCCGTTGGAGGCGTAGCGATCTTGTCCCTGGCGATCGATGCTGAGCCCAACGCCGAAGTGCGCGCCGGCGGCCAGGCCGTAGCGTGAGGCGGCGTACTCATCCTGCCCGTCGAGATCCAGGATCAGGCCCGCGCCGAAGAAGTAGCCCGCGCCTTGGGAGAAGTTCGCGCTGCGGTAGCGGTCGTCGCCGGCCAGATCGAGCGCCAGTCCGAGCCCGCCGGCGAGGCTGTAGAAGAGATGCTCGCGCTGCGGGCTGAAGATGCGCTTCCCCGCGCCGACACCCAGCCCGAAGCAATCGTACTGGAAGTCGGCATCGCCCGGCTTGGCGGTGGGGGCCTCGCTCTGATTGTACGCGCTCGCGGCGCCCCCGCAGCTGTACCGGTCGTTTCCTCGCACGTCGATCAGCGCGCCGACTCCGAGCGGGCCTCCGAAGCCAAGCGAATAGACGATCCCTCCGTAGACGTCGTCGCCTTGGAGGTCGACGACCGCACCGAGGCCCCCGATGGCCGCCCCATTGGAGAATCGAGAGCCGAGATAGACATCGTTGCCGGCTTCATCATAGAGAAGTCCAATCCCCGCGAATCCCACCCCGCCGGAGCCTTCGATTGAGCCGCCATACGCGTCGTCGCCGGACAAGTCGGCGACCAGGCCAACCCCGAGACGGCCCGCAGCCAGTCCGAGCGCCGCCGGCTGGTACGCATCGTTCCCCGCGAGATCGATCACCACGGCGAGGCCGCGCTGCGGCGACGCGGTCGCCCCGATCAGCCCCCGATAGAGGTCGTCCCCGCCGGTATCGATCACGAGCGCGAAGCGCTGATCCAGATCGTACGAATTGCGGCCGGGGCCGCCGATGACGATCAGCCCCATCGACGTCTCGCGCCAGGCCAACACCTCGCCGGTCACGCCAGTGGGCGGCGAGAGGGCTCTATCGGCGGGGATGGAGGCGATCTGACGCACCCAGGCCGGCTCCAACAAGCGCAGGAGCGTCTGGGCGCAGGCCAGGAGCGCCGCGTCGTCGACCTGGTCTTGCAGGATGCCGATGAAGCGTCGGTCGGCCTCGGCTTCCGCTTGGACGCGATCGTTCCAGACGGAGATGTGGGGCACATAGAGGTCCACGAGCGCCGCGCCGCGGTCGAAGAGAAACTGTCGGTCGGCCAAGGAGACCTGCTGAAAGGCTTGCTCGCGGTGTCGGGCCGCGGCCTCAAGGAGCAGGGCGAGAGCATCCAGCACGGCCTCGGCTGCTGGAGAGGGCGGCGGCTCAATGGTCGGCGGCGCCTTCGGCGTCGGCCGGTCGATCCCGGCCGCCAACTCGTTGAGCAACGGAGCAAGACCGGCCCGGCCTCGTTGGGCGGCCGCCGACACCGCCAGGCCACGGGCTTCGAGCGCCGCCATTCCGGCCCACGGATCCTTGAAAGCCTGCAGGGCGAGGGATGTCTTGGCCGAGGCAGGGAAGCCGGCGGCGTGAGCCAGGCCACGCCGCGTAAGCTCTTGCGGACCCGACAGCTCGCGATCGAACAAGGGCTGCACGCGGCCCTGGATCGACGGAACGAGAGGCGCGGGGAGCGGCGAGAGAGACAAGGACGACGCAGGAATCGGTTCCGGGGCGCGCACCGGTGGCGCCGAGCAGCCGGTGAACAGCGTCAACGCGGCGACCGCCAACGCGGATCTGCTCGACAACGTGCAGAACTCCCGTGTAGAAGAGAACATGAAGGGTGTCATATCAAGATCCCGGCAGAGTCGCAGGATGCTCAAAAAGGCCGTCGCACCCGCCAGCCGGGTACCCTGGCCGCAGCGAGCGGGCATGTAAACTCTGAACGATGAACGCGGAACGCTGAGCGGGAAAGGCCACGGGACGAGCGAGAAAAGCGGGGCGAGCGTGACGCGGAGGCGAACTGTTCTCGCCTTTCGCGCTCGTCTCACAGTCTCGCTGGGTCCATGTTGGTCGCTCATCGTTCATCCTTCAGCGTTTCGTCGCTGGCGGGCTTTTTCAGCATCCTGTTCGATTCGGCAGTATAACACCGCATGGCCTTCCACACGTTCATTCTGCATCTGGCGATCATCTACCTCGCGGCCCGCGTCATGGGCGAGGTCGCGGTCCGTCTGGGACAGTCGGCCGTGCTCGGTGAACTGTTGGCGGGCGTGCTCGTCGGCGGCAGCGTGTTGGGATGGATCGAGCAGACCGAAGTCCTCACGCTCATGGGCCAGGTGGGCGTGATGCTGCTGCTCTTCGAAGTGGGACTCGAATCCGACCTCGAGTCCTTTCTCAAGGTCGGCTGGTCGGCCACCTTTGTCGCCATGATCGGCGTCATCACCCCCTTTGCCCTCGGCTACGGCGCGGCCATGCTGCTGCATCTCTCGCATCTCCAGGCGATCTTTCTGGGCGCGACGCTCACGGCCACCAGCGTGGCCATCACGGCGAGGGTCTTCCAGGAAATGGGCCGGCTCGACAGCGTCGAAGGGCAGATCATCTTGGGCGCCGCGGTGCTGGACGACATCCTCGGCCTCGTGATCCTCTCCGTGGTGGTGGCCTTGGCCGAGTCGGGATCAGTTTCCTGGCTGCGGGTAGGCGGCACGGCCGGCGCGGCGGTCTTCTTCCTCGTGGCGGCTGTCCTCGTGGGCTTCCGCTATGCGCACCTCTTCACGCGGGTCGTCGACAACATGAAGACGCGCGGACGATTGATCATCGCCGCGACCACCTTCGCGCTGCTCGCGGGCTATGCGGCGGAGTCGGTCGGGGTCGCCGCGATCGTCGGGGCCTTCGCGGCCGGGCTGATCCTCGAACGCACGGAAAACCAGGCGCGCATCCATGAGCAATTGCGCCCGGTCGCCGACATCTTTGTGCCGATCTTCTTCGTGATGGTGGGCGTCGCGGTGGATCTTTCGCAGCTCAATCCCTTCAACGCGGCCAACTGGCCGGTCCTCGGGCTTGCCGGCGCGCTCGCGCTGGCGGCGATTGTGGGAAAACTGGTCTCAGGCTGGGGGGCGAGGGGATCGGGGATCAACCGGCTGGCCATCGGCGTCGGCATGTTGCCGCGCGGGGAAGTCGGCTTGATCTTTGCGGGCGTCGGCCTCTCGCATCACGTGATCGCGCCCGGTGAATACAGCGCGCTCCTGCTCGTGATCGTGCTCACGACCTTCCTTGCGCCGAT
>CAYZTJ010000225.1:0-4300 GCA_964481215.1 uncultured Nitrospira sp. | reverse complement strand
TGCGCCAGCAGAAAATAGGCCTGCGCATTTAGAGGATCGCTGACGACCGCCCGGCTGAGATAGCCCTCGGCGCGCGGGTAGTCCTTGCGGTTCAGCTCCACCTTTGCCAGGTTGATCAGCGCCCGCGGGAAGCTGGCATTCAGCTCTACCGCCTTACTGAAGGCGCGCTCTCCCCCTTCCGCATCCCCCAGCTCCATCAACACGACTCCCAGGTTGTTGTACGCCAGGTCGTACTCCGGATAGAGCTCAATCGCCTTCTGGAAGGAGCGTTTCGCCTCCAAATAATCCTGCTGCCGCAGGGCTTGGGCCCCGCGCTCCACCGCCTTCTTGGCGGCTTCTGGTGCTCTGAGCCGTTTGGCGGAGATCGTCGACTCGGTCGCCCTCTCTACCGGCGGCGCGCCCTTGCGGTGCAGCAGGATTGAGACCAGCTTGTCCCCGAAGGCCGGCTGCAGGTTCTCCACGAATGTTTCTTCGATGTCCGGCCCGAACACCCGGACGCGGAACTCATTGCCGTTGCGGACCAGGAAGGTGACCTTGCCTTCCGCATTGGGTGACTTTTCGTCCAGCACCGCGCCGGAGGTCTCCTGCAGTTGCACCCGGATCTGGGTATTGACTGAGGCGTCGCGCGAATGTTCGCCGGAGGTCTCACGCGTCTTGCGCCCCGCTTCGGAAGCGCTCGACATGCCGGTCTGCTGGGACCGCAGCGGGGAGCCGTCGTCGAAGCCCAGGGTCACCACCATCTCGACCTGGCGGTTGGCGACCTCGCGGCTTAATTGCGCAAGGCAGGGCGCCGCCAGGGTCAGCAAGAATACGAGCCGGCGGAGGAATCTGCTGCGCATGATCAGCCTCAGGCGAGGGCGGGACTGCCCTTCACTCTACCAAAATTGAATAACAAAAAAACGGGGCCGGTTTCCCGGCCCCGAATCGATGCAGTCGTTCGTGCAGTGACTAGAACGAGAAGGCCGCCTTGAAGCGGAAGGTACGGCCGCCCTGGAACAAGCTGGGCTGACCATACAGACCGTTGAGGACGCGGCCCGCGTTGTTCGCGAACTGCACGTAGTTCCAACCGCTGTTCATCAGGCCATCCCACACCGCGGCAGTCGGGCTGGTGCAGCTGCCGACCGTGACGCTGTTCGGGCACAGAGAGCCCGTACGCAGGATGGTGGAGTTGTAGTTGAGGATGTTCTTCTCGTTGAAGAGGTTCGTGATGTTCATTTCCAGCGTGACCTTCAGGGCTTCGTTCGTCTTGCTGACCTTGATGTCATGAACGAAGTTGAAGTCAGTCTGGCTGAACGACGGGGTCCTCTTCGAAGAGACACCGTTCAGGGTCCATACGCCCGCGGCATCGCGGGTGATGTTGGCGAACTTACCGCGGTTCTCCACGGGCTGCGGCGTCGAGCCGGCAGACGTGATGAACGAGGTGATCGGCGTCCCGGAGAACCACTGCTGGGTCGCCCCGAACAGAGTCTCCATGCCGAGCCACTTCACGCGATAGTAGCCAAAGCCCTTGAACGCATGCGGACGGTCCGTGGCCAGCGGCCCCAGGGCGTACTTGCCATGGGAGTCGAACTGGTACTGCGGCTCGTCGAACATACGGCTGACGTTGGGATCCACACGGCCGTTCTCATCGGTGGAGCTCAGACCCGAGTAGTTGCCGTACAGACGGCTCCAGGTGTAGCTGACGGTGCCGAACCACTTGGCCGAAGCGCGCCGGGTCAAGCGGAATTCCAGGCCGTCATACTCACGGATCGCCTTGGGTTGACGCTTACAGGCCGGGCAGATGCCGGTCTGGTCCGCGATGGCGCCGAATCCGGGGTTGCCGATGAAGAAGGCTTCACCTGCCGGGGTCAGAGCGCCGATGTCCTCGATCGTACGGTCGAGGCGCTTGCGCGAGTAACGGGTCTCCAGGGCCAGCACCGGGGTGATCGCCCAGTCGGCGCCGAAGACGTTTTCATGCTGCTCCATCGGCTTGATGCCCGGGACGATACGGCTGTCCGAAGGATCATTGGCCGGGATGCGCAGGTCGTTGTTCTCGATGAAGCGGTTGCCGGCCGGGATGGTGCCATTGGCCTGCGCCGCGCCACCGCCCGTCGGGCAGTAGTTGCCCGAAGCGTCACGCACCGGAACGATCCCGCTAAAATTTGGATTGTCCATCGCGTACACGCAATCATGCCAGTACTGGCCGCCGAAGGAACCCTGCGGCAGTTCGTACTTCATGATGTCGAAGAACTTCCCGTAGGAGCCGTACAGCTTCAGCTTACCGTTGCGGAAGACGTCCCAAGACGCGCCCAAGCGGGGAGCGAACTTGTCGGTAAAGTCAAAGCTGATCTCCTGCGCGCCGGCTTTGAACGAAGGCAGGAACTCCTTGTCAAAGCGGATGCCCAGGTTCAGGGTCACACCGCCACCCACCGTCCACGCGTCTTGCACGTAGATGGCCTGGTTGTCGGAGCCGACCTTGCCCTTGGTCTCCACGCCCTGGCGGACGATGAAGTAACCATATTGGCCTTGGCAGCCGCTGGCCGAACCATAGGCAGCGCCGCTGGCGGTCGCAATGGCTGCGCAGTTGGTGGTGCCCGTCGGGGTTACCGGCGAGTACTTGGTGCCACCCGCGAACACGTCCACACGGGCCGACTTATAGCCCAGCAGGATGTTCTCGGCGACCTTGTTGTACGCATAACCGATCTTGAAGTTGTGCGTGCCGAACGAGGTGCGCTTGAAGTACGCCAAGTCCTGCGCGAAGGAGCGGCGGCTGGTCTTGTCGAACTGCGTCTGCAAGTTGTTGCCGATGCTGGACGACCCGGCGGTGACTATCAGGTTCGCCGGCATTGCTCCGCCGTTGCGGTCGAGCGAACCGGCCGTCACGGTGTTGTTCTGGATGAAGCGGATGCCCTCAGGCAAGCCACGGTTCTGGAAGTCGGTGAAGAAGTATCCAAAACGGGTGGTGGCCACGAGAGCCGGGGTGATGGTGATGTCCGCGCCCGTGTTGTAGATCACGTTCGGGGCCGTGTAGCCGATCCCGTAGTTGAACTGGTCCGGGTGGACGCTGGTGGTGAAGGTGGAGGTGTTGCGCTGACCGAAGGCGCTGTCCGCGTTCGGCAGCGAGTTGCCGTTTGCGCGCTCGTACTGGGTCTGCCACGAACCGAAGAGACGAATGCGGTTCCAGAGCAGCCCGTCCATGCGGGCGAAGGTGTTGTAGGTCTGCACATCCTGGTTGAGGGTGCGCGGTCCCACCACCGGCGACGTGGTGCAGATGCCTGTGGTGCAGTTGAAGTTGACTTTGCGGCTCAGGGTCTGGATACGCGGCACGAAGCTGCCGAAGAACCAGAGACGGTCCCGGAACACGGGGCCACCCACTTCAAATCCGGGGTCCACGCGCTGGAAATGGTCCTTCTTCGCCTGGTAGTACTCGGGATCTTCCGAGATACGGCCGGTGAGGGTCTGAGTCGGATTCAGGCGCAGAGCCCGCGAGGGCGCCGCGTTGAAGATGTTGCTCTGGTAGTAGCTGAACACGCTGCCATGCCACGTGTTCGAACCACGCTTCTGGACGACGTTGATCACGCCACCCAGCGCGCCGCCGTACTCGGCCTCGAAGCCCGACGACTTGACCTGGACTTCCTGCACGAATTCGAACGGAACGTTGGTGTCACCCGCGCCGCGGACGACGCCCGAGGTCTCCTGGCCTTCGACCAGGAACGAGTTCTCGGTCGAGCTGGCGCCATCGATCTGGTAGCCCTGGCCGAAACGCTGGTCTTGCAGCGGTTCGAGGCGGGCGCCCGGAGCGAAGGTGATCACCGACTGGAACGAGCGGCCCTTGGGGATGCCCTGGATGATCTGGTTGGTGACGTTGGTCTGGACCTTGCTGACCGTCGTATCGATCTGCGACGCCGCTTCCGTGCTGACGTCGACCACGATCTCGCCGCCCGTCGCCTTCAGGGACACGTTGATGTCCTTCAGCGATCCGGTGGTCACGACGATGTTGGTCTGCTTGCTGGGGGCGAAGTTACCGGACTTTACGGTCACGGTGTACGTCCCCGGGGGCAGGTTAGCAAAGCGGTAATAACCGCCGCTGTCCGTAGTAGCAGTCTTGGTTCCGATCAAGGACGGTGAGGTCGCTTCGACTGAGGCTCCGGACACGACTGCGCCGGACTCGTCTTTCACCACGCCTTGGATGCCGCCTGTCGTCTCTTGGGCAAAGCCGAGAGTCGCAAACAGCACCAGGGAACTCAAGCACACCATGGCCAAAAACTTGGACCATGAGAGGTTCATGCTCTTGTTCATTCAACTCCTCCTGAGTTAAATC
>CAYZTJ010000224.1:0-4311 GCA_964481215.1 uncultured Nitrospira sp. | reverse complement strand
GGCGACCGTCCCGGCCGAGACCTTTAAAAATTGCCGTCTCGATAAAAACATCGCTTACACCTCCCTGCTAAAAGTGCCAACCAATAGCCCGACTATCCACAACGATCGAGACCTGCTCATTCCACCTCCCTCCCGCACTCAACTGATCGAAGGCCCCAGAGACACATGCACACATTCCAAACCGATGTCAGGGAATAGCAAGGAAGGGACCAGCATCAGACCGAATTGAGCATGAATCGACAAGAGCCATAAGTCATTGATACACATTGAGAAATTCACTCATAATCAAAAGAAGACCCTGTATGGTTGCAACGGGAACTTGGCATTGCGCATATGCATTTATTCCACGTCGAAGAGTTGTCTGAATTAAGACAGAATATCCATGACTTATGAGTCGCATACGCGCGTATTCGAACAAGAATTGATGAAGCTTTCTGGGAGTTTTACTCGCTTCCGCCGTGAGTAAAGAGAGAAATCGATGGATTGAGTTACAGAATGGAAACGAATGGGGGAACGGCAATGGAACCTACGGGTCGGCGAGAAAGACGGCGAGGAGCCTGCGTTACGGAAACGCGCCGCGGACGGCTAGCTCTCAAGCCGTTCGATTTCGCCCGGCTTGAGATACCGTTTGACCAGAAGAGAGAAGTGCTGGCGCGGAATTTCGCTGTCTTCCGCCGCTTTCGTGAGATGCCCTCCATGCACCGCCAGCTTGGTCCGGAGGTAGGCGCTGGTGAAGTCGGCGATGACTTGCCGCTTCGCTTGCATGTAGGGGAGCGACATCTGCGGCGCGCTGCCCCCCAACCAGGGACGCCCTGACTTCGGCGTCGGTAGGAGCGCCTTGATCTCGGCGGCGCTCAAACCGTCTTCCGTCGCCAGCATGATTACGCGCTCAAGCACATTGCGAAGCTCCCGCACGTTCCCGGGCCACCGATAGGCCGTCAATTCGGCGAGCGCCTCGGGCTCCAAGTAGCATCGCGGCTTGCCCATCTCGCGTCCGAACAGGGACAGAAGATGTCTGGCGATCACCGGGACATCGTCCAGACGGTCTCGCAGCGGCGGAACCTTGATCATCACGACCGCCAGCCGAAAGTAGAGGTCCTTCCGGAATGAGCCGTTCCGGACTTTCTCTTCAAGATCTTGATTGGTCGCCGCGATGAATCGCATGTTGACGCGCTTCGGCCGCGTGCCTCCAAGGGGGCGGACTTCGCTCTCCTCCAGGACGTGCAAGAGCTTGGCCTGCAGCGCGAGCGGCAGCTCCCCGATCTCGTCCAAGAAGACGCTCCCGCCGTCGGCCAGCTCGATCAGCCCCGGTTTGTTGGATACCGCGCCCGTGAAGGCGCCGCGCACATGCCCGAACAGCTCGCTCTCGATCATCCCTTCCGGCACGGTCGTGCAATCGATCACTTGATAGGGCATGTCATGCTCGCGGCTGTGCTCGTGGATCGCCCGGGCGATCAAGCCCTTCCCCGTCCCGGTTTCCCCCGTGATGAGCACCGTCGAGCGGACGTGGGAGGCTTCGCGGATCTTCCGCATGACGTCCTGAAAGGCGGGGCTGACGCCGACCAAGCTGCCGGCCTGGAGATCCTGCTGGACGATGCGCTCCAACACCGAATTGCGCCGCACGATCTCCGAAATGCGGATCGCGCGATGGAGGCGGCTGCCAAGATCCTCCGGCGTGACCGGCTTCAGAATGTAGTCGTAGGCGCCGCGGCGCATGGCCTCGACCGCGCTCGGGATGCCTCCCATGCGGGTCAACATGAGGACGGGCAAGTTGCGATCGATATCCTGGATCCGACTGATCAGCTCCAACCCGTCGATGCCCGGCAGGATCATATCCGTCAGCACCAAGTCCACCGAGTCCTCGGCGATCGCCTTGAGCGCGCCTTCCGCCGTCGCGCGGACTTGGAACTCGATCTCCCCCTCGCCCGCCCTGATGTTGGCCTTCTCCAGAGCATGCAGCAGCAGCTCGACATCGGAAGGATCATCTTCCACGATCAGGATGGTAAAGGGCTTGCTCCCCTTCACTCCCAGGGATGGAGAATCCATGATGGCGGCGCTCATTGTGATCCTTTCATGTTTCCCGCGTCCCGCCGAGCGCGTGGGGCGGCTCCCACTCCATTGCAACCCCTCCCCGTCGCCCGCCCACCCGTTGTCGTGAGGTTCTCACGTCCCTGTGCCCGCTAAATCCCCCAACGCCGGCACGGTGAACAGGATCCGGCAGCCCGGCGCTGCCGACTCGATCCACACCTCTCCTCCGTAGAGTTCGACGATGCGCCGTACGATCGTCAACCCGATCCCGCTGCCCTTGCTCGTCCCAGGGCTCAGGCGCACGAAGGGTTCGAACACCCGCCGGCGTTGATCACCCGGAATGCCCGGCCCATTGTCCGAGACCGAAAACCGGACATACTCTCCCCTGCGCTCCCCGCCAATGGCGATTTCCGGTCGCTCCTGTCCGGCGGTGAACTTCACCGCATTGGACAGCAAGTTGTCGAACACCTGGGCCAGGTAGGCCCGATGGCATGCGACCAGGGGAAAGCCCGGATGAATCGTGACACGCACTCGTTCCCGCTCGAGCTCTCCCGCCATCCCCTTCAGCACCCCGTCGATCACCACCGCCGGATCGACGGCTTCAATGCGATCCTTCCTTCCGCCTACTCTCGCCACTTCAAGGATCGTCTCGACTCGGATCCCCAGGTCTCGCCCATTGTCCCGAACCAAAGTCAGCCAGCGTGCTGCCCGTTCGTCCAACCGCGCGCCATACTCAGCCAGAAGGAGCGCCGCCAATTCTTCCATCCGTTCGCCGGGCGCTTTCAGGTCATGTGCGAGGGTCTCCGCCAAATGCTCCAGGTGCTTCAGCCGCAATTGCAAGCCCTGGCTGCGTTCGCGGGCTTGCTCGAAGAGCTTCGCGTTGGAAATGGCGATGGCCGCTTCCTCGGCGAGCCCCCGGGCGAGTCTCAGATTCCACGCCTCTTCCGGATACGGCGCCGCATGGATGAGCACCAGCACCCCAAAGGCGTCGCCTCGGCTCAGGAGCGGCACCGCCAACAGACTCTCGCCGAACTGATTGCGGCGCACGACATCGGACCGTTCGTCCTGTCGCAGGTTCGCGCCGATTGCCGCCGCCTTCGAGTCGAACGCGCGGACCGAGACCGGCCACTCTTCCCACAACATGACCGTTTTTCTGAGTCGATCGTTCCACCCGCCCGACGCCGCCTCGACCACCCAGCAGCCCATCTGCTCGTTTCGAAGCATCACCAGACACAGGTCGACCTTCAACAAGTCGACGGCGCGATCGGTGATGCGATGCAAGACGCCGTCGACCCCATCCGGCCCCAGCGTGCTGATCTCGTGGCCGATGGCGATGATCGTCTCGAGCTCCAGCACATACTGTCGAATGTGCTGGACCATCTCTTCATAGACGCGCCCGAGGTCGCCGATCTCATCCAGCCGTCCTGCCCGCTCCACAGAAGAACTGCCCGCGGCCGACCCTCCCGATGCTCCCGGTCGCACCACCGAATGATGGAGCCGGGCGAGGGGATCGGTGACCGCCCGCGCGATCAGCCGTGCGCCGAGGAAGCCAAGTCCAATGGTCGCCATCAGGGCCGCCATCAACCCGGCGAACGCTGTGGTCGCCAGAGACTCCTCGTCGGCCGAAAGGGTCACGCGAATCTGGTGCAACCCGTCTTCCATCGAGCGAAGCGAGTCCCGCACTCGATCCGAGAGCGACAGGCCCTCCCCCGACGCCACATATCGATTCACCTCGTCGAGCCGTCCGGCTCGAATCTTGTCGATGAGATCATGCTTGGACGCCAGCAGGGTCTTCAACCGATCGCTGGCGAGCGGTAGATCGGCTTCGATGCCGGGGAAGTCTCTGCCCAGCGCCGCGGCCTGCGCGATGGTGCCCTCCAGTTTGGATTCCGCGTCGCGCAGGGGAACAAGAAACCGCTCTTGGCGGGTCAGGAGATAGCCGCGGAACGCATCCTCCATATCCACGGCCAGACGGCGAAGAATGTGGATCTGCTCGCGCGCGAGCACGACTTGATGCCGCCGCTCTTGCAGCGCCGAGAGATGCTGGATCAGAGCCAGATGCACGAGGGAGGCGCAAGCCAGGGGCGCGAACGTCACGACGAGGATGCAGGTGACTTTTCGCTGGATCGAGAGGCGGCGCCACCAGGCCCCTGACTGTTCGATCAACGTCCGGCCCATGCCCCTCCGTCGCGCGACCCGGCCCGTGCCGGCTACGTAGAGAAAAAGCGCCCGAGAGAAGGCGAGATACTAATTCCCCCCTTTCCCGCCTGTCAAGCGCGGGGC
>CAYZTJ010000223.1:0-4318 GCA_964481215.1 uncultured Nitrospira sp. | reverse complement strand
TCACCTCGCCCACAATCTGATGCACCACGCGCAGCATCTCCGGATGGTCCAAGGCCTTCGCCACACGGTCATCGATCAGTACCGTGAGGGGGTTGAAGGCGCAATTCCAACACATCTTCTCCCACTTCGTACGCCGGATGTCCTTGGAGAGCTGGCACGGCAATCCCGCCTGCTTGAACAGCTCCGCGATCGCCAGCACGCGCGGACTCTCTTGGCCCATCAGTTCCCCGATCGCCACCGCGCCCCGCTTGTAATGCTCGATGAGTCCCGGTTCGACGATCTTCGAGTAGATGTAGGCCACGCCACCCACGATGCAATCCCGCTGAAACGTCGCCACCAACCGATCTTCGACATCCACGCCATTTTGGAGCGTGAGGAGGACGGTCCGATCCGTCATGACCGGCTGAATCTGACGCACCACCTCATCCAGGTCATAGACCTTGTTGGCCAGGATGATCAGGTCGGGTCTGGGAAGCTCCCGTGGGTCGGAGGCGGCCGGAGGATGGACGGTCAGATCACCAGTTGCGCTTCGGATAATCAGCCCGCGCGACTTGACCGCCGCGAGCGTCTTGGGCCGCAACAGGAAAGACACATTGGGATTGCTCTTGGCCAGATGCGCGCCGAAGAATCCTCCGACCGACCCGGCGCCGACCATTAAGATGTGTGTCATTGAATTTTCCCTTTGGGACAGTCGCAAGTCTGAAAGTCTAAAAGTCCCAAAGTCGAAGATCGCAACCATGACTTGCGACTTTCCGACCTTCAGACTTTGGACTCACCCACGACCTTCGACTTTAAGACGTTATGACTTTCGACTAAACGGTGCGCTACTATAGCATGCGATTTTCAGGCGCGAAAAGGGAGTCATGGCAACGCCCTTGGAGGACCTGCGCGAGCGGTTGCATCACGTGGATGCGGTGGCCGTGCTCACCGGCGCCGGCATCTCGGCCGATAGTGGCGTGCCGACTTTTCGCGGAGCCGACGGCCTCTGGCGGAATTACCGCGCCGAGGACCTGGCTACGCCGGAGGCCTTCGAACGGGACCCGCGGTTGGTCTGGGAATGGTACAACTGGCGCCGCGAGCTGATTGCGACCAAGCGCCCCAACCCGGCCCATCACGCGCTGGCGCAGTTGGAACGCCAGACCCAGCACTTCTGGCTGATTACCCAGAACGTGGATGGGCTCCACCGGGATGCCGGCTCGGAGCAGCTCTCCGAGATTCACGGCAACATCTGGAAGGTCCGCTGCACCCAATGCCGGCAGATCGCCGACGATCGACAAGTGCCTATTCCCATCTTGCCCACCTGTACGGCCTGCGGCGGATTGCTCCGCCCGCATATCGTCTGGTTCGGAGAATCGTTGGCGTCCGAGGACCTACAGAATAGTTACGCGGCGTTGGAGTCTTGCGAGGTGCTGCTGATTATCGGAACCTCAGGCGTGGTCTACCCTGCCGCGTCCTTTGCCCCCGTCGCGAAGCAAGCCGGCGCCTTCGTCGCAGAGTTGAATCTCGACCCAACCCCCAACTCAGATGTCGTAGATGTCTCCATCCGCGGCCGCGCGAGCGAGCTAATCCCGCAGCTCCTGTAGGCTCTGCGCTCACCGCATCCTGCCGCACCGTGGCATTCCCAAAGCGGGCCGCCCGTCCATGGCCGAGCCCACGATGCGTATCCGCTCTACGCCGCCTCCGCCTGCTGCCGACGCAAGCCCATCTCGAGGGTTCGCTGCAGAAGGTCCGAATAGGTCACGCCTGCCGCTTGGGCCGAGTCTGCGAAGTCTTCATCGCGGGCGATCTGTGGATTGGGATTGGCTTCAAGCACAAACACCTCGCCGGTTTCGTTCATGCGAAAGTCGATGCGCGCGTAGCCGCTCAGATCCAGCGTCTCATAGACCTGCTTGGCCAGACTGCGCAGCCGGGCCGTTTGGAATTCCGCGAGCCCGGTCGCCGCCCGAGACGTAATCCCATACTTGTTCTGATACTTCAGGCTCCACTTCACGCGCTCGGTGGCGATCCGCCTGGCCTCCTCGGGCATGTTGCGAAAGTCCAACTCCCATACGGGGAACACCGTGAGTTGCCGGTTGCCCATCACGCCCACATAGAACTCCCGCCCGTCGATGTACCGTTCCACCAGGGCGTCGGTCCCCACGCTGGCATGGATGAACCCCACCCGTTCGCGCAATTTTCGCTCGTCCATCACGATCGAGGCCTGCGAGATGCCCAGCGACGCCTCTTCCGAGACCGATTTCACGATCAGGGGAAACGACAGGTCTTTCGGCCGCTGCACCGGCCGCCCGATCGGATACACCGCAAAGGCCGGCGCCGGAATGCCGTGGAAAGCCAAGACCTTTTTTGCCAGACTCTTATCGCGGGCCAGCATGAGGCCGCGCGGATTGCAACCCGTGTAGGGCACGCCAAGCAGTTCCAAGTACGACACCACGTTGTGATCGTAGTGGGCGCGCCCATCGAACTCTTCGAGCAGATTGAAGACGATATCGGGCCTCCACTCGGCGATGGCCGCGCCGATCACGCCCACATCCCGCCGCACACCGAGCGGCCTGGTCTCATGGCCCAATTCCGTCAGAGTCGCCAAGACGTCTGCTTCGGTTTTCCATTCGGCCGAGCGAGGGACCTCGCCCGCCGGCCGCAGCGGCGGGATGAGATCTTCGTGCATGAGCACCAGCACGCGCAGCCGTTTCATAGCGCCACCCGGTGCCGTCCGCCATGAAGATGGTTCATGGTCTGCACGGTGAGGAGAATGGTGAAATCTTGTTTCGTCTGCCGTTCGGAGCCCGCCAGCCGGAGGTGCAGCTCCCGACAGCGCTCGATCATCTGCTGCAAGACCTGATCGATGGTGTACTGATACTCGCCCGTCCACTCCGACACCTGGCGGCGCACATCGCGGCGAATGCGCATCAAGAAGGTCGCGGCCGGCATGTTGCGGGCGTGCCGCTTCCCGCCGGAAAACAGCCGGCGAAGCTCGGCGTCATAGAATCGCGGAGAGGTCACCCCGTAGTGGCTCCGCTTCTGCTCGTAATGTGCCCGCAAGGTCTGCGGCAAGTCGGAGAGCGGATCGACTGCTTCCTTTGTCTTGATCGCCGGAGTCATCCCGGCTAATTCGGTCATGAGGGCATCCATGTATTCAAGTTTCCGCAAGGCCGGCCATCCCTTGTAGCGCTCCCGCCACTGCGAGCGAGGATCCAGCCACACGGCGAAGGTCTCCGCAAAGTCCTCATCCGGATGGCTTTGCGCGTACCACTGATCCAGGTGCTGCACGTAGCTCTTGCTGTAGGGCTTGGGTTGATAGGAATCGGGATAGGCTTGCGTGGTGGAGCCGAAGAGTTCGCGCCGGCGCCGACGGCGGCGCAAGCGATAGGCGTTCTCGATGGCATGGCCGGTTTCATGCCGCAGGATGCGGAGACATTCCTCCGGCGAGCCTCCTTCGACTTCGAGCATCTGCCGCTGTTCGAGCTTGGCCAGCCGCGGGTGGACGAGATAGAAGGGCACGGCGATGCCGGGCACGCCGTCCGGGCAGAACCATTCGTTGGAGAGCCAAAAATGAGGGCGAAACAGCAGCCGATGATAGGCCAACTCGTGGTAGAGCTGGATCACGCGATCTGCGACCGGACTCCCCTCGATCTTCAGGGGAAGATCGCAGAGCCGCAGATCGAGCAGCCGATCGTCGGACCAGGCCGGCCAGGCGCCGCCGGGGACCAGCATCGACGCCGGCGTCGGCGGTCGTTTCTGTGCCGATTGGGCCACTCCCATCGATCAGGCGCTCCGGAACAGGCGATAACCCATTCATATATTTCGGAGTTCCACCCGCGAAATTGACGATCTAGGGGACCTGCCCTGCTGAGGCGGAGACAACGGGGCCTATCGGCCAGCAACTGACGCTTATAACGAGGCGATGAGGGCGGGAAGCCGGTCCAGCGACGAGATGGAATGAATCGTTGAGGGCGCCGGGGGGGACGCCGATGGAGGCTCGCGATTGATGAGCACGCCGATCAATCCGGCGGCCTGCGCCCCTTCCACATCTTCCTGCAGGCTGTCGCCCACGTGCAGACTCTCCTCCGGGTCCACGGCATGTTCGTCCATGGCTTGCCGGAAAATTTTCGGCGCCGGTTTGGCGGACTGGGCCAGGCTCGAGATCGTCACCGTCTCGAACAGCCCCTCCAGCCCCAGCCCCCTGAGCACGCCGAAGAGGCGCGTGTCGAAGTTCGAGATGATGCCCAATTCCAATCCTTGCGCCTTGAGCTGCCGCAAGGCGCCCACCGTGTCCGGATAGAGCGCCCAGAGTTCGGGCTTGGAAAAGGCCTCGAAGACT
>CAYZTJ010000222.1:1358-4360 GCA_964481215.1 uncultured Nitrospira sp. | reverse complement strand
TGGGAAACGATGAACGCGGAACGCTGAGCGCAGAACGATGATCCGGGGGCATGGGCTCTGACTTCTCGTTCATCGTTCTGAGTTCATCGGTCACAGTTTTCACACCCTCAGCCGCAACCTTAACCGTGAGGATCCGCCTTCAGCATGTAGCCGCTGCCGCGCACGGTGTGGATCAACTTGCGGTCGCGGCCGCGGTCGATCTTGTTGCGGAGATAGTTCACGTAGACGTCGATCACGTTCGTGAAGGTGTCGAAATCCAGGTTCCAGACATGCTCGGCGATCATCGGCCGGGTGAGGACGCGGCCGGGGTTGCGCATGAAATATTCGAGCAGCGCGTACTCCTTCGCCGTCAGCTCGATCCGCTGGCCGCCGCGCGTGACCTCGCGCGTGGCCGGGTTGAGCAGGAGGTCGTCGATCTGGAGCAAGCCCGAGGACTCGCCGGGGCCGCGGCGCAAGAGCACGCGAACTCTCGCCAGGAGTTCCTCGATGGCAAAGGGTTTGGTGAGATAGTCGTCGGCGCCGGCGTCCAGGCCCTCGATCTTTTGAGTCAGTTGGGATTGCGCCGTGAGGATGAGCACCGGCGTGAGGATCTTGTCCTTGCGCAGGCGCTTGAGGACCTCGATCCCCGGCATCACCGGCAGCATGAGATCCAGCACGATGACGTCGTAGGCGCCGGACAGGGCCAGTTCCAGGCCGCGCGCGCCGTCCGCGCAGGCGTCCACGGCGTAGTTCTCCTCCTCAAGCGCGCGCTTGATGAAGGAGGCGACCTTGGCTTCATCTTCGACGACGAGGATGCGCATGGGTTAGGCTAGGGGCACGAGGCTATGGGCGATAGGTCGGGAACGACATTTCCCCACCTATTGCCTCTCGCCTCTAGCCCATAGCCTGTCTCCATTCATTTCGGCTGAAACCGCGTGATCCGCACCGGTTCGTCGCTGAGCGAGGGGCCGCGCTCGGTTCGGCGCGCCACCGTATGCTTCAGCCAGTTGGTATCGTCGCGGATCGGGAAATCCCCTCGATAATGGGCCCCGCGACTTTCTTCCCGCGCCAGCGCGCCGGCCACGATGACTTCCGCCAGCTCCGACAGGGCCGTCACTTCCAGGGCCTGAATCAATTCTGAATTATACACGTTCCCCTTGTCGGCCACGGTCATGGCGGTCGCCTGAACCTGCGCCTTGCGCACGCCCGCCAGGGCCTCTTCCATCGATTCGCGAGTCCGGAAGATCCCGAGGTTGAGGCTCATGGTCCTGCCGAGTTCATCGCGCAGTTGCCAGGGCCGGGGACCCCCGTCATGCTTGAACAAGCGGGCGAGGCGGGCCTGCTCCGACTGCCGCGCTCGATCGGAGCTGGCTCGCGGCGAGACGGTGCGCGCATGGGCCGCGGCGCGCTGGCCGGTGCGCCGACCGAACACGACGGCCTCCAGCAGGGAGTTGCCGCCCAGCCGATTGGCGCCATGGACGCTGACGCAGGCGCATTCGCCCGCGGCATAGAGCCCGGGGATGTCGGTTTCTCCCCAGATCGAGGTGCGAATGCCTCCCATCTGGTAGTGCGCGCCTGGGCGGACGGGGATCGGCGACTCGATCGGATCGATGCCGGCAAACTCCACCGCCAATTGTCTGATCTGCGGGAGCCGTTCCAGAATACGGGCGCGGCCCAAATGGCGCAGGTCCAGCAGCACGCAGCCGTCCACCCCGCGGCCCTCGAGAATCTCCTGTCCAATCGCCAAGGAAACGGTCGAGCGAGTCGCCAATTCCATCTGCTCCGGCGCATACCGTTTCATGAAGCGGTCGCCGTAGGTATTCAAGAGATAGCCGCCTTCGCCCCGCGCGCCTTCGGTGATGAGGATGCCGGTATCTTTCAGCGTCGTCGGGTGGAACTGGACGAACTCCATGTCCTCCAGCGCCGCCCCGGCCCGATAGGCGAGGGCCATGCCGTCACCCGTGTTGATCACGGCGTTGGTGCTCGTGAGAAAAATGCGCCCGCTGCCGCCCGTGGCCAGGATGACGGTTTTGGCGCCGATCGCGTGCAAGCCTCCGTGCAGGAGGTCCCAGGCGATCACGCCGCGGCAGATACCGTCATCCACGATCAGCGCCGTGACGTACCATTCTTCGTAGACGAAGAATCGGCGTTTCATCAGCTGTTCATAGAGGGCGTGGAGGATGGCGTGGCCCGTGCGGTCGGCCGCGTAGCAGGTGCGGGGAAAGCCGGCGCCGCCGAAGGGGCGTTGCGCGATGCGTCCCTGCGCGTCGCGGCTGAAAATCACTCCCATCCGCTCTAAGTCATAGATATCTTGGGGCGCCTCTCGACACATGGCCTCGATGGCATCCTGATCGCCGAGGTAGATCCCGCCTTTGGCCGTGTCGAAGGCATGGGCCTCCCAGGAATCGTTCTCGCCCAAGGCGGCATTGATCCCCCCCTGCGCCGCCACCGAGTGGCTGCGAACCGGGTGGACCTTCGAGATCAGCGCGACATCCAGGTCGGGGGGGCAGGCCAGCGCCGCGCGCATGCCGGCCAATCCGGCGCCGACGACCAGCACGTCATGCAGTTTCATGCAGGATGGATCTCCAAGAGCCGGGCTGCATCATGGCAAAGTCCTTGGAGCGAGGCAAGGATGGGTCAGTCAGGGGGCGCCTTGGCCTTTATCTTGCTGAATCCTCAATCAATGGGGATTCTTGGGTCATTCGCTTCGGTCTGTGGGGCATTCCGCCTCAGAGAAGACGTGGCTCTGTCGCAAATAGGGGCAGACGTACTTGACTGTTCAATTCCAGCGGCTCTAGCCTAGGCTCGGCTGTCTGGGGAAAAGGGCAAAATATGAGTGACCTCGGCGGGTCCATTCTCGTGGTCGATGACGATATCGAGATGCGCGAGTTATTGCGCGATGTGCTGACCGACCGAGGTCATCGGGTCGGCCTCGCGCAAGACGGCAAAGAAGCGCTCAAGCAGCTCAGCGAAGGGGACTATGCCGCCGTGCTGACGGATCTACGCATGGCCGGCATGCAGGG
>CAYZTJ010000222.1:0-1258 GCA_964481215.1 uncultured Nitrospira sp. | reverse complement strand
GCGCCGCGAAGGGCCCTTCGTGCCCGTGAATTGCGCCGCCATCCCGGAGCCGCTGCTGGAGAGCGAGCTCTTCGGCCATGTGCGCGGGGCCTTCACCGACGCCAAGATCGATAAACGCGGCCTGTTCGAAGAGGCCAGCGGCGGCACGCTGTTCCTGGACGAGATCAGCGAATTGCCCTTGCTGCTGCAGGCCAAGATCCTCCGCGCGATCCAAGAGCGCGAGATCCGCCGCGTGGGCGCCACCCGCTCCGTGTCGGTCGATGTGCGCATCATCGCCGCCACCAATTTGGCCCTGGCGGAAGAGGTCAAAGCCAAGAAATTCCGGGAAGACCTCTACTACCGGCTGAACGTGATCGAGATCCGCATGCCGCCGCTGCGGGAACGGCGTGAGGATATTCCCTTGCTCGTCGAGGCCTTCGTGAAGAAATGCGCGGACGCGAGCAAGAAGCCGGTGCGCGGCGTGAGCGAATCGGCGCTGGCCCTGATGATGGACTATCCCTGGCCGGGCAACGTGCGGGAATTGGAAAACGTCGTCGAGCGGGCTCTCACGCTGGCCCGCGGCGAAAAGATTCTGCCCGATGATCTGCCGCAGACGATCCGCGGCGCCCGCGGCGATCGGCGCATTCTGGACGAAGCCGCGGAGCGGACGCTCCCCTTGCACGACGTGGAGAAGGAATATATTTTGCGGATTCTCGAAAAGACCGGTGGCAACAAGTACCAGGCCGCGCAGGTCCTTGGCATCGATCGCAAGACGCTGTACCGCAAATTGGCGGAAATCGAAGGCAAACCCCAGTCGGAAGAGTGACGTTTTCATTTTGATCGTCAGCCCGGACTGTCCGTGACAGGCCGGGCCCCAGGCCGGGATCGATCGCATGAAGCTCACCGATAGTCTCGCTATGCGCATCGCTCCCTGGGCGATCCCAGCTCTGATTCTTTCCACGTTCATCCTCGATCTTCTGACCCCCCTCGGGCTGGCGGTCTGGCTGCTCTATGCCTTTCCTCTCGCCCTGTCGTCCGTCTCCGTCCGTGACCGCGATCCGATCTATGTCTCGGCCGTTGTGACGGTCTTGGTCGGCATTGGATTCTTTGCCTCACCCGGAGGGTTGGAACCAAGTTTCGTCGCCGCGAATCGCATCATTGGCGTGGGACTCCTCTGGGCCTTTGCGGTCACCATCATCGCCTGGCGGCGGTCGCATCTCCATGAGGCGCAACTGATGCAGGCCCTGTCGGCGGAGCAAGTCGAGCGGGCCCATGCCGA
>CAYZTJ010000221.1:0-4370 GCA_964481215.1 uncultured Nitrospira sp. | reverse complement strand
AGTGGTGCCCAAGGGCATGGTGGAAGGTGTGGCGAACGTCGGGGTTGCGCTGTCCGGACAGACGACCGCGCCGCACGTGCGAGGCGAAATCGTGCTGACCGATTCGCGGGTGACGTGGCCCGGCGTGCTGGAGAAACCGGCGGGCGCTTCTGCCACCGTCTTTTACGAGGGCGACGTGTTGCCGAAGGGCGGCGCTGTGCTGAGCCGGTTGGAGATCGACGTGCCGCCGATCCGGCTGCCGATGAAAGGCAAGATCCAACTCGGCGACCGGTTTTCTATCGACGCCTCGCTCGCCACCGGCACTGTCTCGCTGTCCGCGGTGCCCGAATGGATCGCCAAAGGCGGGTTCGAGGCGGGGAAAGTCGAGCTCTCGCTCGATGTCAAAGGCAAGGACCGCGATTGGAAAACCTGGAAGACCTCCGGATGGCTGGCGTTGGACAACGGCCTGCTGAACGCCAAGGGCACCGGCGGACCGATTCAGGATCTCTACGTCCGGCTGCTGCTCACCCGCGACGCGGCGGAGCTCAAGCGGTTGTCGTTCCGGCTGATGGACAGCGACCTGAGCGTGGAAGCGATGATCCGCAACTGGACGACGAAACCCACGATCACCGCCAAACTCGAGTCCAACAAGATGGACCTCGATCTGTTGATCCCGAAAGGCCAGCGGGCGCCGATCCGCGATTTCCTCGAATGGCTCGCGGCCACGAGCCGGGTGACCGCGAACGCCGCGATCACACGCGGCCACTACAAACACATGAAGTTCGGCGGCCTGTCAGCGCGGTTGACCATTCAAGACGGCGTGCTGGACGTGGATCGCATCTCCGGGCAATCGACCAACGGCGACGTGACGGGCCGCATCGTCGTGCAGCTTCCCAAAGAGCAGCCGGCGGAGGCAGAAATCTCCGCGCGAGCCACCGGCGTGCTGGTGGAGGACGTGTTGCGGCTGGTAGGCTCCAGCGGCAAGTTCACGGGCGAGGGGCGGATCAGCGGGACGATCAGAGGTCACGGCCGCAATCCACACGGCGTCTATCCGACGCTCAACGGAAAATTCGAAGTGCTGATGGAGAACGGCCGCATCTTCAAGTCGCAGGAACGCGCGATCTGGAAGATCATCAGCATCCTCAATCTGCCGGCGGTGCTGCAAGGCAAGGTGGATCTGGAAAAGGAAGGGTTGCCGTACAACAAGATCACGACGACGGTCACCGTGCGCAACGGGCAGTTCGAGACGGAGAACCTTATCATCGACAGTCCGATCGTCAAGGTAACCGCGGCGGGCCACTACGATCTGCCGACGGATCAGTTGGAGATGGTCTGGGCCGTGAGCCCGTTCGGGTCCTATTCGCAATTCCTCAAGACGATTCCGCTGTTCGGGCGATTGTTCGCGGGCGAGCGCAAAGGCTTCGCCACGGCGATGTTCTCGGTCAAGGGCGCCATCGAAGATCCGGAAGTCACGTACCTGCCGATGAAGTCGTTCGCGACGGGGTTGACGGGCCTCGCCCAGCTGGCGGTCGACGTGTTGAAGAACACCGTCATGCTGCCGATCGACCTGATGACGCCGAACGACGACAAGCCGGTCGGGAAGGACGTCATTCCCGAGCCGGCCCCCTCCACCCCCTGACAGGCCGCCGACAATTATGTTAGATTGCCGAACGTAACATCATGTCCCGATCTGCGTCCCAATCCCACAAAGCCACCCTGTTCATCGCGGCCAGCGAAACGGACGCCAACCTCTATTACGCGACCAAGTTCATCGCGCCGGACCCCTTCATCTACCTCGAGATCAAGGGGGAACGTATCCTGGTCATGAACGACCTGGAGATGGACCGGGCCAAGAGCCAGGCGGCGGTCGACCGGGTCCTATCCTATTCGGAAATCGAGAAACGGGCGCGCGACCACGGAGCCGCCTCACCCGGCAGCGTGGACATCGTCCACGTCGTGCTCCGCGAGGCCAAGATCAAGCAGGTGCTCGTGCCGGGGAATTTTCCCTTCAGCCACGCGAGCCGATTGCAGGAATTGGGTTATCAGGTCCATGCGAAAGCCGATCCGTTTTATGAGCAGCGCGTCGTCAAGACCGCCGAGGAAGTGCGGCACATCGAAGGAGCCCAGCGCGCGACGGAAGCGGCGGTGGCAGCAGCCCACGACCTGTTGCGCCGCGCGACGATCAAGGGCGACGAGTTGTGGCACGAAGGCTCGGTGTTGACCTCGGAGCGGATCAAGAAGTTCATCAACGTGAAGCTGATGGAAAACGACTGCGTCGCGCAACATACGATCGTGGCGGGCGGGGAGCAGGCCTGCGATCCGCACAACGAAGGCAGCGGACCGTTGCCGGCCAATCGGAGCATCATCTTCGACGTGTTTCCCCGTTCGGCGACCACGCGTTATTTCGCCGACATGTCGCGCACGGTCGTGCGCGGCACGCCCAGCCCCGAATTGGTAAAGCTCTACCAAATCGTGAAGGACGCGCAGGAAGAAGCGATCACCAAGATCAAGGACGGGGCCGACGGGATGAAGATCCACAGGGGCATCTGCGAGCGGTTCGAGAAGGCCGGGTATAAGACCGGCCTCGTCAACGGCCGCATGCAGGGCTACTTCCACGGCACGGGCCACGGTGTCGGACTCGACATCCATGAAGCGCCGCGCATCAGCCGGACGGGATCGTTGCTACAGGCAGGCCACGTCGTGACCGTCGAACCAGGCCTGTATTATCCGGGCCTGGGCGCCGTCCGGATCGAAGATATGGTGCTGGTCACCTCCGACGGCTGCCGCAATCTCACGAACTTCCCCAAGCAGTTCCTCCTCGACTGATAGGCCGTTGAAACAGGCCTCCAGCGTCGTTCTCGCATCGCTCAGAGGCTCAACGTATCACAGTCGGTACGCCTCGCCTCTTCCCTTGCTGTGGCCTTGCTGGACGACCTTTTTGAACGGCCTGGGGAAAGAAAAGTTATCTGGACTCCTTGCCATCATCAGAACGTATTCCGATCTCATATCTGCTTTGTCATGACAAGTGTTGTCGCTTCTACTTGGTGAATACTGCGAAAGCCGGATGTCTTTCCTATAATCAAATGCAGGAGAGGTAAGTTAGCGCCGGCATATCGAAGGAATTGAAGCACGACTCTTCCGCGCATTTTCTCAAAAGCACACAGGGAAGCTGCCCATGGCCCGGTCCTTCCGATTTCTCGACGACATTGCGGTGGCCGATATCGCCTTTGAAGCCGAGGGCGATACGGTCGATGAGTTATTTCGCGCGGCGACGCAGGCGTTGATCGACACGCTCGCCGATTCCAAGACGGTCGGCACGTCGTGGGAAAAGACGATCGAGAAGTCCGAGCCCGAGCTGGGGGATCTCCTCTTTGAATGGCTCTCGGAGATCGTGTATTGGAAGGATGCGGCCGGGGTTGTCTTCCATGAGGCACCGCTCACAGTGACGCATGGTGATGGTGGTTGGAATCTGAGTGCCACGCTCCGAGGCGCGCCGGTGGATCAGCAAGCTCAAGCGCTGCGCAACGATGTGAAGGGGATCACCAAACACCTCTACCGGGTGGCGCAGGAAGGACCGCGCTGGACCGCCAGAGTGGTGGTGGATGTGTGAAGAAGTAGCAGTCAGCATTCAGCGTTCAGCAGTCAGCCTCCACCGGCTGTTCATGAAAGCTGACAGCTGACAGCTGAAGGCTGAGAGCTCCTGGCTAAGATATGAAACTCAACACCGACATGCAGGTCAATCGGATCACCGATGAGGTGTGGGAGATCCCTGCCTCCGAGAAGGCGGGGATGCTGGTGCCGGCCAGGATCTACGCGACGCGTGAGATATTGCAATCGATGGACAGCGGCGTCTTCGATCAAGTGACGAACGTCGCCTGCCTGCCGGGCATCCAGCGCTACGCACTCTGTATGCCGGACGGCCATTGGGGCTACGGCTTTCCCATCGGTGGCGTGGCGGCGTTCGACGTGCGAAGCGGCGTGATTTCGCCCGGCGGGGTCGGCTATGACGTCAACTGCGGCATGCGGCTGGTTAGAACCGATCTCACGCTCGCTGACGTACAGCCGAAACTCGAACGGTTGATGACGGAACTCTTCCGCAAGGTACCGGCGGGTGTCGGGGCGGGGGGATTTGTCCGCTTGAATCGCGCCTCGCTCGACGACGTGATGCTCAAAGGCGCGCGCTGGTGTGTCGAACAAGGCTACGGTTGGCATCGTGATCTCGCGCACATCGAGGAGGGCGGCTGTATCGGTGGCGCCGATCCCTCGAAGGTGAGCGACCATGCCGTGGGGCGCGGCATCAACCAACTTGGGACGCTCGGCTCCGGAAATCACTACTTGGAAGTGCAGGTCGTCTCGAACGATCGCATTTTCGATCAGGCCAGGGCGGAGGC
>CAYZTJ010000220.1:0-4374 GCA_964481215.1 uncultured Nitrospira sp. | reverse complement strand
GAGTTCGACGTGAAGTCCGTTGCCACCATGATGTTCCGGAAGCGTACCCGTGTGCTCTTCAGGTGGAGTTCATCTTCCATCTGCAATTGGCTGGTCATCGTGGCCATGGCTCACTCCTCTTCCACGCGGATCCGGTCCTCGACCTCGCGCACACCGTCCACGGTCCACGCCAAGTCACGCAAACGCACCCACTGCGACCGGGTTCGGACGGATCCCGTGAGGACCACTCGTCCCTGATGTGCCTGAAACACCAGGTGTCCGAACCCGGCCGCAGTGAGCGCCTTTTTCATGCGAGCCCGAAGAAGTTCATCGCTTACTGGAGGCGGGTCCAGTACGACCTGGTTACGGACAGTGCGCACATGTTCCATGCGCCGCAGCGTCCATTCCAGGCCTGTCCTCTGTGACCACAAGGCCACCTTCCCGGAGAGGGTTACGATCTCGTCCTCCACGGAGAAGGTCACCTGCTGGTACTCCCGATGGCTGGAGAGGAACTTCGCCACATTCTTTCCGATCTCCGCGTCGAAATCGGAGGCCGAAAGGGCGAATGCCATCGTGATGAGGGCCAAGCCGATGAGGCTCTTCTTGCTCATGGCTCTAGGCTGCGCTCGCGGACGCGCTTCGGCTGTGAGGGCAGGCACACCCAAATGTGACCGGAATCACCGGAGCCCAAGGCTCAAATGCAACTAAATGCAGGTTGGGCGAATCGGATGTGCTGAAGGGAGCGCCAATCGGCACAACCATGGTCTTCGCTATCTTCCTGATTCTTTTGAGTATCTTCTCCGCTTGCCTGGTACTGGTGGGCGTCGCTTTTTACGTGGGTTGGGACGTCAAATGCCAGATGGAGCGCGAGTTTGACGCCCTGCTCCACCGGTTGAACCACGCCTGAACCGGCGGCGAAACCATTCATCCCCCGCATCGTCTAATTCCCTGAGGGCATCCAAAAAGTGCGGGTATAATCCCCTCAGGCGGGCACCAGCCCGCCGATTCCTTTCGTAGTGCGGGACTTATGACCAAAAGATTCAAGGCCGTGATCGTCAGCGTCTCCCTGGTGGCCGCGATGTTCGTCATCGCCGGCGCCCTGGGCGTGAAAGCGTCTGACAAAGATGGGGCGTATCCCCAGCTGGGTGTCTACAGTGAGGTGCTGCAGCGTATCCGCAGCGAATACGTGGAAGAGCCCAACTTCCAGGCGGTGAAGAACGGTGCCCTGCACGGGCTGCTGGAATCACTGGACGCGAACTCCAGCTACCTCAATCCTGTGGAGTATAAGAAGTACCGGGAGCAGAAAGAGAACCGCGCCGGCATCGGGGCCACCATCTCCAAGCGCTTCGGTTTCGCGGCCGTCGTCTCGGTCATACCCGGAGGGCCCGCCGATAAGGCCGGCCTCGTGACCGGCGACATCCTCGAAGCTCTCGAAGGCCGCAGCACGCGCGAGATGTCCCTCGCGGAGATCCGCAACACCCTCTCCGGCCAAAAGGGTTCGCAGGTGAGTTTCTCCGTGGTCCGGCCCCGCCGGGCTGAGCCGGAGAAGATGGTCCTGCAGCGCGATGAAGTCAGCATGCCCGCCGTCAGTGAGAAGGTCATCGAGAGCAATATCGGCTACATCAAGGTGGGAGCGCTGGGGAAGGGTAAGGCCCAGGAGGTCGCCGGCAAGATCAATGCCGCGCACTCCTCCGGCGCCAAGAAGTTGATCCTCGACCTGCGCAACGTTGCGGAAGGCGACATGGCGGAAGGCATCGCCACCGCCAATCTCTTCCTCGACCGCGGCACCATCGCCTATCTCAAGGGCCAGAAGTATCCGCGTGAGGACTTCAACGCGGATCCGGCCAAGGCCGTCACCAAGCTGCCCCTGGTGGTGCTGGTGAACCGCGGCACCGCCGGACCGGGCGAGATCGTCGCCGCCGCCCTGCTGGAGAACGGCCGCGCGGACGTCCTAGGCGAGAAGACCTTCGGCATCGGCTCCGTACAGAAGCTTATCGAGATCAATGACGGTTCCGCCGTCATCCTCTCGGTGGCCAAGTACTATTCGCCGGGCGGCAAGGCCATCCAGGATACGGCCGTCACGCCGAACATCGTAGTGGCCGGCGCGGCGCCGGATGCCGCCGCCGACGACGACTCCGAAGACGATACCGACGCCAAGCCGGAACCCCGGAAACCGGCCAACGAAAAGGCCGACGAGCAGCTCCAGCGCGCCATCGCCGTCCTGAAGAACAAAGCGGCCTGACCCTGACTCTTTCCACCCGATCGCGGACTTCGGTCCGCGATTTTTTTGCGCGCCCGTGCTCCCGGCCCCTTGGCTTTCGCCGTGCTATCCTGACCCCATCACGCCGCGATGAACCTCTATTCCGATCTCCCGCCGGTCCAGGTCGCGGGCAAGACCTTCGTCGGACGCTTCCTCTTCACCTTTCTGCTCATCGGTGCGGCCTTCATCGGCGCCGTCTCCGGGCTCTTCGTCGTGTACTCCACGGACCTTCCCCAGACCAGCGAACTCGAGCGCTACCGCCCCAGCGCCGTCACCGAGGTCTACGATGACCAGGGCCGCGTCATCGGGACCTTTGCCCTGCAGCGCCGCGTCATTGCTTCCTATGAAGACTTTCCCCCGGTGCTGCGCGAGGCCGTCCTCTCCATCGAGGACAAGGACTTTGAGAAACACTGGGGCATCGACCTGCAGCGCCTGGTAGGTGCTGCTTACCGCGACCTCCGCACCAAGAGCCGCGCCCAGGGAGCTTCCACCCTGACCATGCAGCTCTCCCGCAATCTTTTTCTCTCCCCGGAAAAGAGCTTCAGCCGCAAGATGCAGGAGATCATCCTTGCCATCCAGATCGAGCGCCGCTTCACCAAGCCGCAGATCTTCACCATGTACGCCAATCAGATCTACCTCGGACACGGCGTCTATGGCTTTGAGGCGGGCGCCCAGTACTACTTCAGCAAGCGGGCGAAAGACCTGACCCTGGAAGAGGCGGCGGTGCTGGCCAGCCTCCCCAAATCGCCCACGCAATACTCGCCCATTACGAATCCGAAGAACGCCAAGCGCCGGCGCGACCTCGTGATCGACTCCATGCTCGAAGACGGCAAGATCACCGCGGCGGTCGCCGCCAGTGCCAAGAACGCGCCCCTGGCGCTGAACATCCAACGCCTGCCGGACTCCATCGCTCCATATTTCGTAGAGGAGATCCGCCGTTACCTGGAAAAGAAATACGGCGCGGAAGACGTCCACCAGAACGGCCTGCGCGTATACACCACGCTCAACCTTGAATGGCAGCAGACCGCCAACAAGGCCGCCCTTGACGGTCTGGCCGCCTACGAACGCCGCCACGGATGGAAGGGCAAGCTTCAGAATGTGCTCGCGCAAGGCGCCTCGCTGGAGAAGTATCAGCACCCGGACTGGGCACAGAGCATTGCGCCCGGGTCCTACAGCTATGCACTCGTCACCTCCGTGGCCGGCAACACCGCGGATCTTCGCATCGGCGCGTTCACGGCGGCCCTGGGGCCGGCGGAGATCAAGTGGACGGCGAAGAAGTCCGTCGCCGACTTTCTCAAGCCCGGCGACCTCGTCTATGTGAAAGTGCTCTCCCTCGCTGAGTCCGGCGGCGAGTTCAAGGTCTCGCTCGAGCAAGACTCCGGCTCCCAGGTCGCACTGCTGGCCCTCGACAACGCCACCGGCGACATCAAGGCCATGGTCGGCGGGCGCAACTTCACTGACTCCAAGTTCAATCGCGCGACGCAGGCGCTCCGCCAGGTAGGGTCGGCCTTCAAGCCGTTCGTCTACACCGCCGCCATCGACACCGAGACCGTCTCGCCCGATGACACCATCCTCGATGCGCCGACGACGTTCATGACCGCCTCCGGCCCCTATACACCCTCGAACTACGACGGCAAGTTCTGGGGCAACATCCCGCTGCGCAAAGCGGTCGCCAACTCGCGCAACATCCCGGCACTGAAGATCGCCGAGGAGGTCGGCATCAAGACGGTCATCGAGTATGCGCGCAAGTTCGGCATCACCTCGCCTATCCCGGCATACCTGCCCGTGGCCCTGGGCGCCGCCGAAGTCACGCTCTTCGAAGAGACCGCCGCCTTCACCGCCTTCCCCAACGACGGCGTCCGCGTGACTCCGCGCTACATCCGCAAGGTCACCGACTATGACGGCCACGTCCGCGAGGAGAGCTACCCCGAAGTCGCGGATGTGATCAGCCCTGCGACCGCCCGCACTATGGTCTCTCTGCTGCAGGGCGTGGTGCAGCAGGGCACGGCGACCGCGGCGCTCAAGTTGAAGCATCCGCTCGCCGGCAAGACCGGGACCACCAACGACTTCACCGATGCCTGGTTCGTCGGCTTCTCGCCCTCCATCACCTGCGGTGTCTGGATCGGCTACGACGA
>CAYZTJ010000219.1:0-4401 GCA_964481215.1 uncultured Nitrospira sp. | reverse complement strand
AGACAGGCGCTGCGCGGTTCTGCGCGGTCGGCGAATCGGGGTCTGGGCGGTTACAGGTCTGGGCGGTTACGTAGGCAGATTGGGGTTTCAGTGGTATCCTGATGAGGATTGTTGATCCACGGGCAGGGAGAGGACCCATGGCATTTCGCGTACTGACTCGCCGCACCAGCCCTGCCTCCTTCACTCAGGCCGCCCTTGTCTTCTTCGCCCTGCTGCTGTCTTTCGCCGTCGGTGGGTTGCCCGTCCATGCAGAGCTTCGCACGGTCACGGCCGACGGCGAATATCGGATGGGCGACCGTGACACGAAAGAAGATGCCGTCCGACTGGCCACGGAGCGGGCCAAGCGGAACGCCTTGGAGCAGGTGGCCGTCTACCTGGAGAGCGTTACCGTCGTCAACGACTTCACACTGACCAGCGACGAGGTCAGAACCTATACGGCCGGACTCGTGCTCGTCTTGGATCAACGCGTCGAGACCCGACTGGAAGGCGAAACGGTCGTGATCCACGTCGATCTCACCGCGCAGGTGGATTCGGACGAGGTCACCCAAGCCATCGCGAGCCTGCGCCAGAACGAGGATGCGCGCCGAGAGTTGACGGCGCTCCGAGGCGAGATCGACGAGCTCCATCATCAGTTGGATCAGGCCAACCAGGCCTTGGCGGCGGCGTCATCGCCCGAGCAGGTCCGCGCCGCCTCAGAGCTGCGTCAGCAAATTCTCAATCAAGTGCAATCGAACGGATTGGTCTCCCAAGCGTGGACGGATTGGGTCATCATGGGCTCGGCCGCATACCCGGCGGCGGCCGTGCCGCGCGCCCAGCTCGAGGCGCTGGTGGCCCAGGCGCGCGCCCTCACGCCGGCCAGCCCGCGGGTCTATGTGGTGCAGCAGAGGGTGGCGGTGCCGCTGCCGCCGGCTCAGGCGGTCAGCCCACCGCTCATGCAAGTGCCGCGGTCGCCTGAATTCCGTCCGCTGATTTCGGCGCCGACCAACCCCACCGTCTTTCCGCAAGCCGGCATGTATCGCCCGCCGCCCCCGCCGGTTCAACCGGCTCCCGGTGCAGGTTCGCAACCAGTGTTGGCGGTCGTGCCGCCGGTCGAGGTGCGAGGAGGCCCGCTGCCGCCGACGCTGCACCAAACGCAACCACCCCATGCCTTGCAACGCGCGCCGCATGTGCCGCGCGCGCCCTTCCGAATGCAGGGGCAGGGCGGAACGGGCCGTGGCGGCGGAGGCCGAGGGGGCGGCGGAGGAGGGAGGCGCTGACGATGAAGGGGACTTACAGGCGAATCGGGAGACTGGCGCTGATGACGTCCGTGGTCATGCTCTTGTGGGGAAGCCACCCGGCGTTCCTCTGGGCCGGCGATCCCCAAGTTCATGCGGCCTGGAGCCGCCAGTATCCCCCCGATCAGTACCTGGTCGGATCGGGACAGGGGGATCTGGTCAAGGGGCGTCTCGTGTGCCAGCGGGTTTCCGAGATCGCCGCGCGTACGGATGTGGCGAGGCAAATTCGCGTCCTCGTGAAGGAGCGCGCCACCGATCGGGTCAGAGAACGGACCGGCGCCCCGGCCGAGCAGGATCTCGAGATTGTTCGGGAGGAGTCTGTTGCCGAGTATCTGCAGGATGTAAAGATCGTCGATCACCGCGTGGATGAAGCTGCGGGCACCTGCTCCAGCGTGGCGGTGATGGCGAGGAGCCGCATTGCGCCGAAGCCCGGAGTTCCCCTCGAAGATCCGCCTGCCAAGTAGTCGTCAGACCAGCAAGAGACCCGCGTCACGAACCGTCCGCCAGGGCTTCGAACGGATCAGGGCGTCGAATCGCGACGGTCCGCCCAGTGGATAGGTCTCGCGCACCTGTTTCATGTGCGGATAGCCGTCACCCCGCCGACCGCGTGACGGGGTGGCCTGCCGGATCACATCGCAGAACCAGTCTGCAGTCTCCGGCGCGAGCGCGAGGGTTCGATCGTCGGTGCGAGTCGGGAGAATGAGCCGGCGGCGCCCCGACGCCGTGGACTCGAGGACCGGCGCGCCGCCGATCCAGACGCATCGCCGCTCCAACATCGGGTCGTCGCCGGTCGCTTGGTCCGCCAGTGCCCGCGCCGTCCAGTCGCGCGGCACGCGGGGGCGCGGCACCGGCCGCGGGAACCATCGACTCACCGGCATCCGAAGACCCGCGCCCTCCATGTAGTTGAGCACCGCCTGTCGCAATCCCTCGCCCAGCCAGGGCGGCGCCTGTCCGCGCCGATCCTCGTGCGCCAGGTCGTTGTCCGCGAAGCCGGCGAAGGCCGGCCCTAGGATGCGAAGACCGTGAGTCTGGGGCGAGAGCCCGATCGGACTGTGGGCGGTGACGACAAACCTGTGCCAAAAGGCCGACTGCAGGAGGTCCTGCGCGAATAGCTGGCGCACGCGTTCGAGCGACTCCACGGTCTCGGCGATCGATTCGCCGGGCAGCCCGTACATGAGATAGGCATGGATGAGCAGGCCCGCCCGGCGAAAGGCTGCGCAGACGCGGGCGGTCTGATCCAGCGTGATGCCCTTCTTCATCTCGGCGAGCAGCCGGTCCGAGGCGGCCTCCAAGCCCGCCGTCACGGCGATCCCGCCGGAGGCGGCCAGCAGGCGGCAGAGATCCGGCGAAAAGGCCTCTTCGAAGCGAATGTTGCCCCACCAGGAGATCGTCACGCCGCGTTCCAGCAGCGCCAACGCCATGGCCTTCAGCGCGGCCGGCGGCGCCGCCTCATCCACGAAATGAAACCCCCGCCGTCCGGTCTCCGCCACCAGGGCCTCGATCCGGTCCACCAGCAACTCGGCGGGCGCCGCCTCGTACCGGCCGATGTAGTCGAGGCCGACGTCACAAAAGGTGCATTGCTTCCAGTAACAGCCGTGAGCCACCGTCAGCTTGTTCCAATGGCCGTCGGACCAGAGCCGGTGCATCGGATTCAACGTGTCGAGAATGGAGAGGTACCGATCGAGCCGCAGTCCGTCGTAGGTCGGCGTGCCGATTTCGCTCAGGCCAAAATCCGCCTCAAGGGCGCCATTGCACCAGTGGACGCGATCCCCCTCCCGGATGAATGTTCGCTTCAATCGCGCGCGCGCCCGCGCTCCGGCCAAATGCTCCACCAGGCAGAGCAGGGGCCGCTCCCCGTCATCCAGCGTGACGAAATCGATATAGTCGAAGACGCGCGGATCGTGCAGGCGCCGGAGTTCCGTGGTGGCATAGCCGCCGCCCAGAGCCACGCGGATGTCCGGGTCCGACTGCTTGATGAACTGCGCGAGGCGAAAGGCTCCGTAGAGATTGCCGGGAAAGGGAACCGTCAGTCCCACGAGCGCCGGGCGAGCCTCGACGAGATGCGCCGACAAGGCGTCGCGAAGAATCCGATCCGCCAGCCCCATCGGCTCGGCCAGCGCCGCCGCCAACGGGTCAAACGAACCGGACGACTGGGCCACCTGTTCCGCATAGCGGCTCAAGGCGAAATAGGGCGCCACCGTCGCACGGAGCAAGTCCGCGAGGTCTTCCAGATAGAGAGTGGCGAGATGCTTCGCGAGCTCCGTGGACGGCACGGCTCTGCGACCGGTCGCCGGGGTTCCGGCCGTGAACCTGGGGCCCTGGGGCAGGAAGCCCCCCTGGCAGATGCGATGGGCGAGCGCCGGGTCCTTGCCTTGGAGAAAGGCCACCACCGGCTCGATCGTATGGATGTAGGCGTCGGCGACGGCCAGCATCTGCGTCGATTCCCCAGGGAGGCTCGCTCGGTGCGCGCGGACATAGTCGAACGCTTCCAGGAGCCCTGCCCGAGAGAACAGACCGAGCACCATCTCGATGCCGAGATCGGCTTGTGCGACAGCATACCCACGACTACGCAGAAACCCGGTGAGATAGGCGGTGGACGGATAGGGGGTGTTCAGCTGAGTCAGGGGCGGGATCAGAAGTAGGACGCGCGGTGAGTGCACGCATTGAAGTACCACAGGGGCCCCGGAAATGGCCAGTGTCCGGGATCGGCGTAGGCAGGCGCCAGCGGAGAGCCAAAAAAGCGCCCTCGGACTGTGGCCCCAATCCCACATCTGTGGCTGAATGATCGTGCAGTTTGCGAGATAGAGAGGACGAAACAAGCGGAAATGAGCACCGAAGCCGTTCCCGGTGGGGCCCGATGTCAGGCGCTGAGGCTCGATAACGGCGTTTTGTCGCGATTTCCATTGATTCAAGCCGTTGTTCTTCGAGCCGGCCCCATTGTGGTACCCATCTTGCTCAATACAGGCTCGTGTAGATGGCCCGCGGGTGCGGGCGGAACCTCTCGACGATTCACCAAAGAGAGGGATAAGGCCATGACAGTTGAACTGCTTCTCCTCATGTTGTTTGGGTGGCTGCTGCTTCGCGGCGGCATCACGAACTAGACCTGTTCTTGCCCCGCGTCGCCCTT
>CAYZTJ010000218.1:0-4402 GCA_964481215.1 uncultured Nitrospira sp. | reverse complement strand
GGCCTTAGCGATGTCACGAGGCCGTGCGCCGAGCGTGACCAATCCTCGTACCAGGAGATCGAGCGACACAGATTGGTCGGCTGCCTCCATCTTTGCAATACGGGACTGGCTTGATCGCAGCCTTTTGGCGAGGGCTAGCTGCGAAAGCCCTCGAGCGACACGACGCGCTCGCAGGGCTTGGCCCAAGTTTACTCTCATTTCGACGAGCGCGGCTTCTTCGGGACTCAGTCCTAAAAACGCGCTCGCCGTTCCGATCCGCCAGCCCTTGGCTTCGAGCCGCTTGTGCTTTGCCTTGTTCATGGCCGCTCCTCCTCCCGCGCTACCTGATCATACGCACGAAGACGCCACTGAGCCCGCGCAGCGGCGCGTCGATGGGAAACTGAAGGGGAGAAACGGCTAGCGGGCGACGATATTGACCTGCGCGGAATACCCGAGCCGGGCGAGAAGTTGCTCGCAGTCTTCCCATGTGAGTCCGAAAGCACGCACGTCGGACACTCCGAGCCGAGCAATGGCATCGCGAATTGTGGCGAAATGGGCGAGATCCAACTCGCTCTCCATGAGTGCCGATTCGGCCCACGAGACGAGCTCGGCAAGCGAAAGCTCGTGGCGTAGATAGGCTGCGAGCTTTTCAACGACCGTTTCACGGGTAATGAGTGCCATAATCGCTACACTTTCCGATGGCCTGAGTCTACCGGATATTTGTGATGGACCTCAACCAAATCTCCCATTTCGTCGTAGATTTCCTGGTAGAAGCGGAGGGTCACTTCTTGAGCATCGACCTCTTTGACATATCGCGCTTTCCACTTTGACCGGCTGAGCACATCAAACCAATACCGCCTCCCCCCGTTCGGCAGGTCCTGCCAATTCGGAAACTTCCGCTCATTCTGCTCTCTCGTACTCACGTCGTGCGCATACTCTGGAAATTCTCGGCATGTGTCAAGAAGTGAAAGGGGGCTGCTGGCAGTTACTTCACTGCTGCAAGCACTCTGGTGATCAAGGCCTGCGCTTCTTCCTGGATGCGCCGAAGATGATCAGGACCGCGGAAGGATTCGGCGTAGAGTTTGTACACGTCTTCGGTCCCGGAGGGCCGGGCGGCGAACCAGCCTTGCTCGGTCACCACTTTCAACCCACCAATAGCCGCGCCGTTGCCGGGGGCTTTCGTGAACATGGCGATAATTTTGTCTCCCGCCAGTTCGGTGGCTTTCACCTGATCCGGCGATAGCTTTGAGAGAATGGCCTTCTGCTCCGGTGAGGCTGCTGCGTCGATTCGCTCGTAAACCGGCTCTCCCAATTCCTTCGTGAGATCGCGATAGAGTTGCCCTGGGTCCTTGCCGGTCCTGGCCATCATCTCGGCGGCAAGCAGGTCCATGATGATGCCGTCCTTGTCGGTCGTCCAGACGGTGCCGTCACGTCGCAGAAAAGACGCGCCGGCGCTTTCTTCTCCGCCAAACCCCAGCGAGCCGTCCAGCAGGCCGTTCACGAACCACTTGAAGCCGACCGGCACTTCGACCAGCGTGCGGTGCAGCTTGGCCGCGACGCGGTCGATGAGGCTGCTGCTGACCAAGGTCTTCCCGACTCCCGCGCGCGGGCGCCACCCCGGCCGATTGGAAAAGAGATACCAGATCGAGACAGCTAGGAAGTGATTGGGGTTGAGGAGACCGGCTGATCGGGTGACGATGCCGTGGCGGTCGGTGTCTGCGTCGTTGCCGAAGGCCACATCGAAGCGATCTTTGAGCGCAATCAGGTTGGCCATGGCATGGGGGGAGGAACAGTCCATGCGAATTTTGCCGTCCCAATCGAGCGGCATGAAGCGAAAGGTTGCATCGAGGGCTGGATTAACCACCTCAATCGTCAGGCCGTACCGATCTGCGATGGGTTGCCAGTATCCGAGCGCCGAGCCTCCGAGCGGGTCGACGCCCAGCTTCAGCTTTGCGGATTTGATCAGGTCGAGGTCGAGGACGGCGGTGAGATCGCTGACATACGAGGCCACATAATCGTGCGCGTGAGTCGTCGAGGCTTTCCGAGCGCGTGGGTAGGGGAGGCGGGCGACTCCGGCCAAGTCGGCGGCCATGAGCGCGTTGGCTCGGTCTTCGATCCATTTGGTGGTCTGGGTGTCGGCGGGGCCGGCCTGCGGGGGGTTGTACTTGATGCCGCCGTCTTCGGGTGGATTGTGCGACGGGGTAATCACGATGCCGTCGGCGAGCCCGGAGGACTTGCCTCGGTTGTAGGTCAGAATCGCGTGGGAGATGACCGGCGTCGGCGTATAGCCGCCGTCTCGGTCAATCATCGTCTCGACGCTGTTGGCGGCCAGCACCTCCAGCGCGCTGACGAAGGCCGGCTCCGAGAGGGCATGGGTATCCATGCCGAGGTAGAGGGGGCCGGTGGTGCCCTGAGCTTTTCGATACTCGCAGACCGCTTGGGTGACGGCGAGGATGTGTGCCTCATTGAAGCTGCGCTTGAAGGCCGATCCCCGATGGCCCGAGGTGCCGAAGGCCACTCGTTGTTCGCGGACGCCCACATCCGGCTTCTCGGCATAATAGGCCGTGATTAGCCGCGCGACATTGATCAACGCCGACACCGGTGCTCGTTTCCCCGCACCAGGATGGATCGCCATCTGTCTCTCCTTGTCAGCCTGCTGTGTAGCGCGCTGACAAGCGCTATGTCAATGTTGGGCTGAGTGCAAAGGTTTTCAGTGAACAGTATCCAGTTATCAGTTTGGGAACCGAAAGCTGAAAACCGATAACTGATGACTGACAACTGACAACGTTGAGTCATCTCATCCGCCCCATTTCGTTGACTCTCCTCCGACCCACTCCTATAATGATTTCAACAACATCGGACTGCATCTCCCGTCTACTCATCTATGACTGTGACGCCCAAGGAAGGGTTCCGTGATGCCCTTGCTGTGCTCAAAGAGGGCGTCCGCCATGCCTTTGCCATCCGGCCCGCTCTGGACTCACTCTCAGACGAAGACCTTGCCCTCCTTCAGCGAGTGGCGGACTCCGTCGTACGCCGCGGCATGGAGACGCCAGCCACTGTGGCCCTGGAGTCGATCGGGCCGTTGAATTTCCTCGGGAGCCAGGCCCTGCATGTGCTCACTCCATTTCTGGAGCTGGCCTTCAATCCCGTCGATCTGGAACGGATTGCGGTGCTGCTGGAGCGGCGCGACACCGTGACGCGATTGATCGCCTTGATCGATGCGGCCACAGCGGCGCGGGATGTGGCGACGTAATGAGCACCTCCGCCCAGCCGCTCTCCGTCATCATCGCCACTGACTGCGGAAGCACCACCACCAAAGCTATTCTGATCGAAAAGGTCGGTAACGAATACCGCCAGACCTTCCGCGGCGAAGCGCCGACGACCGTCGAAGCGCCCTTCGAAGACGTCACGCGCGGGGTGTTGAACGCTATCGCCGAGATCGAAGAACTCTCCGGCCGGACCATCCTGGACGGCGAGCGGATCATCACGCCGAACAAGGCGAAAGACGGACAGCCGAAGGTCGGCGTCGATATCTATGTCTCCACCAGCAGTGCGGGCGGCGGCTTGCAGATGATGGTGGCTGGCGCGGTGCAGAGCATGACGGGCGAGAGCGCCCAGCGTTGCGCGCTCGGCGCCGGGGCCATCGTGATGGACGTTCTGGCGTCGAATGACGGCCGTCTGCCGCATGAAAAGATTGAGCGGATTCGCGCCTTGCGTCCGGACATGATCTTGCTCTCCGGTGGCACCGACGGGGGCACGGTGACGCATGTGGTGGAGATGGCGGAGTACATCGCGGCGGCGGAACCACGACCGCGGCTGGGCATGAGTTATACGCTGCCGTTGATCTACGCCGGGAACAAGGATGCTCGTCCGCGCGTGCAGGAGATTCTGGAGAAGAAATCCTCGTTGGTGATCACGGACAACATTCGCCCACAGCTGGAGCGGGAAAACCTGGCGCCGGCGCGCAACAAGATTCACGACCTCTTCTTGGAGCACGTGATGGCCCAGGCGCCGGGCTATAAGAAGCTGATCGGCTGGGCGGGTGCACCCATCATGCCGACGCCGGCAGCCGTTGGGCTGATCATGCAAACCATCGCCAAGCGGGATGGGATCAATCTGATCGGCGTCGACATTGGCGGGGCGACCACGGACGTGTTTTCGGTCTTCGGCGAGGTATTCAACCGGACGGTGAGCGCGAACCTCGGCATGTCCTACAGCATCTCCAATGTGCTGGCGGAGGCGGGGCTGGCAAACATCATGCGCTGGGTGCCCTTTGCGATCAACGAGCAGACGCTCCGCAATCGGATCAAAAACAAAATGATCCGGCCGACGACCATCCCGCAAACCTTGGACGAATTGCAGATCGAACATGCGATTTCGCGCGAGGCGTTGCGGCTCGCGCTCGTGCATCACAAGTCGCTGG
>CAYZTJ010000217.1:0-4441 GCA_964481215.1 uncultured Nitrospira sp. | reverse complement strand
TCGAGGATGCCCACCTTCCCGTCGGCGAAAACCTCGATCCGTTCCTTGCCGCACTCTGACGCCCCCATCGCCGTATAGGTGATCGTCGCGACCGATCCGTCGTTCAATGTCATCGTCACGGAGAAGTTGTCGGCGCAGTGAAAATGCCCGGTGCTTCGTCCCATACCGGAGACGGATATCCGTTCCACCTTGGCTCCGGTGACAGCGGTCACGAAATCATACATGTGACAGGCTTCTCCTAAATTTCTCCCCCCTCCCTCGGGAGAACGCGTCCAATGATCGGGCGGCAGCCACCCGGCATTCACTCGATAAGTGAGGAAAACGGGATAAGCGCGGGCCTTCATGACCTCGCACAACCTGACCGCATGCGGAGAAAATCGCCGGTTGAAGCCGGTCATCAGCACCGGCGTTTTTCCTTCCTGACCGTTCGAAAAAAAGGCCGCAAGTCGTTCGAGTTCGTCCGCCGTCAACGCGAGGGGTTTTTCCAAATACACGTGTTTCCTGGCCTGCAGCGCCTGAAGCGCCATCGAGGCGTGGAGATGGTGCCGGGTGGCAATGAGCACCGCGTCGATCGAGGCGTCTTCCAGCACGCGGCCGTATTCGGTTGTGACGTAGCCGGCCTGATACTGCTGGCCGACTGCCGTCGCCTTGTGGCCGGTTCGATCGACGATCGCCGCCAATTCGAGCAGCGGGTGAAGCGCCTTGAGGTTGGGGAAATGCACCGCCTGGGCGAACCCGCCGGCGCCGACGACCGCCAGCCGAACGACTCCCCGCCTGTCGCCTGATTGCCGCGGCCGAATGGTGACGACACGATCGGCCAGCTCTTCTGGCCCTTCGGGATAGGTCAGCAGTACCGCCGGAGAGGCCGATGGTTTCCCCGCCAAGGTTTCATAGGCGGTCGCCGCCTGCTCGATCGGAAAACTCGCACCGATCAGCGGCGCGACGTTCACCCGAGCTTCGTCGATCAGCCGCAGGTACTCGGCCATGTTCCGAGTCTCCGTCCATCGCACGTACGCGATCGGGTATTCGACTCCCTGCTCCTCGTACAATCGGTCATACCGGCCAGGGCCATAAGAGGTGGAGATGAGAAAGTCGAGTTCCTTCTCGTAGACATCTTCTCGGTTCAGATGCAGGCCCACGTCTCCGACGAGCACGACCCGTCCCTTTTTTCGACTCATCCGGAACGCCCCTGCAACCGCGTCGTGGGAGGCCGTAGAGGCCGTGATAATCACCGCGTCGGCGCCGACGCCGTCGGTGGCCCGGGCGACCTGCTCCGGCAGGCGGCCGTCCTGCGGATCCAAAGCACGGATTCCCATGCGTGCGGCGAACTCACGCCGCCCCAGGTCCGGTTCGATGCCGATGACCCGGCAACCGGCGGCGGCCAAAATCTGGCACGTGAGATTGCCGAGCAGTCCCAGTCCAAGAACGACACAAGACTCACCCAACACGACTTTGGCCCGACGAACACCTTGGAGCGCGATGGCACCAAGCGCCACAGTGCTTGCGTGACCAAGTTCCACCTGATCGGGTACCGGCACAGCCAGGTTGCGTGGAACACGGATGACCCCGGCATGAAACGCACATTGCGCACCGGCGCAGGCAACCCGGTCCCCCACAGCCAGATCGTCGATCCCCGCTCCCACTTCACACACGATACCGGCGGCCGAGTAACCGGTGGACAGAGCAGAGCCCAACTTCCCCTTGACCTGCTCATAGGCGTTCATCAAGCCCCGTTCCGAGACCAACCTCCAGACCTTTTCCAGCTTCTCGGGCTGCTTCAGGGCACGTTTCCACAAGGGCCGTCCGCTCGCCGCGACTCCGCTCAATTCCGTGCCGCTGGAAATGCAGGAATGCGTGACCCGGACAAGAACCGTCCCGGGTTCGATACAAGGGGCCGGCACCTCGTCCACTTTCGTTCGGCCGTCTTTGACGAGTACCTGCTTCACGATGACGGCTCCTGCGCAATAGTAGATACATCGTCCAGGATGGCCCCCGAAGCGCTGAACCCAACAGCCATCAGAATCCAGAAGAGCGCTCCGAGGCTGCCGGCCAACATGTAGTCGAAGAAGTTCCGGACCAGAAACCCGAAGCCCGCGAGGAAGATGGCGAGCAACAGGATGCGCTCACCTTCATCCGCAGCGCGCCGAAACGCGCGATAGAGAGCGCGGCCACCCTCGGCAGCGACCCAGCCGAACAGCAGCAAGGCGGGAATTCCACTGCCCATGGCGATCATCAGATAGGTATTGTGAACATGCGGAGTCAGCCTCGCTTCTTCGCGTCCGGCATGGACTCGGATGAAGGTGTCATTGCCGTAGCCCACTCCCACCACCGGATGCTCGATAATCGACTGCAGGGACAGGTGCCAAACAGTAGTCCGGCTTTCAGCAGTCAAGCTCCGCGCAGTATCGCTCTGATAGCCCATAGGAGCGACAATCAGCAAACCCACGATTGCCGCAATGCCTGCCGCCATGATGGACAACGACATGGCACGGCGACCCACCATCCAGGCTCCGATGCACATCTGCAGAAAGCTGCCCAACCAACCGGCCCGCGTGTAGGAGAACAGCTGCGCGAGCGCCCCGGCCGTCAAGCTCAATCCCACCAGCGCCCGATGATGCGTGCGTCGGAAGATCACCCATCCGGCGGCGACGACCGGAAGACTCAACACCATGTAGGTGCTCAGCCAGTTGTAGTCGGACATCGGTGCAGCGGCGCGAACAACGCGATCTCGCCAAGAGCCGCCTTGCCACACGAACGTGCTCAGACTGTACACCGCCAACAGCACTGTCCCAGCGACGACGGTCCACAGCACGCCACGGATCCAAACCGATCTTGCAGGCGACGCCAGAACGGCGTTGGCCCAAAAGAACAGCAGGACGTGGGCGACAAGCTTTCTCCATTCTGAGAAGCTATATCCCACATCGACTGCGAAGGGGACCGTGAGCAGAACCCACAGGGAGAAGAGGAGTATCGGTGCGTCGACCGGCGTCCGACCCCATGTCCACCGCCGCTGCACGCAGGCAACCGCCGCCGCCAGGGTGAGCAGACCGAAGAACAAATATTCCGCCTTGTGGGACAGACGAGGGACGAAACTCAGCCCTGTCAAACAAACCAGCCCTACCCCCTGCAATCGCCCGCCGAGCCCGATGCCTGTCCAACGAGAAGCGTTCAAGGACAGCAACACTCACCATTCCACTGCGCCGACTCTGCGATCAGACCGACGATCCATCCCGCAACCTCGCTCATGCTCCCTGACAGAACCGCCGAATCGCCTCCACCACTTCCTGCTGCTGGCGCAGTTCTAACTCCGGGTAAATGGGGATGGCGATGGTTTCCGCAGCAGCACGCTCCGATTCAGGGAAATCCCCTGGCCGGTATCCGAGATAGGCGAAACATTCCTGGAGGTGGAACGGGACGGGGTAATAAATTTCGGCCCCGATCTCATGCTGCTTCAGATAGGCGATGAGCCCATCCCGGTTCCGCACACGCAACACGAATTGATTATAAATATGATAGTGTTTGTGCCCGGACCCTAGATAAATGGCCTCCGGCAATCGGACATCCCCTCGCGCAACGAGACCGCTGTCCCGAAATAGCGACTGGTATCGCGCCGCGTTTTCCTGCCTGCGGCGAGTCCATCCGTCTAAGTAGCTCAACTTCACGTTCAAGACAGCGGCTTGGATGCTGTCCAACCGGAAATTGCCACCGATAAGCTTGTGATGATACTTCGGCTTACTGCCGTGGACGCGTAAAACCATCAGTCGCTCGGCGAGTGCGGGGTCGTTCGTCGTCACCATTCCCCCATCGCCCAAACAACCAAGATTCTTGCTGGGAAAGAAAGAGAAGCAGCCAATGGTGCCTATGCTGCCAGCACGTCTCCCATCTTTGTACTCGGCACCGATGGCTTGCGCGGCATCCTCGATGACTGCTAGCCGGCTGTGGGAAGCAATCTCAAGAATCGGCGCCATGTCGGCACATTGGCCATACAGATGTACGGGGATGACGGCCTTGGTTCTTCCCGTAATCGCCGATTGTATTTTGTCAGGATCAATGTTGTAGGTAATGGGGTCGATGTCCACCAATACAGGCCTGGCTCCAACCCGAGCCACCGCACCAGCGGTGGCGAAGAAGGAATACGGCGAGGTGATCACTTCATCTCCCTGACCAATCCCCAGTGCCATTAACGCGACCAACAACGCATCGGTGCCCGATGAAACTCCAATGGCTGCCCGGGTTTGGCAATACGCTGCCATTCGTTCCTCGAGTTTGGCCACGTCGGGACCGAGCACAAACGCCTGAGTACGAAAGATCTGTTCGATGGCTGCCATCAGTTCCTGTTGGAGCGGGTGATGATGCGCCGCGAGATCAAGCAATGGGACTGCCATACCGCATCCTTTCTCTTAGGTATTCTCGGCCCATGACTCTGCGGTCGGGCCACTCA
>CAYZTJ010000216.1:0-4442 GCA_964481215.1 uncultured Nitrospira sp. | reverse complement strand
GGGTCGTCAGGTCGAGTGGGTGCCGGTCTGCCCGGAAGTTGAAGCGGGGCTCGGCACGCCTCGAGAAGCGATGCAGTTGGTCGGCCAGGCGAATGCCCCGCGGCTTGTCACAATCGAATCACGGCGGGATCTCACCCCATCGCTCCGACAGTTTTCGGTCTCCAAGATGAAGGAGTCAGAGAAGCTCGATCTGTCGGGCTACGTGCTCAAAGCGCGGTCCCCAAGTTGCGGGATCGACGATGTCCCGCTGCACGACCGGCAAGGGAAGGTGCGCCGAAGGGGGGCTGGGTTGTTTGCCCGCGCGGTTCAGACGCACTTGCCCCTGATCCCGATCATCGATGAAGGGCGACTGGCCCATCCGGCGCACCGTCGGCATTTCCTTGAGCAGGTCTCCGGCTACCGGCGCTGGAAGCAGTTTTCCACGCGACCGGTCACACGGGAGTCGCTGGTACGGTTTCATCACGCCCAGGCCGCGCTGTTGCGGTCACGCAATCCCAGGCAGTACGATGCCCTGAATCGGCTGGTGGCGCGGTCGGCACGTTGTCGCTCGAGTGAATTGGCCACGCGGTACGGTTTGGCCTTCATGAGAGCGCTCCGGTCGCCGGCGCGCACCGTCGGGACGAGACCGAGAAAGGAGACCGCGTGACCCGTCAGGTGAAGGGCGTGATCTTGGTTGGTCATGGCGGCATTCCCAAGGACTGCCCGCAAGAGTTGGTCACCAAGCTGAAGCGGCTGGAGGGGCAGCGGCGAGCAGCCGGTACCGCGCCCAGCCAGGAAGAAGTGGACCTCGACGCCAAGATCCGTCGATGGCCGCGCACGCCGGCCACCGACCCCTATCAATCGGGTCTCGAAGCTGTGGCAGCCCGGCTCCGCCCCCACCTGGACGGTGCGCTCTTCGCCGTCGCCTACAACGAGTTTTGCGCGCCGAGCTTAGAGGAGTCGGTGGAGGAATTGATTGCGAAAGGGGCGACCGAAATTACGATCACGACGACGATGTTCACGCCGGGCGGGTCGCATTCCGAGGTGGAGATTCCCGAGAGTCTTGCCCGCCTCCGCCTCCGGCATCCGGGCGTCACGCTACGCTACGCCTGGCCGTTCGACCTGGACCGCGTGGCAGCATTGATGACGGAACAGCTCAAGCGGTTTTGCTGAGGATGAGACGCCCACATCGACGAGCGCGCACGAGGCGAGAGAACCTTTCGATGTCCTTAGGATGGATCAGGCAGGCTGCCCCTTCATCACTCAGACCAACCTATTCGTGGAGGCTCTTCCGCGCGGAGTCGACAATCGCCACCACCGCCGGATGCTTCAGCCTTCGATCCACCGTAATGGCATAGAACCGTTGCTTCAACGACGGGAGTCGTCCCACGAGTTCCACGCGATACTGCCGACGAATCTCTTTCTCCATGACCGACACGGCCGGGAAAATGCCGTACCCGACCTGCCCGAAGGCCTTGAGCGTGGCGCTGTCCTCGAATTCCCCTCGCACGATCGGACGAATCCCCTGGCCGTGAAACCAGTCATCCATTGACCGACGCAGCGACGCGTTGCCTGTCGGCAGCAGGAAGGGAGCGCCGTCGAGCGAACTCGGCAGATCTTTGCCGTATTTCGACGCCAGCGCGGACGTGGCAAACAGGGACACCGTAGATTCGCCCATCAGGTGGTTATACGCCTGCACCTTCACTGTCGGCGGAACCGGCGTGTCGGCGAGGACGATGTCCAGGCCATGGATAGCCAACTCTGCGAGGAGCCGGTCGAGCTTATCCTCCTTGCAGATGAGTTGGACCCTCTGGGACAGCTTGAGCGCGGCTTGAAGAATCCGCGAGGTGAAGAGCTTCGGGACCGAATCGGCCACTCCCACCACGAATTTCATCCGTTGGCCGGTTTCGCCTCCAGCCAACGCACTCGTCAGTTCCTTTCCCAACGAAAAGATCTCCGTGGCATAGCGATTGACGACATGCCCCACATCCGTGAGGATCAGACGCCGGCCGGACCGCGCGAACAATTGCTCTCCAAGCGCGCGTTCGAGGGATCGAATCTGCCCGCTCACCGTGGGCTGCGCCAGATGCAATTCCTCGCACGCGCGCGCCACGCTCCCGTGCTTCGCCACCGTCCAGAAATAGAGAAGGTGATGATAGTTCAACCACACCATGCCGCCAATCATACATCGGTTAAACCTATGAATAGAACATAAATTATCTATTTGTCTATGAATGGCTTGGTCGAGTATGGTGACGGCCTGGAAGAGCAGGTGTACGGTTTGCAACCCGCACGATCAATAATCTGAGGAGAAACGCCATGGCGAAAGCGGACAAGATCATCTATACGAAGACCGACGAGGCGCCGATGCTGGCGACCTATTCGTTCCTGCCGATCATCAATGCCTTCACCAAGGCGGCGGGCGTGACGGTGGAACTGCGGGACATCTCGCTGGCGGGGCGGGTGCTCGCGGTGTTTCCGGAGTATCTGACGCCGGCGCAGAAGCAGCCGGACGCCTTGGCGGAACTGGGCGAGCTGGCCAAGACGCCGGAGGCGAACATCATCAAGCTGCCGAATATCAGCGCGTCGATCCCGCAGCTCGTGGCCACGATCAAGGAATTGCAGCAACAGGGCTACAAGCTGCCCGACTATCCGGAGAATCCGAAGGACGACAAGGAGAAAGACATCAAGGCGCGCTATGACAAGGTGAAGGGCAGCGCCGTCAATCCCGTGCTGCGCGAGGGCAATTCGGACCGCCGCGCGCCGCTCTCGGTCAAGGCCTATGCCCGCAAGCACCCGCACAAGATGGGCGCGTGGAGCGCCGATTCCAAGACGCATGTCTCCCACATGACCGGCGGCGATTTCCGCTCGAATGAAAAGTCCCTGACGATCCCCGCCGCGACCACGGCGAAGATCGAGTTCGTCGGGGCCGATGGCACGGTCACCGTCTTGAAGGAGAAGGTGGCGCTACAGGCCGGGGAAGTCCTCGATGCCACCTTCATGAGCGTCACGGCCTTGCGCAGGTTCCTGGAGGAGCAGATCGAGGACGCCAAGAAGCAGGGCATTCTCTTCTCGCTCCACATGAAGGCCACGATGATGAAGGTCTCGGACCCGAAGATTTTCGGCCATGCCGTGACCGTCTATTACAAGGACGTGTTCGAAAAACACGGTGAGACCTTCAAGAAGCTCGGCGTGGATCCGGATAACGGGCTCGGCGACGTCTACGCCAAGATCAAGGCCTTGCCCGACGAGCAGCGGAAGGCGATCGAGGCGGACATCCAGGCCGTCTACCGGAAGCGGCCGCCGATGGCGATGGTGAATTCCGACAAGGGTATCACCAACCTCCACGTCCCGAGCGACGTCATCATCGACGCCTCCATGCCGCCGGTCATCCGCGACAGCGGCAAGATGTGGAATCCGGACGGCAAGCTCGAGGACGTCAAGTGCGTGATTCCCGATGCCAGCTATGCGCCGGTCTATCGCGAGGTCGTCGAGTTTTGCAAAACGCACGGCGCCTTCGATCCGCGGACGATGGGAACGATCCCGAACGTGGGCTTGATGGCGCAGGCGGCGGAAGAGTACGGCTCGCACGACAAGACCTTCAAAGCGCCGGGCCACGGCACGTTCCGGATCGTGGATGCATCGGGCAAGACCTTGCACGAGCACCAGGTGGAGGCAGGCGACATCTGGCGGGCCTGCCAAGTGAAGGATGCCCCGATCCAGGACTGGGTGAAGCTGGCCGTGACCCGCGCGCGCGCGACCGGCGCCCCGGCGGTCTTCTGGCTCGATAAGACCCGGGCCCACGATGCGGAGCTGATCAAGAAGGTCACGGCCTATCTGCCGAAGCACGATACGACCGGCCTCGAGATCAAGATCATGGCGCCGGCCGACGCCTGCCGCTTCTCCATCGAGCGGATGAAGGACGGCAAGGACACCATTTCCTGCACGGGCAACGTGCTCCGTGACTATTTGACGGACCTCTTCCCGATTCTCGAAATCGGGACCAGCGCCAAGATGCTCTCGATCGTGCCCTTGCTGAACGGCGGCGGGCTGTTCGAGACCGGCGCGGGCGGCTCGGCGCCCAAGCACGTGCAACAGTTCCAGGAGGAGGGCTATCTGCGGTGGGACTCGCTCGGCGAATTCCTCGCGCTGGCCGCCTCGCTCGAACACCTGGCGAAGGCGGGGAATAATCCGGTGGCCAAGATCTTGGCGGACACGTTGGACCAGGCCAACGCCAAGTTCCTCGAGAGCAACAAGTCGCCGGCCCGCAAGGTCGGCGAGATCGATAATCGCGGGAGCCATTTCTACTTGGCCCTCTACTGGGCGCAGGCCTTGGCGGCGCAGACGGCGGATAAGAAGCTCGCCGAGAAGTTTGCCAAGATCGCCAAGGCCCTGAGCGACAACGAGAAGACGATCGACGGCGAATTGCTGGCCGCGCAGGGCCAGCCGCAGGATGTCGGCGG
>CAYZTJ010000215.1:0-4606 GCA_964481215.1 uncultured Nitrospira sp. | reverse complement strand
CGCGTGACCTTGGTGTACTCGGCGCGAGATGAGCACCACAATCAAGCGGTGGTCTTGAAGGCCTTCCTTGCGACAGGGCTTCGATCGGGACAGCGCCGACCCAGGAAGAAAGGAGCGCAGGGTGTCAGCTCCCGCGACACCGGACAGTGAGCTGACGCTCTCCTTCGAGCGTCAGCGCGCGGTCGTGTCGCCGTGGGGAGCGGCGCTGCGACGTTATGTCTTCGTGGAATCGGATGGGCGTGAGACGGATATTCTGTGGGGCTACTCCGGGGGCAGCAAGAAGAAGGGCGGACAGGGCGATGTGCTGTGCCCGTTCCCGGGGCGCATCCCGGACGGGCGATACTCCTTCGACGGCCGAACCTATCAACTCGAGCGCAACGATAAGGAAGGGCCCAACGCCATCCACGGTTTCGTGCGGACGATTCTGTGGGAGACCCGTCGGAGTGAGCCCAGCCGGGTGCAGTTCGACGTCCACCTGGACGCCGAGGCCTATGGCCCCCGCGGCTATCCCTTTTCACTCGAGGTGCGCGTGACCTATGCGCTGGACGGCAACGGGCTGGCTTGCGCGTTTGACGTGGAGAACGTGGGATCGTCCGCGGCCCCGGTGGGGATCGGGTTTCATCCCTACTTTACGGTCGGCACTGAGCTGATCGATGACGCAGAGGCGACGCTGCCCTGTGCCGGCTATCTGGAGTTCAGCGATCGCCTGTTGCCGACAGGGCGTGTGCTGGACGTGGAAGGGACCGAGTGGGATTTTCGCGAACGACGCCTGGTCGGACCTCGGCGCTTCAACCACTGCTTCGTGAATCTCGCGCGGGATGCGAACGGGTTGGCGACGGCCTGCCTGCGCCACCCGGGAAACGGGCGACAGATCGAGATCGCCATGGACCGGTCATTCTCCGCCATTGTGGTGTACACCGGCGATGCGATTCCCGATGCGCCACGCCGCGCTCTGGCCATCGAACCCATGACCTGCGCGACGGATGCCTTCAATCGACCCGAATGGGGTCTGAAACGGCTGATCCCTGGGGAAACCTTCGCCGGCCGGTACATGATCAGACACCGGCGGGAGCCGACATGATTCCGCAGCGCCTCCCAAAATCCAGTTCGTCGCTCGTCGTTCGTGAATCGGGGCGAGACGAGCGAGACAGGCGTGAAAGGCGTGACCTGCTCAGAGAGCGTTTTCGCCGCATCTCGCTTTTTACGCCCGTCCCGCCTGTCGCGCACGGCCAGCTTCAACCATCCTGCCATCCGCTATTCGCCAGACGCTCTTCTCTTCAGCGAGCCGGCTGGACGATTCGAAACCGCACTTCGTCGACGTGGTTGTAGGCGGAAGTCGTATCGCCGGCAAAGAGGGCGCAGCGGTAGAGGCCGGGCGCCCAGCCTCTCGGCGGCGCGCCCAGGCGGAAGTATCCCGACTGATCGCTCATCGAGGTTACCACCTGATCGTGAGCGACGGGCGGCGGCTCGCCGGCCAACTCCTCGGTTTCGAGAAAACAGCGGGCGGTGAGGGGCACGGCGTCGTAGGACGCCGAAACGAGCCCGAAGGCCAGGTAAATCTCCGGTTGGGTCGTCGCAAAGCTGTCGGCCGGGTCGATTGGAATGAAGTCGTGCTCGCCGGTGGGGTTGTCGTCCCGCATCACCTTGGCCGCCGGAATTACGAAGCGGAACCAGCTGAAATCGGAATCGCGGCCCATGAGCGACGCGTGGCTGTTCAGCGAGGCTTGGGGTTTCAATCGTTCGATGGCCCGGGCGCGCAGTTCGTCGAGCAGGGCGGTCTCATCTTGTGCGGGTGTATCGGCCGATGCGGGCGCGGGCGGCCGCCTGACATTCGACGGTCCAGCTTCCGGCACATGGGGGCGAATCTTTTCAATCCAGTGAAGCAGCTTCTGTTTGTCCAGCACCCGCATGCCGGCGGGAAGCGGCACCCCCTGATTGTTCTCCTCGAAGTCGACAGCCGCGTCATAGAGCAATTGAAACTGCCCCAGCGCCTCTTCCCACCGTTCCAACTCCACCAAGCAGTGTCCGATGCGGAACACCGTGTCCGTATAGTCTTCGTCGCTGGCGTCGAGCGTGGCCATCTTCCCGAACACATTGAGGGCCTCCCGGCACCGGCCCAGCTGCATCAGAATCAGCCCCAGTTGATGGACCGCCGTCGGATCCTTCGGATTCAGCGCCAGCAAGCGCTGATAGAGCGGCTCGGCTTCTTCGTAGCGCCCGGCCGTAAACAGTCTCCAGGCATCCGCTCGAAGCGCGGCCCAGTCCTTCCGTCGTTCGGGCGAGATCTCCGAGGTGTAGCCCGCGATGAAGCGGCGGCCGCGTTCCATGGAGTATCCTTGGATCTGCGAGAGCAAGGTTTTGGCCGGGGGGTCCAAGGCCGATCCAGGCGGCATCCGCCGGAGGAGCTCCTGGACGTCGCCCTCGGCGCCGCGATAGTCGAGCACATCGAACCGCGCCCGCGCCATGGCGAGCCGCCAGCCGAGCATATCAGGGGCCAGGCTCGTCGCGTTCTTGTACGCATCGAGCGATTCCTCCAGGCGATCCAGCTTGCGCAGTTCCTGGGCCAGCCGCAAATGGATCAACGGATTGTGGGGATCGTACGACGCAATCCGCTGCAACTCGGCGACGGCGTCGTCCTTATGGCCGGCGCGCAGCAGGACGCTCCACTTGGCCCACCGGACCTCGATGGCGGCGGGGCTCTTCGCCAGCACCTCCTCATAGGCCTGCAGCGCCTCCAGCGGTCGGCGGATGGTGGCGAGGATGTCGCCGCGCAATTTGCGAAGGACCTGCGTCTGCGGGTGCTCGTGGATCCCGCGCGTCAGCATGTCGAGCGCGCCGGTCACCGCCCCATTGTCCCAGGCGGTCCGCGCCTCTTCGGCGACGCGGCTTTCCGGCAGAGACGGCGAATCCGCCTCCGTCGACGGGACCATCGCGGCGAGTACGATGAGGAGGGCAGCCAGGGAAGGCAGTCTCCGTCGGACCGGTCTGTGAGTCATCCAGGAAGCCGTCCTCTCGCACAGGCTGACCGTCGGCCGTCAGACCAGGGGTTAGCCTACCGTGCCGTAAGAGGAGCCGCAAGCGGAAAGGATTCCGGGCATCCCCGAGGGCGCCTTCGGGTTGACAGGCTTCAAAGGGGTGGGTAGCCTTTCGCAGCCCGCGATCAAGAGGGCTGCACGTGATCAATGTGCGCACTGACCTGCGAGGGCGGCGAAGAGGCAAGGGGGTGAGAATGGGACGGAGGATCACGGCCTGCTTGCTGGGGAGTCTGTTGAGTCTGACATTCGGCTGCGAGTCTGTGCGGCCGACGATGAACGCGTCGCTCGCGCGCTGGGATCCGACTTACGGGTACCGCTCGGCCAATCTCCCGCCATCTGCAAGCGGCAGCTCGGACAGCCTGTTCATCGTCGCCTCCTTTTCGGGCGGCGGGGCGCGGGCCTCCGCCCTGTCGTTCGGCGCATTACGGGCATTGGCACGTACCCCCATTGTGTGGGAGGGACGCCAGAAGCGGCTGCTCGATGAACTCAACGTTATTACGGCCTTGTCCGGCGGCAGCTTTACCGCGACGTACTACGCGCTCTACGGCGATCGAATCTTCCATGATTTCGAATATCGCTTCTTGCGGAAAGATTGGGAGAGCGAGCTCCGATCGCGGGTGTTCCGGTCTCCCACCAATTGGCTCCGGCTCTTGTCTCCATTCTTTGGCCGCGCCCATGTCTTCTCCGAACTGTTGGATGAGGCGCTCTTCGATGGACATACGTTTGGGGACCTCGTGGCTCGCCGGCAGCGGCCGCTCGTGTTTATCCATGCCTCCGACATGGCGACGCTCTCGCGGTTCGAGTTCAACCAACGCCAGTTCGACCTGATCTGTTCCGACCTCAACCAACTGCCGCTGTCCGTGGCGGCCGCCTCGTCCAGCGCCTTGCCGCTGATCCTGAGCCCCATATCGATGAAGAACTATGCCGGCCAATGCGGGTTTCAACCGCCTCCGGCACTCAGGCGCGAGCGACTCACGTCCTGGGGGATCCAGCGGGCGAACGAGCTGCGATCCTATCTCGATCCCGAGCAGCGTCCCTATATTCATCTGTTGGATGGCGGATTGTCGGACAATATCGGCATGCGCAGCGTGTTGGAAGCCACGGCGCTTGTCGGGGATCTAGAGTCGACGTTCGAACTGCTTGGGGTGAAGCGGGTGCGGAAGCTGGTCTACCTGATCGTCAATGCCGAGACGGCTCCGGATATGACCCAATACACGTTGAGCGAGATTCCGGGCCTCTCCCGCGTCAGCCGCGCCTTGATCGATATCCCCATCAACCGCTACTCCACCGATACCTTGCAGCTCATGAATCAGGCCGTGGACAAATGGCGGACCCAAATGCGCCGCAGACCGCCTGGTGACGCGCGCGTGTTCAGCCCCGACGCCGACATCTATTTCATCAATGCCAGCCTGACGGAATTGGAAGATCCGGAGGAACTGCACTACCTCATGAATATCCCTACAAACCTATCCCTGACGGATGAACAGATCGACCGCTTGCTCCTGGCCGCCTCCCGCCTCATTCGACGCGACAAGGAGTTCCAGCGGCTGATGCGGGACTTGGAGGCGGAG
>CAYZTJ010000214.1:0-4627 GCA_964481215.1 uncultured Nitrospira sp. | reverse complement strand
CCCTGCCTTCCAGTCAAATGGATTGACGCGCCGCATCTCCTCTTCATCCGGCATCAATTGCCCGGCGAAATAATCCGGCCCTATGAGGCTATTGCCGCATTTGATGTTTTGCCCGAGGTCCGGTAGCGCCCTCTCATGCCGAAGGACAGTTGCCGGCGAAGCGTCTCGTCGCTCTCCCCCTCCAAGACCTTCAGCAGGAGACTGAGCTTGGTGACCTCTACCGCCTGGCTGTCGATGTCCACGCCATAGATGTTGTTCAAAAGAATGCGTTTCTTCTCCTGCGTGGTCAGTCGCCAGGCTCCCCCCTCACCCTCCCCTCTCCCGGAAGGAGAGGGTGAGATCGCCTTAAAGAGTTCTTTCTTGTACTTCTCGGGACCGTCCTTCACGTACCAGTCGCGGTGATAGTCGAGCAGATAACTGTACGCGCCGATGAGGAAGGACCCGGACCCGCAGGCGGGATCGAGAATCCGCAGCTTGGCCAACTGCTTGGGTGATTTGTCATTGCAGAGCGCGCCGACGGTGTGCCGAACGATGTCGTCCACGATATAGGCGGGGGTGTAGTAGACGCCGCCGGCCTTTTTGACCTCCGGTTTCTCCTCGACCTTGGCCTGATGCCCGGCGGTGAGCCGGATGACCTTGCCCAGGAACTGCTCATAGACCTGGCCGAGAATCTCGATCGGGAAGACGGAGAACTCATAGGGGCTTTTCGGCGCGTAGAGGCGGCCGATGATCTCCTTGAGCGGCTTGTCGTCGATCTTGAGCGCGGGTGTGAGGGTATCGGGGGTCTCCGCCCGGTCTTTCTCGGCCTTGAAGTGGAAGAGGCCGGAGTTGTAGCGGTCGTCCGCCTGCTCGCAGAGAAACTTGAGCCGCGCGTAGACGTGCTCGCCGTTCAGCAGCGCCTGGAGCGAGCCATAGTGCTCCACGCCCCGGTCTTCGCAGATGCGGAGAAAGATCAGCCGGTCGATGGTGCGCTGCACGGCGAAATTGAGGTCCTGCGCGCTGAGCCGCTTGTTGCGCAGCGCCAGGTGCTTGGCCAGCAACGCCCGCCACTCCTCGATCTCGGCCAGGAACTCCGCGTCCACCGTGGCCGTACCCCGCTTGCGGTCGGATGCGGCATAGCGGTCGAACGAGCCCTTAAGGACCGCGGCCTTCGAATAGGTGGCGGCGATCTCATCCCATTTCTCGCCATACTCGCGGAAGGTGCAGTAGAAGATGCGGGCGGTGGTTGATTTATCCGTCTCTTTGGGGCGTGTGCGGCAATCGTAGACGGCGAATTCTTCAAAATCCGTCAGAATGGAAAGCGGCAGCCGGGCCGACCAGGCATAGCGGCGAAGCTGATAGGCGGGACTGGGTTCGTCCTTGATATTGATGGAGGGCTTCTTGGCTTCGAGGAAAAACTTCCGGTCCCGGCCGACGCGGAAACAATAGTCCGGGGCCTTGGTGTTGCCCCCGACTTTGATGGCATCTTCGTGGATGACGTCTTTGTAGTCCTCGGAATGGCCGGCTTTGTTCGCCACATCCCAGCCAAGCGCGTCGAAGAAGGGGTTCAGGAACTCGATGCGGAGCCGGGCCTCGTTGTAACCCTGGGCCTTGTAATCCGATAGGTTGCGCTCGAATCGGGCGATGAGCTCGGTGATGACCGCCGGGATGGGGCTCACGAACAGGCTCCGGGATGTGCTGCGAAGGGGAAACTGGTTGAGGCTGGAGTCTAGAAGCCGCTGCTCGGCCTGTCAAATGGCTGGCCAATCGCCGTTCATTTCGACTTTTGACGGCGGGTCACGTATACTTTTCGTCGAAATGGAATGCCGCCGATGACGACACCGAACGGTCCACGAAGGGGAGAGATTGACACCCGTACCGTCATCCAACACCTGTTGGATGCCGTCCCGGATGTCATTGCCGTCTACCAGTTTGGCTCCGCGGCCCGCGGCGAGTCGAGAGCCGACAGCGACATTGATGTCGCCGTGCTGGCCCGCGCGCCGATTCACGCGCAGCGACGCTTCGAGATCGAACAAGCGCTCGCCGTTCGGCTTCATCGCGATGTCGATCTTGTCGATCTGCAGGAAGCCTCAACGGTCATGCGCATGCAGGTGCTTGCGACCGGACACTGTCTCGAATCCACGCATGACCGCGATCGGCGCCTGTTCGAAATGTACGCCTACTCGGATTACGCCCGCCTCAACGAGGAACGGCGAGACATCATCAAGGGAGTCACGGCGCGGGGATCGGTGTATGGCCGATGACGTCGTCTTGAATAAGGCCGCGACCATTGAGCGCTGCCTCACCCGTATTCGAGACGAGTTTGCGGGCGACGACAAGAATCTGTTTGACCATCAGACCAAGCCAGACGCGATTATCCTCAACTTGCAGCGGGCGTGCGAGACGGCGATCGATCTGGCGATGTACATCGTCAGTCAGCGAAAACTGGGGATCCCCCAGGACAGTCGCGACGCCTTTGCCCTCTTGGACACCGCAGGCCACCTGTCCCACGACGTCGCGGTCAAGATGCAGCGCATGGTCGGATTCCGCAACATCGCGGTCCACGACTACGCGCGCTTGAATCTGAACATCGTCAAAGCGATTCTCGTCCATCAACTCGGCGATTTCCGCGAATTCACCTCTGCGGCCATCCGAGTGATGGAATAACGTCGCCTTCAACCGTCAGCCCCCGCCATCCCTTCGCTCGCGAGCCCCTCCCTCGCCTTCGCCCCCTGCCTGGCCAATTTTACCGCATGATGACCGGGAGAAACGCGTTCACCGTCGCGCCGGCGGCGTCCGGGAGCCGCGCCTCGACGATGGCCGGATCATCGAACGGAATGTAGCGCGCGAGTTTGAAGAAGGTCCGGCCGCTGAGCACCGCCGCCACCTCGGGTCGCCGATCGCGGGTCAGCGGGAGCGTGAGTCCCTCGCCGCACTTCCACTCCCAGAAGTCAGGGCCCAGGGAGAGCATGAGGTCATGCTCCGCCACCTGATGGTAGCGCGTGAGGAGATGCTGCTTGTACCGCTGGATGTGCTCGCCCTCCACGAGCAAGGCGATGACAACATGGTGCCCCCACCAGAAGAGCGTCCGGATCGTCAAGGTGTTGCCGCCGGCAAAATGCTTGGGGGAATCGACATACTGATAGGGATGGTCCTCCAGATGCTCGCCCTTCACGAATTGCGTCCTGGCGAGATCAAATTCGGGCGGCGTAAGCAGCGCCTTGCCCCTGAGATCAGCCTGGACCCGGACCTGCACCTCCTTGAGCCAGCCAGCGACTTTGCCGGTGATCCGGGCCTTGGCCGCAAACAGTTGGCGGTCCGCCACCAGCTCGAGCTCGGCGGCGGTCAGGCGGCTCGATGCATCCATTACAGCCGCGGTTTACAGTTGATGGGTCTCGAATGACGTGATGTCGAGATCAAACAGCCGCCGGCATTCCCGGCAGCGCAGGCCGACGACATCCTGCACCACGTCCATCTCGCGAATCGTGACCGACGTGGCGTGGACGGTCAGGCACTTGGCCAGCAGTTCGGAGGGGCTCTGCCCCGCGGGATCGCCGGAGATCTCGGGCGAATCGGCCAGGGCGGAGGATCGTGTCACAATCGCATGGAGCGCCAGGTGGTGGTGCATCTTGCACGAAGTGCATTTCATGACCAGGCGCTGGGGAAGCTGCACCGACTTGAAATCCAGGCAGCGGGGGTGCACGGCGAAACACTGCTGGATAAACGCGCCGCTCTTGTAGACGGAAGGCATGGAATGGGTGAAAAGTGAAAAGTTACACGTTCGAACAAGAAAGACCCGGACAAACGGCGTTCCCGCTTAGCCGGAACGCTACTTGCCGGAGAGGCCGCCCACCAGGGCGAGTAGGAGCAACATCGAGACGCCGACCGCATAGGGAATCACACAGGAATAGATCAGCGCCCGCCGCGCCCACCGCCCGGTCGGATCGGGACGCAGCGCCCGCTGTTCCTTGTAGACGAATTCGTAGGAGAGGATCGCCACGGTCAGGGTCAGGATCAACGCGCGACTCGTGCGAGGCCACGTGTAGTAGTTGGCGAGGATGAACTCGGCGGTCAAGAAGCCGCTGAGAAAGAGGATGAGCGGAGCCAGCCCCAGACGGATCAGCTCTGTCAACCAGCGTGGCCAATCACGAGACGCGGCGCCCACCGTCATCGCCGAGGGGGTCATCATGATCCCACCGCCGGTTGCGCCGCCGGGCTGGGCGCGATTGGCTGCGCGTCGCCGCGACAGACCTTGCACACCCGCGGCCGAGCCTTCAGCACCCCGGACTTGCCGTTGGCCAGACAACTATAATGGACGAATCGATCGCAGTGGGTGCAGCGCGACCAGCCTCCGCGGAACAGGGTCATGTTCCGATAGAGACCCTTCCCGCAGACCTTGCAGGACCGGGGCTCGATCCCCAACAACATCGGTTCCCAGTCGCCGCCGGCTTTCCGAATGCTCATGAGGCCGGAGTATAGCGAAGGCGACCGGCGAGGGGCAACCCCTCGACTGCGCTCGGGATGGTGAGCCTGTCGAACCATTGGCGCGAGGCAAGGGGAATCAGCCTGCCTGAGACGAATACGTTGAACGCCGACTGAATCGAGAATTGCCGTGTTTCGCCCATTGCCGCTTGCCTCTCGCCCCTTG
>CAYZTJ010000213.1:0-4652 GCA_964481215.1 uncultured Nitrospira sp. | reverse complement strand
CCTCAGCCTTGACCTTGGCCTGTCTCCTTTCCGCCTGCGGGCGGTCGGAGGCGCCCGGGGACTCGAATGCGGCGACGCCGAAAACGCCGCAACACGGTGCGCCGCAAGCCCACGCGCCCGCCGCGCTGGAAAGCCGCGTGGAAACCGCGGTCGTCAACTATAGCGACGCCAAGCCGGAATTGATTTTGTCCGGCAAGGTCGCCTACGGCGAAGACCGCTATTCCCGTATCTCTTCCCCGCTGCAGGGCCGGGTGTTGGAAGTGCGGGCCAAGCTGGGCGATCGGGTGAAGGCCGGAGATGTGTTGCTCGTCATCGACAGCCCGGACATCAGCGCGGCCTATTCCGATTTCGTGAAGGAAGCGTCCGATCTCGAGTACTCCGCGCGCGCCTATGAGTTGGCCAAGGATCTCTACGAGAACAAGGCCTTGCCGATGAAGGATTACAAGCAGGCGGAGAACGACCTCATCAAGGCGAAAGCCGAGTTTCGCCGCGCCAAGGAAAAACTGCTCTCTCTTCGGGTGCCCGCGGGCGAGTTGGAGAAGCCCCTGGCTCAGCAGAAGATCACCGCCCGCTTCGAGATGAAAAGTCCGCTCACGGGGACGGTGGTGGAACGCAACGTGACGCCGGGCCAATCGGTCGGGGGCGATGTGACCCAAGTCTTGTTTACCGTTGCGGACTTGGAAAAGTTGCAGGTGGTGGCCGACGTCTACGAGCGCGATTTGGATCTGGTGCGGGTCGGGCAGGTGGCCGGCGTGACGGTGGAGGCCTATCGCGGCACGAGCTTTCCCGCCGCGATCGCCTCGGTGGGGGACGTGGTCGATCCCGTCTCGCGGACGATCAAAGTCCGCGCCTGGGTGAACAATGCGGCGCAGAAGCTCAAGCCGGAGATGTTCGCGCGGCTCAATATCGAAGTCGGCGATGCGACGCGGTTTCTCCATGTGCCCAAGGAGGCCGTGCTGGAGATCGACGGGAAGGAATATGTGCTCGTGGTCGCCCCGGACGGCCACTATGTCAGGCGCGAAGTCAAGATCACGAAAGCCTCCAGCGAGCAGCTGCGCATCCTCGACGGGCTTTCTCCCGGAGAGCGAATCGTGACGAAGGGCGCGGTCTTCATCAAAGGGCAGGATATCAAGGGATGACCCGCGCGCGCGCCCTTCCTACCATCCCCGCTGCGGTTCGATGATCGCCAGACTCGTTGAATTCTCGCTGGTCCAGCGGGTGCTGTTCTGCACGCTGGGCGTCGTCCTGCTGTTCGGCGGGCTCTACGCCTTCAACCGTCTGGACATCGTCGCCTATCCGGACCCGTCCCCGCCGATGATCGAAGTGATCACCCAGTTCCCCGGGTGGTCCGCGGAGGAAATCGAACGGCAAATCACCATCCCCATCGAAGTGGCCCTGACCGGCGCGCCCGGACTCGTGGACATCCGCTCCCTGTCGATCTTCGGGCTGAGCGACATCAAGGTCTACTTCGGATTCACCACCGACTATTATTTCGACCGCCAGGAGGTCTTGAACCGCCTGGCGACGATCAGTCTGCCCCAAGGCGCGCAGCAGGCTCTCTCGCCCTGGTGGGCCATCGCCGAGATCTTTCGATACCAACTCACCGGGGACGGCATGTCGCTGACGGATCTCAAAACCATCCAAGATTGGCAGTTGCGGCGCGAGTTCAAGCGGGTGCCCGGGGTGATCGACGTGACCGCGTTCGGCGGGACCACCAAGGAGTATCACGTCGATGTCGATCCCGGCGCGCTGTTGGGCTACGGGGTCAATCTTTCGCAGGTCATGGCGGCCCTGACCAACAGCAACGCCAACGTCGGCGGGAACTATCTGACCGTCGGCGCGCAAAACTACAACGTGCGGGGGCTCGGGCTGATCGACAGCCTGGACGACATCGAGAACGTCGTGGTCGCGGAAAAGAACGGGACGCCGGTCTTCGTCCGCAATCTGGGAAAAGTCAGCGTGGGACATCGGGTGCGCTTGGGCAAAGTGGGGATCGACGACGATGACGACGTCGTCGAGGGCGTGGTGCTGCTCCAGCGGGGGTACAAGGCGCTCAATACGCTGACGGGCGTGAAGACCAAGGTCGAAGAATTGAACGGGTGGAAATTGCCGAAGGGCGTCCAGGTCAAGACCTTCTACGACCGCACCGTCCTCATACACACGACGGTCGAGACCGTGACGGACATCCTGATCAGCGGGATGGTGCTGGTGTTCGTGATCCTGCTGGTGTTCCTCGGACACTTCCGCGCGTCGCTGATCGTCGCCCTGACCATTCCGCTCTCGCTGCTCTTCACCTTCTCCATGATGGTCATGATCGGGCAGTCGGCGAATCTGATCTCGTTGGGCTCGATCGACTTCGGGATCATCGTCGACGCCACGCTCATCATGGTCGAGAGCATCGTCTATCATATCGCCCACCACGTGGGGGCCAAGCTGACCCTGCCGCAGCAGATCGTCCGCGCCGCCCGCACCGTCGGGCGGCCGATCTTTTTTTCCACGGCCATCATCGTCGTGGCGTTCATCCCTCTGTTTACGATGACCGGCGTCCCCGGAAAAATCTTCGCGCCGATGTCCATCACCTATGGATTCGCGCTCCTGGGGGCGCTCCTGATGGCCTGCACCCTGGCCCCCGTCCTCTGTTCGTTCCTGCTGACGGGGACTATTACGGAGGAAGACACGGCGCTCGTGCGCGTGATCCGCCGGCTCTACACCGCCCACCTCCGGTGGGCCCTCGGCCACAAGGCGCTGGTCCTCGGAGGCGCCATCGCCCTGCTGGTCACGGCCATCGTGGCGCTGCAGTTCGTCGGCGGAGAATTCATGCCGGCGTTGGAGGAGGGCAATCTCTGGGTGCGCGCGACCATGCCCGTCGACATCTCGTTCGACCAGGCGGCCAAGCTGACCAGCGACATCCGGCAAATCTTTCGCCAGTCGCCCGAGGTGACGTCGGCGGCCTCGCAACTGGGGCGTCCCGACGACGGGACCGATCCCACCAGTTTCTTCAACGCCGAGTTCCTGGTGAACCTCAAGCCGCAGAAGGCATGGCGGAGCGGACTGACGAAGGAAGATCTCATCGAAGAAATTGAAGAGCGGCTGAGTGCGATCGAAGGCGTGACGTTCAATTTCTCCCAGGTCATCCAGGACAACGTGGAAGAGGCGATGTCTGGCGTGAAGGGGGAGAACTCCATCAAATTGTTCGGCGCCGACTTGAAGGTGATGGAGGCCAAGGCGGTGGAGCTGCACCGGGTGATGCAGCAGATCGACGGCGTGAAGGATCTCGGTATTTTCCGCCTGGTCGGGCAGCCCAATTTGCTGATTCAGGTGGACCGGCAGGCATGCGCCCGGTATGGCTTGCTCGTGTCGGACGTGAATTCGGTCGTCCAGGCCGCCATCGGCGGGCAGGCCGTGACGCAGGTGTATGAGGGGGAGCGGCTGTTCGATTTGGTCGTGCGATTTCTTCCCGAGTATCGCCAGGATATGGAAACCATCGGCAACATTCTCGTCAGCGCGCCGAGCGGCGCCCGGATTCCGCTCAAGCAGTTGGCGACTATCACGACCCAAACCGGGGCCTTTATCATCTATCGCGAGAACAACGAACGCTATATCCCGATCAAATTCAGCGTGCGCGGGCGCGATCTGGCCAGCACCGTGCAGGAAGCCCAGGAGAAGATCAGGCAGCAGGTGCCGTTGCCGGAGCGCTACCGGATCGAATGGGCCGGGCAGTACGATCAATTGCGGGATGAGCAGAAACGGCTGAGCCTCGTGGTGCCGGTCAGCCTCTTGATCATCTTCTTCTTGCTCTATACCACCTTCAACTCGTTCAGAGACGGGCTGCTGGTGCTGTCCACCGTCCCCTTTGCGCTGATCGGGGGCGTCCTGTCGCTGGTGCTCACGGGGACCCATTTCAGCATCTCGGCGGCCGTCGGCGTGATCTCCACGCTCGGCGTGGCGATCTTAGGTGGCGTGCTGTTGATTTCCCGCATCAACGACTTCCGCCATGCGGGCATGTCCGTGCGCGACGCGGTATTGAAGGGAGCGGACGTGCAGCTGCGGCCGATTCTCATGGCGACGCTGGCTGCTGCGATCGGCCTGTTGCCCGCGGCCGTGGCGACGGGTATCGGATCGCAGGCGCAGAAGCCGCTCGCCCGTGTCGTCGTGGGAGGCATGTTGACGGTCACCGTGCTCATTTTGGTGGTCCTGCCGGTGCTCTATGAGCTGGTGCACCGGGGTCGATCGATGGAAGAAGACATAGGGGAGTAATCCAATGAATGCGAGGTGCCGGATGCTGCAAGGTGAGCCCATGCAGGAGGACGGAAGCGGACGACGGCGGGGGTGGGCGAGATTCGTCCTCTTCGCAGCGGTCGTCATCGTGGGGGGAAATGGGCCCGCCGGCTCTCTCCTCCACGCCCAGATGCCCTACGAGCCGCCTCCGAAGCTGGAACCCTCGAATGTGCCGACCATCGCGCCTTCAACACAGATGTTGGGCGCCGAGGAGGCGAAACGCGCCGAAGCCCTGCTGCCCATGCTGGAAGGGAAACAGGAGTTTTGGGCGATCGGGGAGTTTGTCCATCTCGGACCCGGTGCGATTCCCGTGCTGGCAAAGGCGCTGGGCATGCCGAGTCCGCGCGTCCGCTACAATGCGATCGAGACCATGC
>CAYZTJ010000212.1:904-4672 GCA_964481215.1 uncultured Nitrospira sp. | reverse complement strand
GCTCCGCCGTCCTCCGACACGCCAACCGCGAGTCGGGCTGAAACACATGAGGGGCGCGGGGCGATCGAATGCCGCGACCGAATTTTTAGTGGGCGGCACACGACCGCCCCGCACGGCATTTTTGGGTAGAGCTGCCCGGATTGTATGGCTGATTCAGTGGGCGGGGATTGCAACCCGCCGTCCGGACAGATGCCCCCGGCCCGCCCCCCGCGTTCACGAGGGCCCTGACCGGAACCGCGTCACCCGCACACCAGAAGACGCCTCTGCAGATGCGCCCCTCGCCGGGTGACGGAGTGAGTATGAGGCCGTGCGGAGTGGCGGGGATAACTTTGCGGGCAGATGTTTCGGATATGGTGAATGGCAACGTAATGCTTGTGGGTGTCGCTGCCATGCGCGGCACGTTCCTGACGCGTCAGGCGGGCACGGACGTCGCCTCCTCTCCCCGTAGCGCAAGCGTACGGGGAGAGGGGAGGGTGAGGGGCAGCCACAAGAAAGATCGTCGAGGCGTTACGCAAAGCGACAGGCGCGCTCACCTAAGGGCAGTCGTCTCCACCCCTTTTGTCATACGCCCTAAGCTCGCCGTAGGAGCGGGAACGGTTTGTTGGGCGAGAGGCGGAGAAAGCGGACAAAGAGATTGAAGACGTTGTTGCGCTACGTAACGATGGATCTTCCATTCGGAGGCCTGCGGTGACCATGGGGCGGTGACTCCCAGTGATCATTCGGCAACGTCTGTTACGATATTGCATGCTGTAGAGTTCCTGGACAATACAGACAGCCTATTGCGGTGCCCATGAGGTGTTGATGTGAAAGAGAAATCCGCGTTCGATGTCAGAGCGCTGATTGCAGAGGAGACCGCAGCCTTCTCGAAAGACCGGCCAAAGAGCCGGGCCGCGCTTGATCGGGCGCGTGCGTCGCAGCCGCATGGCGTACCCATGGCATGGATGACCGCGGCGCCCGTCGCCGTTGCCGACAAGGGCGCGGGCGCCTATTTCACCGATATCGACGGATTTCGCTACCTCGACTTTTATCAAGCGGATTGGAGCATGACGGCGGGCTATGCACACCCCGCCGTCACCACGGCAATCGCCGAACGGGCGGCGGATGGTCTGCATTTCCTGCTGCCGACCAGGACCGCGACGCGCGTATCAGAGGCGCTGGCCACAAGGTTTGGAACAAGCCACTGGCAATTCACTCTATCGGCGACTTTGGCCAATCAAGAAGCCATCCGGCTTTGCCGGGTAGTGACCGGCAAGTCACGGATATTGATCTTCGACGGATCGAACCACGGTTACGTACCTGAGACGATGATCCACTACGCGAAAGACGGACAACAGCCATACGCCGCAGGATTGCCCTTGGGGTATGCAGCACAAACGGACATCGTGCCTTTCAACGATGCCGATGCCGCAGCACAGGTGCTGGGACGGGGCGAAACGGCCTGCATCGTCGTTGAACCCGCGCTGACCAATGTGGGCTTGGTGCAGCCTCAGACTGGTTTTCACGACGCGCTCAGGACGCTGGCCACACGCCATGGCGCGCCGCTCATACTCGACGAAACCCACACTCATATGCTGGCTTATGGCGGGTTGACCCGGCATTGGTCATTGAACCCGGATATTGTCGTTTTGGGAAAGAATTTCGCCAGCGGGGTCGCCATCGGTGCCTGGGGAAAGACTGCGGAGCTGTGCGACGCGATGGAAGCGACACCGATGTCGGATCGCACGTCGAGAACGGTAGGCTTGGCAACCGGTGGAACGCTATTTGGGTCGGCCCTGTCGTTTGCTGCAGCAGAAGCGACGCTGACCCAGGTCTTGACGCCCCAAGCCTATGCTACCACCGCAGCGATGGGCATGCGGTTGGCGAAGGGCATTCAGGCGGCGATGGACAGGGCCGGTCTCGATTGGCATGCGCATCATCTGAACAACATGTTCGGATATTGCTATACATCCGCTCCGCCGCAGACGGGAACCGCTGCGCTTAGTCAGATCGACACCGAGATGACGCTGGCGCGGCGACACTTTTTTGCAAACCGCGGTATCTGGGACGCGGTTGCAACGGGCGGGCCGATCGTGTCCTTTGCTATGAGCGTAACGGATATCGACCGCTACCTGGAGGTCGCAGAAGACTTTTTTCGAGCGGTGCGGCGCTGCCCCAGCGCGTGAACGGCCGTGGCGCACGATGTCCGTCAACAGGTACTGACCTGCTCCCCTGAGTTTCCTCCACGTGATAGTCGAATCGATCCGTGGAGTGAGGAGCATGAGGAAGTGCTGCTTCACCCCTTCCCGCCTCCTGCCCGACATTCGGCCCCTGCCTTTGTCTCGTCCGCCCCTTGCGCTAGGATTCGCGCTATCGCAGATGGGAGGCAGCCATGGCGAACTTCAAGGAGTATGAGAGCTACGACGGCCTGGGGCTCGCAGAGCTCGTCCGCCACAAGCAGGTGTCGCCCACCGAGCTACTCGATGCGGCCCTCACTCGCGTCGAGCGCTATGATCCCAAGATCGCTGCCTGCGTGCACATCGTCGAGGATGTAGCGAGGAAGCGCATCGCCAAGGGGTTGGGCGACGGCCCGCTCGCAGGCGTGCCGCTCCTCCTCAAGGATATGTGTTGCGAGGCCAAGGACTTTCCGACGAGCTTGGGCTCGCGCCTGCTCGCCAATCACCGCTACGGGTTCGACTCTGAGATTTTCCTTCGCCTGGAGCGCACCGGCGTCGTCGCCTTCGGCCGTACGACGACCCCTGAAGGCGGCATCGGTCCGGCGACCGAAGCGCAGGTCTATGGCAAGCCGACTCGCAATCCCTGGAACCTGAACCACACCTCCGGCGGTTCCTCGGGCGGCTCCGGCGCGGCAGTGGCGGCCGGCATTACGCCGATCGCGCACGGCAGCGACGGCGGCGGCTCGGTGCGCATTCCCGCGTCCTGCTGCGGCCTCGTCGGCCTGAAGCCGACACGTGCTCGCCTCCCAAGGGGCCCGGTCTCGGGCGAGGGCTGGGGCGGCATGGCGGTAGACGGCTTTCTCACGCGCAGCGTGCGCGATACGGCGGCGCTACTGGACGCGACACACGGACCCGACTTGGGCGCGCCCTACTGGCCGCCCGCCGTCACCTGGCCCTTTCTCGAAGAGATAAAGACGCCGTCCAAGCGCCTCAAGGTCGCCGTGTCGAGCAAGTCCTTTACCGGTGCCGACACGCACCCGGAATGCCAGGAGGCGATCGCGAAAACGGCCAACCTGCTCGCCGGGCTCGGTCACGAGATCATCGAGGCGGCGCCCAAGATCGACATCATGGAGCTCATGCGCGCGTGGGCGGATATCGTCGCCGCCGGCACCCAGCAGTCCGTCGAGGCGGTGGAGAAGGCGCGCGGTCGCAAGGCCGAGGATCATGAGCTCGAGGGCGTCACCTGGGGTGCCATCGAGCATGCCAAGACCGTGCGCGGCGCCGACTACCTCACAGCCCTCAACGTCGTGCATGCGATGGGCCGGAGCATGGCGCGCTTCCTCGCCGACTACGACGCGCTGCTCACCCCGACACTCGCCGAGCCGCCGGCCAAGGTGGGCCGCTTCAAGCCGGTGAGCCGCGACTTCCTCGACTTTCGCTTGGGCCCCACAGGCGTGTTGCCCTACTCGCCTTTCGTCGCCCTGTTCAACGCCACCGGCCAGCCCGCGATCTCGCTACCCTTGCATTGGACGCCCGAGGGGCTGCCGGTCGGCGTGCATTTCGCGGCAAAGTTCGGCGAGGACGCGCTGCTCTTGAAGCTCGCCGCCGAACTCGA
>CAYZTJ010000212.1:0-894 GCA_964481215.1 uncultured Nitrospira sp. | reverse complement strand
CGCAACCGTGGTTCGACAAGCGGCCGACTCTCCAAGGCTGAGCCATCGACACGTGCGCCTTCCGACTGCGGGAAAATCAAATGACCACCAAGAAGCTCCTGGCGAGATCACGGGCACAGGCATCGCCGGGTTGACGGCCGCTACTTCAAGCAAGTGATCCTGTCGCCCGCATGGAGGTGGAGGCCAACCGCTTTGCCGCGCAGATGCTGATGAAAAATCTCTCGGTCTATCAGGCTCTGACCAATGTAGAGCCGAACGCCCAAATACAACCGCCCCCCCTCACGCCCACAACCGCTCCCCCTCCATCCCCTTGTACAGCCCCGCCACCCATTCGCCGTAGCCGTTGAACAGCTTCGTCGGCTGGCTCTCCTCGGTGCCGAGGATGCGCTCCATGGCTTGGCTCCAGCGGGGATGCGAGACCTCGGGGTTGACGTTGGCCCAGAAGCCGTACTCGGACGCGTTGAGCGTCTCCCAGAAGCTCACCGGCCGCTCCTCGGTGAAGGATACTTTCACGATCGCCTTGACCGACTTGAAGCCGTACTTCCAGGGCAGATGCAGGCGGATGGGCGCGCCGAACTGCTTCGCCAGCGGCTTGCCGTAGGCGCCGGTGACGAGGAAGGCCAGATCGTTCGTCGCCTCCGCCATGGTGAGCCCCTCGACATAGGGCCAGGGATAGCCGAAGCCGCGCGCCTGCTCGGCCGAGACGTTGGTGTCCATGAAGGTCTCGAAGCGGACGTACTTGGCGCTGCCCAAGGGCTTGGCGATCTCGACCAGGCTCTTGAGCGGGAAGCCGGTCCAGGGCACGACCATCGCCCAGGCCTCGACGCAGCGGTGGCGGACGACGCGCTCTTCGAGCGTCACCTTCTTCAGGAGATCGTCGATGCCGAGCGTCAT
>CAYZTJ010000211.1:0-4683 GCA_964481215.1 uncultured Nitrospira sp. | reverse complement strand
AGGTCGGCGCGCGCAACATGCAGAACTTCGAACTGCTGAAGGAAGTCGGCGCCTACGACAAGCCGGTGCTGCTCAAGCGCGGCCTCTCGGCCACGATCAAAGAATTCTTGCTCTCCGCGGAATACATCATGTCGCGCGGCAATCGGAACGTGATGCTCTGCGAACGGGGCATCCGGACCTTTGAAACCCAGTACCGCAACACCTTGGACCTGGCCGCGATCCCGACCTTGAAAGAACTGTCCCACCTGCCCGTCATCGTCGATCCGAGCCATGCGACCGGCCGCTGGAATCTGGTGGCGCCCATGGCCAAAGCGGCCATCGCCGCCGGCGCCGACGGTCTGCTGATTGAGGTTCACTCCAATCCGGAATGCGCGCTCTGCGACGGCGAGGAGTCCATCAAGCCGTCCAAGTTCAAGGAACTCATGCGCGACCTTCGCAAGATCGGCGAGGCCGTCGGGCGCGAGATCTAGTCCATGCCGTCCAACCCCGCCGCTCCCTCCATGTCCGCCCCCCCCGCCGCCGCCTCGGGTCAAACCCAGATCCACTTCGCCAAAGTCGCCATCATCGGCGTCGGCCTGATCGGCGGATCGCTCGGCATGATCCTCAGACAGGAGCGACTGGCGGACGAGATCGTCGGGATCGGGCGCCGGGTCGAGAATCTCAAGACCGCCGTCGAACTCCGCGCGATCGATCGCTATGTCACGAACAGCGAGGACGGCATCCGCGGGGCGGACCTGATCGTCCTCGCCACGCCGGTGGATACCTATGAGCGGCATATCCAAGAGTGGCGGCCCTGGCTGCGCGACGGCGCGATCGTCACCGACGTCGGCAGCGTGAAGGGCGCGCTGGTGGAACGGGTCGAACAACTGCTGCCGTCCAATGTCCGGTTCGTCGGCGCGCACCCGATCGCCGGGAAAGAAAAGACCGGCGTGGCGGCCGGCTCCTTGGCCCTCTTCCGACAAGCCCGGTGCATCCTGACGCCGACGGCGAAGACGGACCCCGTCGCGCTGCAGCAGATTCGCATCCTGTGGGAACTCGCCGGCTCAACCGTGTTGACGATGGACCCGCACCTGCATGATCGAGTCCTCGGGGCGGTCAGCCATTTGCCCCATGTCGTGGCGTTTGGATTGATCAATGCATTGACCGAGATTCAGCGGCGGGCGACCCCGGACGTCGATCTGCTCACCTACGGGGGGGGCGGCTTGCGGGATACCACGCGGATCGCGGCCAGCTCGCCCGAAATGTGGCGCGACATCTGCGTGTGGAACAAGGACAACCTCGTCGGCATGCTGGACGAGTTCGAAAGCCAAATTCGACACCTAAAAGGATTGATCCAGCGGGGCGACGGCGCAGGGCTCGAACGCGAATTCGAGCAGGCCAAGAGCGTGCGCGAGCGGCTCCGCTAGGCGTTGGCGTCCATCACCGCATCGATCGTCACACGATGAGTCCAGGCCACTCACAGAAGCCGGCGACCTTTTCCCCCGGCGGCCCACTCCGCGGCAGCGTGAGCGTGCCCGGAGACAAGTCCATCACCCACCGGGCGGTCATCTTCAGCGCCTTGGCGGAAGGGGAGACGAGGATTCTCGACTACTGTCGGGGGGAAGACTGCCTCAACACCGTACGCGCCTTCCGAACGATGGGCATCACCATCGACGAACAGCCACGCGAGCTGCGCGTGACCGGAAAGGGCCTCTGGGGGCTGAGCGAACCGAGCACGGTCATCGACTGCGGCAATTCCGGCACCGGCATCAGACTCCTGACGGGGCTCTTGGCCGGGCAGGACTTCTTCACGATCCTGACAGGCGACGAGTCGGTCCGGCGCCGTCCCATGGGCCGCGTGGTGAAGCCGCTCCGCGAGATGGGGGCGTCGATCGCGGGCCGCAAGGGGGGAGAACTGGCCCCTCTGGCCGTCTCCGGCGCCAGGCTCACAGGCATGTCGTACATTTCCCCGGTGGCGAGCGCACAGGTGAAGTCGTCGCTGCTCCTGGCCGGACTCTTCGCCGAAGGCCGGACGACGATCAGCGAACCGAGCCTCTCGCGGGACCATACCGAGCGCATGTTTGGATATTTCGGTATTCCGTTCGACCGGAAGGGTATGACCGTATCCATTGCGGGAAGGCCGGCAGCGGGTTGGGCCGGAAAACCGTCGCTTCGCGTGCCTGCGGATATTTCGGCCGCCGCCTTTTTCCTCGTCGGCGCCGCCATCGTCCCCGGATCGGATATCACCGTGCGGGATGTGGGAATCAATCCCACCAGGTCGGGGGTCTTGGACGCGCTCACCTCCATGGGCGCCACAATCGAAATCCTGAACCGGCGCGAGGAGGCCGGGGAGCCCGTCGCCGACCTTCGCGTCCAGTCGGCCGACCTGCATGGGGTCACGATCGGAGGAGAATTGATTCCCCGCACGATCGATGAGATTCCCATCCTCTGCGTGGCCGCCGCCGCCGCCCAAGGCACGACGACCATCACCGGCGCCTCGGAACTCCGGGTGAAAGAAAGCGACCGGATTGCGGCGGTTGGGCGCGAATTGACGAAACTGGGGGTCTCGGTCGCGGAACAGCCGGACGGGTTGACCATCACCGGAATCGGCGGCGCACCCCGGCGACGGTTTGACGGCGGCGTCTTTCAGAGCTACGGTGATCACCGCATCGCCATGTCGCTCGCCGTGGCTGCGCTGCTGGCGAATAGCCCGGTCCAGGTGGATGAGACGGCCTGCATCGATACGTCTTTCCCCCTATTCGAATCCAAGTTATTGGAATTATTGACTTAATTTTCACGGAGTCCGTACAATAGCCTCCCACGCTGAGAAGACCGGGGCGCAGAGGGCGCCGCTGGTCGTCACGATCGATGGGCCCGCCGGCGCGGGGAAGAGTACGGTTGCGCGCGTGCTGGCCTTGCGGTTGGGGTATCTGTATCTGGACACCGGCGCCCTCTATCGAGCCGTCGCGTGGAAAGTGCAGCGGGCCGGCGGCGAGCCAGGTTCAGCCGAATCCATTTCGGCCCTGCTGAAGACCACGACGATTCGGGTCGAGCAGCAGCCCGAGCGCACCTGTGTGCTGGTCGACGGGCAGGACATCACGAAGGAGCTGCGCACGCCCGAGGTCAGCCGCCTGGCTTCCGTCGTGTCGGCCATCCCGGCGGTCCGCGAATGGTTGCTGCCGATCCAGCGCAACATTGCGCGCAACGGCGGGCTGGTGGCAGAAGGGCGGGACCTGGGCACCCGCGTGTTTCCCGGCGCGGACGTCAAATTTTTCCTGGATGCGTCGCTGGAAGTCCGTGCGGCGCGGCGCACGCTTGAGTTGACCGCCGCCGGCCGCCACGTTGCGGTCGACCAGACCTCGCGCGAGATCGAAGCGCGCGACGGACGGGACCGGACCAGGGAATTGGCGCCCTTGGTGCCGGCGCCGGATGCGCGGATCATCGACACGTCGCATTTGCAAGTGGACGAGATCGTCGATCGCATGATGGACGCCATTGCCGCGAAGCTGTGAGCAGCCTGGGGTATTGGGGCCTATGGATCTTCTTCAATGTCATCGGGCGGCTGCTGTTCCGCTACCGGACCACCGGGCGGGAACGAGTTCCCCGGACGTGCGGGCTGCTCATCGCAGCCAACCATACGAGCTACCTGGACATTCCTTTTGTGGGCTGCGGCCTGCCCAGGCGGGCCTGGTACTTGGGCCGTCAGGATCTGTTTCCCTTTCCCGGACTGCGACCGCTCATGGCCTGGCTCGGCTGGATTCCGATCAAGCTGCACCGCCTGGACCGCGTGGGCTTCGGCAAGGCCATCGGCTTGATTCAGGCCGGGAAGGCGGTGGTGATTTTTCCCGAAGGGGGGCGATCGCCTGACGGGGTGTTACGGCTGGGCAAGCCGGGGCTCGGCGTCATCGTCGCGGAGACCGGTTGTCCCGTGGTGCCCGCCTATATCGGGGGCACCCGAGAAGCGCTCCCGATGGGGAGCTCGCGGCTGCGCCTGCACCCGATTCGCATCGCCTACGGGGAGCCGATCAGGTTTGCGAAGGACGCGGAGCATCTGAAGGGAAAAGAGTTGTATCAGCACATCAGCCGGACCGTCATGGGGAAGATTGCGGAGTTGGGACAGGTGCCCCCGCCGAGCGAACCCCTCTCGAAGCGCCCGGCCAACGATGCCGCTCAACGCTGAGAGCGACATCGGGTTTATTCACCCTCAGCACCCGGCGGAGACCCCGCCGGCAAGACAGTCAGAAGGTAGGAACGCGGCATGGCCACACAGCAGATGACCGAGCAATTGGACAAGGGCGCAATGGCAGCCCTGTACGAGGAAACGTTCAAGAACTTCGAAGAAGGCACCATCATCGAGGGCAAGGTGGTGGCGATCGGCAAGGACAAGGTGGTCGTCGACATCGGCTACAAGTCCGAAGGGATCATCCCCGGTGATCAGTTCTCGCCCGAGGATCTGCAACACATCAAGGTCGGCGACAAACTCCAGGTCTACCTGGAGGAACGGGAAGACGCCGAGGGGAACCTCATCCTGTCGAAAGAAAAAGCGGACAAGATGAAGGTTTGGGAAGACCTCGAACAGGCCTTCAAAGACGAGCGCGTGGTGGACGGCCGGGTCCTCTCCCGCATCAAGGGCGGCATGATGGTCGATATCGGCGTCAAGGCGTTCCTGCCCGGCTCCCAGATCGATCTGCATCCGGTCCGCGA
>CAYZTJ010000210.1:0-4688 GCA_964481215.1 uncultured Nitrospira sp. | reverse complement strand
CCGCTGGGAGCGGCAAGGCGCGCGGGCCGAACGGATGAACCCCATGTCCAGCGGGCGGGTGCTGAAGGCTGCAGCCCGCAGACAGCGAGATGATCCGACCGCCAGCCACCAGCCGTCGGCTCGTGGACGGCCCCGAAAACCCGCTCCGCAGAGAATTCAAAGTGATGCAAGTTGCGTAATGCACCATTCCTGGTAGAGCCCACAAGATCTCTGCGTTGACGCAGGTCCGACGGCATAGGAGAGGCAGAACGCCGAGGGCGCCGTTCAGTGCAGCGGATCGACCCCATGTCCAGCGGACGCCGGCGATCCGAGCGAACGACCCCATGCCCAGCGGCGGCGAGCAGTACCTCCGGAGGTCCGCAGTGAAGCCGCGAGCGGCGGCAACGCCGCGCCGGTGTCCAGTTCCATCGATCAACCCCATGCCGAGCGGGGCGGGCGGCATCTGCCGGTTGGTTCGCAGCTGCCGCTCGACGGCGCCGGTCGAGGGCGACCTCCTGATCCACGATGTCAAATAGCGATCGGCCAAGTGGCGCAGGGGCCGGGATTTGGCACCCGAGCGCCCCTGGCCGAAACCGAAGCGGAACACACAAATAGGGAACAAGTCAAGCAGATTCTCGATGTGCCGGCGCTCCCAGCGATCCCGTACCGGAGTATCGCACGGGTGTTCCGATCTTGATGAAGGCTGGAAAGGCGCGCCGACAAGGAGAGTTATTCGCGGGGTTCGGCGGGATCAAGGCCCGGAGCGGCACCCGGATCGAGCGTGAACAGTTCCTGGGGCCTGGCGACGCCTTTGAGCGCATATCGCCCGAGCGACACCAGTTCTGTACGGCGGTTGCCGGCGGCTTCGGCGAACGCGGATGAGACGATCACGCGCTGGTCGAGGGAGCGGCACATCTCGGCGATGCGGCTGGCTTCGTTGACAGCCCGCCCGAGCGCCGTGAAGTCGAGCCGCCTCCGGCTGCCGAAATTGCCATACAGCAGGTCGCCAAAATGGAGAGCCAGCGTGAATTCGGTGCGCGCTAGCCCGGCCGCGCAGCGTACTTCGCCTAGAGCGCGCACGTGCCTCGCGGCCTGGTTGGCGGCATCAAGCGCGCGCGAGCAGGCGCGGGGCCGATCGTCATCGCGGAAAATGGCCAGGATCCCGTCGCCGATGAACTTAAGCACCTGCCCGTCGTTCGCCTGAATCGCGTCGGCCAGACAGCCGGCATAGTCGTTGAGCAGCGCCAGCGTCGTCTCCGCCACCTCCCTGTCGGAAATGCGCGTGAAGTCGGCAAGGTCGCTGAACCAAACAGCGGCGCGGATGGCGTCAGCCCGGCCGCGCACGATGTTGCCGGAGAGCACGCGTTCGGCGGCGTCCGCGCCAAGATAGGTGTCAAGCAGCGTACGGCCGGTCGCCACGTTTCTCGCGGCGTTGGCGACGAACGTCAATGTCGGGGCGAGACGTTCGATCAGCGCCAGCTCGGCGTCGGTGAAACCGGCCGGCCGGTCCGTGGTCCAGGACGAGGCGACGTCGCGCGCTGAACTGAGCGATGCCTGCTCGCCGACCTCGATGATGAGCGCCAGGTAGTCGGTAGCCCCTTCCGCCTTGAGCCTGTCGAGCAGCGGGAACTCGCCGGGTTGATGGGCGTCGTCCAAACGCCGCCTGAGGCGCGGCAGACGGTTTACGACGAGATGGTGGAACGGGCTGAGCCGCCTTATTTCCTCGCCCTCGGGCGTGCTGCCGTGCGGGTAGGATTCCCGCTCCGCGGTACCAGCGCGACGCCAGATGACGCCCTGCCCTCCGACGCTGGGGTGAAGCAGGTCGGTGGCGCTTGAGACCCGGAGCAACCGGACACCCGCTTCGACCATGCGCTCGCACAGTCCGGTCAGGAGCACGGCCTCTGCTTTGCCCGCGAGCGATTGGGCGATCAGCCAGTCAGTCAGGGACTGGGCAAGTCGTTCGTCCATGCGACCTCGTCGGTCAGAGTTGTACAGCAATCAGCGATTGAAGGTGCTGTGGTCATGGGCAACACATTAGGGGCAACGCATTAGTATTGACTAATCAATTAGTATACATTAATGCGTTGTCCATGACTGGAGTTTCCGCCGTCACCGCTGTGATGCGCGCGCTTGCCGATCCCACCCGGCGAGCCGTGTTCGAGCGGGTCGCCGAGACAGACGAAATCACCGTGGTCGAGCTGACGCGGGGGAGCGGCGTGACGCAGGGCGCCATCTCCCAGCATCTCAAGTCATTGAAGCGGGCCGGCCTGGTCGCCGAGCGTCCAGAAGGCCGGAATGTCTACTACCGCGCCCAGCCTGAGGGCCTCCGGCCGCTCGCGGACTGGATGAGGTTCTACCAACGCTTCTGGGCCGGCCGTCTGGATCTGCTCGAACGGCTCCTCCGCGAGGAGGACGCACGCAAGGCCCGCAACCGGAAAAAAGGAGACGACCAATGAATGGACCCGTGACACCGAACGCCTATGGCGTGCTGACAGAGCCCGCGACGGTGAAGATCCAGCGCCTTCTGCCCGGCCCCATCGAGCGCGTCTGGGCCTATCTCACGGACAGCGAGCTGCGCCGCCAGTGGCTGGCGGCGGGCCAGATGGAGCTGAAGGTCGGCGCAACCGTCGAACTCGTCTGGCGAAACGACGAGCTGACCAGTCCTCCCGGCCAGCGGCCGGCCGGCTTCCCCGATGAGCACCGGATGCAGTGCCGGATCACCGAGCTCGATCCGCCCCGCAGGCTCACCATCACCTGGACAGGCAGCGGTGACGTCTCCTTCGAGCTGGAGCCGAAAGGCGCCGAGGTGCTGCTGACCGTGATCCATCGCCGCCTGCCCGACCGCGGAACGCTGCTGATGGTCGGCGCCGGCTGGCACATGCACCTCGACATCCTGGTCGCGCGCGCGACCGGCAGGGAGACGGAGCCATTCTGGGACGGCTGGCACCGCCTGCAGAAGGAATACGAGCGGCGCATGCCGGCCTGAAGGAACTCACAGGGCGCAAAATGGAGCGGCTCGCCATGAAAACCGGACTGGCTTTGGCAATCATCGTGGGCGGTCTCATCGGAGTCGGCATGTCGGCAAGGCCGGGCGGCGCAGCCGAGGCAACCATCGAGAAAATGCCAGCCAAACTCGAATCCCGGTTTGCGCTGAGCGCGGTGCCGCCGGCGCTGCGCGACAAGGCAACCGTATATCTGCTCGATCCCAAGAAGGGCTATCAACTTCATCGACGGGGAACGAATGGCGTGACCTGCCTTGTCGAGCGCACCGTCTGGGAACTCGCAGACTTTCGCGACGACATCTATATCCCGCTCTGCTACGACGCCGTAGGCACGAAGGCGCATCTCAGGGTCATCATGGATACAGCCGCTCTTCGTGCCCAAGGCATGAGTCCCGTCGGTCTGAAGGCCGAAGTCGAACGTCGTTACATGAACAAGACCTATCGAGCGCCACAGAAGCCGGGTTTGTCCTATATGGTCGGGCCGGTCATGCGCGCGGTGGGACCTCCCGACATGAAGGTTCACACCATGGGCATGCCGCACCTGATGTTCTACGCCCCAAACATGACGAACGAAGACATCGGGGCAGTTCCAAACCTCAGCGATCACTCCAGTCTGCATGACCCGTTCATTGATATGCAGGGCATCGCCGAGCAAAGCTACATCATCCAACTCATCGGGGAGGCGGAAAGGGCCAAGATCATGGCTGACGAGGAAACGCTCATCCGCGACCTCTGCGCCTATCGCGATGTTCTCTGCCTGCCAGACATGTAGCTCCGATGTGTCGAGCGGCACCGCGGATGCCGACGACGGGCGGAGGCTCTTCTCGCGGCCGCTTCCAGATCCGCATGGAATGTCCGGGGCAAGCGGAGCCGCGGAGATCGCGGAGGATTTGCCTCGTTCAGCATCGAGACAATAGCTGACCCGCCGCAAGTCCGACGGCATCCTCCGATGCCAAACTTCAGGAACCCCCATCTGAGCCAGAGCAGCCATGTCGACACCCATCCAATTCAAGACGATCAACTACCGAGGCGGCCTGGTGCGGTTCCGCATCCCCACGGACTGGATCGAAGAGTACGAACCGGAGGGTGGGGGAATGTTCTACGCCGATGGTCCGGATACGGGCACGCTGCGACTGAACGTCTTGACGAGCGTGCGCGAGGGCGGCGGGCCCATGGAGCCTGCCGCGGAATTCCTGTCGAACCTTAGTGGGCTCGATCGTGCCGCAACTCCAGTCATTGTGCATTCCGACGGAAACGCTTCGACATCCTATTGGGAATTCGGCGAAGAGAGGGGCACGAACTTGCCTTCCGATACTGGCAGGTCGCCAGTCAGGTTCCTCCTGATCATATGCGTCTGGCAATCTTTTCCTATACCATGCTCAGGTCGCAAATGAAGGATGCGCGCTTTGTCGGAGAAGTGGAGATGATCGACGGGGAAGTACGCAAATGCGAGTTCGCCAAGGAGCTCGGCATCTTCAGGCCCTGAGTGGCATCACGGCGATCGTGTGCATCGGTCGCATCTCCGGAAGGATCGCTTCCCAAAGGACTCCAGGGCAATCGCATATCACCGCTCGGATCGCCGCGAGTGTGATGGCGCATGGATTTCGCAACTATCTCGTAGGGGCGACCGGCAGGTCGCCCGTCTATCCACGAAACCGCGGCAAAACTGAGCATCGGCGCGGCGGGCGACCTGCCGGTCGCCCCTAC
>CAYZTJ010000209.1:0-4741 GCA_964481215.1 uncultured Nitrospira sp. | reverse complement strand
AGGGGCTGAGCGGAACGGGCCTGAATGCGCAAGCTGGCATCGAGCGACCAAGGCAAATTGGCGCTGGTGACCAGATTGAACTTGTGGCGGATGTCGCGATCGGAATAGGAGTAGTTGGGGCGCAGGTTGAAGGTGCGTCCCGGGTCCGGGCTGGGACTACGATCGGTGAACGGGTCGCGCTCGTTGGAATCGTTATCGTAGTCGGTGGCGAACGTGTAGTTCATCTCCATCTGGTAGCGATGGCTCATGCGCTTACGGGCGCCGAGAGTGAGTCCACGATAGAGCGAATTGCCCCGGCTGCTGGTGACCATGGTCTCACCCAACTGCGGGCCGAATGTGCCACCACGATCCGCGCGGTTGTAGTCGAGGAAAGTAGTGAGGTAGACGCCCTTCGACCAGGTGAAATCCGCGTAGGCCGACCAATCCGCCGCCAGTTCCTGCTCGAAGGCGAAGTTCGTGGTGTAGATACGCGGGTTCTGGTAGTCCCTATCAAAGACGCGTACGCCGCTGAAGAGCGGGAAGGTGCCCGGGGCCGGAGGCGGGGGCGTTGGCGCCAAGTTCGGCCAAGTCGGGCGGACGGTCGGATTGGCAAAGGCGCCGCCTGCGATCGTGGCCTGCTGCACGCCGTTCGCGGTGATGGAGCCGACCTGCGAGAGCATATTCTGGCGTCCGTTGAAGATGCCGAAGCTCCCGCGGAGGACGGAGCGGCCGGTGCTGGCGATGTCCCAGGAGAAGCCGACGCGCGGCTGGAACATCTTCGTCTGGCTGGGCAGCTTCCCGTTCGAGGGGAAGGCCGGATTGCCGATGAGTGCCGCATAGACAGTCTGAGATGGCGGGACGGTGGGATCGGGGAAGGTCTGGGCTTCCCAACGGAGGCCGTAGTTCAGCACCAGGTTCGACCGGACCTGCCACTTGTCCTGAATGAAGAGCGCGAGATCTTCATTCGATATATCAGAGGCGCCGGCGGCATCGGTCGCCGGGCCCAAGTTCCCCGCCGCACCCTGGAGGTAGAGGAGCAGCGGCGTCCCAGTGCTGGTGGAGCCGCCAGCGCAGGCCTGACTGAACGGCGCCGCAGTCGTCACATAGGTGCCGTTGGAGCAGCGCTCGACGCTGGGGCCGAAGCCGCCCGCGGCGGCGGGCGAAGCGTAGCGCAGGAAGCCGGTGACGGAATCGAAGATATAACGCCCTCTGAAGAACCCGCGGAAGACTTGCGAGTTGCGGCTATGCAGCCATTCGCCGCCGAACTTGATGGAATGCTTCCCTTTGATCATCGAGACGCTGTCACGAATCTGCGTGCGCCAGAAGAGCTCGTCGATCTTAGGAGCGAGGAAGAATGGGTTGCCGAAACGGAAGGTCGCTTCGGTGGGGCTGAAGAAGCCGCCCATAGCGGTATCGGCCGGGACGTTGCTGGGCGAAGCTTCACGCGGGCGGTCTTCCCGTCCGTAGGTAAAGTGGGCCTCGTTCAGGACGCGGTCGGTGAAGGTGGAGAAGAGGTTGAAATTCAGCGCGTGGATGTACGAAGTCCCTTCGATGCCATTGGCGGAGTTGCCATAGGTAGGAACGTCAAAGGTCTCATTGACCTTGCGCGAGGAGTTGAAGTTGTAAGAGATGTTGGCCTGATGCCGCTGGCTGAAATTGAAGTCTGTCTTCGCCAGCACGGCCGTGTTGTGGATAGGACGCCGCACCGGAAGCCCTTCTTCCTGCGAGCGTGTGGTGCGCATGAAGTTGAGGAGGGCAAGGCGCTGGCAGTCAAAGTTGGTGCTGATGATGGCTTCGTTGGCAGCGATCGTGGGAGTCGTCACGGGACAGGCCGTCGCTCCTACTTGGCGACTGAGGTTAGCGCGTTGGAGGTTCCCGCCGATCTGCTCGAAGGCGATGAAGAAGAACGCCTTGTCCTTGCGGAAGGGGCCACCGAAGGTGGCGCCGGACTGCTCGCGGTGGAAATCTTTGAGCGGCTCGCCGGTGGAGGTATCCGAGGAGAGGGCTTCCAGGCGCTGGAAGTGGAAGAGGCTGCCGTGGAAATCGTTGGTGCCGGACTTGGTGATGACGTTCACCACGCCACCGGCGGTGCGTCCGAACTCGGCGCTGGCACCTGAGGCCACGACCTGGAACTCGCGAATGGCCTCCATGGTGATGTCAACGGCCGCGCGCTGGCCGCCGTTCTGCTCACCGAAGAAGCCGTTGTTGAAGTCGCCGCCGTCGATGCTGACGTTGTTGAAGATACCGCGCTGCCCGTTGAAGGTGATCTCGTCACCGTCCGGACCTTGCACCACGCTGACGCCCGGCGTGAGGGTGAGAAGGTCTTCGAACTTACGACCCAGGACGGGCGTATCCGAGATCACCGTCTGGTTCAAAGTGGTACTGGATTCGACGCGGGCGACGTCCACGGTCGGCGTGGCGCTGACGACGACGGTCTGCTCGGTTCCCGCAACCCGCATGGCCAGCGGAAGGTTCACGCTCTGGCCCACGGTCAGGTTCAGGTTCTCCTGCAACAGACTGGCAAAACCGCTCTTTTTGACGGTAACGGTGTAGCGACCGGGGGGCAACAGGACGCCCACGAACCGGCCATCATTGTCGGTGGTGAAGGACTTCGTGAAGTTGGTGTCCAGGTTCTTGATGGTGACTTCGGCACCCGGCAGGACCGCCCCGGAGGGGTCGGTCACAGTGCCCTGGATCACGCCGGTCGTGATCTGGGTCTGGGAGAAGGCAAAGCTGCAAAGCAGCACAAGGAGAAAGAGCGTAGCAGCTGCTCGTTGCGTCATGCGGTACCTCGTTCCTTAGGTCAGGCTGAAACAAAAGGTTGTAGACGACGAATAAACACGGATTGCGAGTCAATCTACCAGCGAGCCAAACTCCCTGCAACAGAATTGTTTCAGGCCGCCGGGCCGAGGCGCTCCTTCATCTGCAGAGCCAGTTCATGGACGGAACGAAGTTTGCTGGCGACCAGAGCGGGCACCTCCGGCTGGGCGAGCGCAAGTTCGGAAGAGAGCAGGATCCCGGTGACGGCGCCGGTGAGTTCATTCCGCAAGCGGTCCGCCACCGCCTTGTGCACGCTGAGCTGCTCGCGCTCACGGCGGCGCAGGGCGGCCTTCACTTCCCGGAGAACGCGTTCCACGCCGTGGATGGCGAAGTTCACGGTGACGAGCGCGGCCGACCCGGAGTGCTTCCACAGCAGGTCGAGCGACCCGGCACCGGCGTCAACGAGCACCTGATCGACGACCACCGCGGAGAATTCCTGGGACTGGAGTTTATGGACGGCCTCGCGGATGGAACTGCAGTAGACCGAGCGTTCGCCGGTCGGTTTCTCCAAGGCGAGCGAGCATTCGCGAGCATTGTTGGCTGAGCTGACGATCATAAGCATAGGTTCGTCTCCGTGGTGGTCACAGTCCGGCACCGTACTCCTTGAGCTTGCGGTACAGGGTGGTCTTGCCGATACCCAGGAGCTTGGCGGCGAGCAGCTTGTCGCCCTTCACCTGGTTCAGGGTGGTGATGATGGCCTGGCGCTCGAGTTCCGCGATGGGGACCACGCCATGGCTCCCCGGCGGCGCCGCGCGCAAGACCGGGCGGTCGATGTTCTGCACCTGGGTGGGCAGGTCCGCGATGTGGAGCACCGGCCCCGAGCTCAGGGCCGCGGCCCGTTCGAGGCTGTTCTCGAGTTCGCGGACATTGCCGGGCCAGTCGTAGTTCATCATCAGTTTCAGCGCGTCATCGCTGATGTTGCGGTCGATACCGGTGGCGCGCTTCTGGCGTTCGAGGAAATGGGCGACGAGCAGCGGCACATCCGAGCGCCGTTCGCGCAAGGGGGGAATGCGCAGATTGACGACGTTGAGGCGGAAGTAGAGGTCTTTGCGGAAGGTGCCGTTCTGCACGGCCAGTTCCAAGTCGCGGTTGGTGGCGGCGAGGATGCGGACGTTGATGGGCACTCGCTTGGTGCTACCGACCGGACGGATCTCCTTCTCCTGCAGCGCACGCAGGAGTTTGGCTTGCAGGTCCACGGGCATCTCGCCGATCTCGTCGAGGAAGATGGTGCCGCCATCGGCGATGGTGAGCAGTCCCTCCTTGGTGCGATTCGCGCCAGTGAACGCTCCTTTGACGTAGCCGAAGAGTTCACTCTCGATGAGAGTGGGGACCAGGGAGCCACAATCGACGGGGATGAAAGGCTTGTCGAGGTTCGGCCCGGAGAAGTGGATGGAACGGGCGACCATCTCCTTGCCGGTGCCGCTCTCCCCCTGGATAAGGACGGGGTGATGGCTGTGAGCCACCTTGCTGATGATGCGGAAGAGCTTCTCCATCTCGGGCGAGCGCCCAATGATGTTCTGGAAAGCAGGTTGGGACTTGAGTTTCTCGCGAAGCATCCGATTCTCCGTAGCCGCCTTGATATGCCCCGTGGCGCGCTCCAGAGAAAGCCGGAGTTCTTCAAGGTCGAACGGCTTCGTCAGATAGTCGTACGCGCCCTGTTTCATGGCGTGCACGGCCGACTGCACCGTCGCGAAACCAGTGATGATGATCACCACCGCTTCCGGCCGGCGCCGTTTGACCTCGCGCAAAACCTCCAGGCCCCCTGCTCCCGGAAGTTTCATGTCTAGCAGAACAATGTCGACGCCGTGGGCGTCCAGCTGTTTGTAGGCCGCGTTGGCGTTCTCCGCCACCAAGGCCTGGAAGCCGAGCGCTTCGGCCATCTCCCGGCACCCTTCCCGGATGGCCCGCTCGTCATCGACGATCAACAGCTGCAACTGGTCGG